>DUCD01000339.1:53549-70681 GCA_012959985.1 Verrucomicrobiales bacterium | reverse complement strand
TCGCACTAAAACGACATAAGCTTGGTACGGACGCAATCATGGCACTAAAACACCTCTGCCGGACGCGCGGCGAAGCGGCATCCGAATCGCCTGTGGCAACGGAAAGCAGTCGCTTTACATTAAGGAAATCCAACCAGACGGAAAACGTGCCATGAGTGTATCTGAATTCCTGGCCGGACATAGAATCCCCATCGGAAGCCTGTTTGGAGATCCGGAAAAACTCGTTTAACAGTCAAGGGTTAGGCCTAAGATATAGTTCCCTTTCTGTAGGCAAAGGACGGCTATAAATCCGCCGGGTGGTATGGACGCCTTGGATTCATTGTTTATGGGGGTGAGCCAATTTCGTTAGAAAGTGGAAAGATTCCGCTCAGGGGCTTGTCCGGACATTCCGGTAAATGGTCAAAACAATCCCTGAGAGGATTAGTGAGAATATAAAACTCCCGAGGTTCAGGAATCCCTTCTGGGAAGACCAGACGATAGCGTATCCAAGGCTTCCGCTGAACAGGGCGTAATAACAGAAGGGGATCAGGGTTTTCCGTATAACCTCCCCTTCCCTTCCCATCAGACCTACGACTGCGGATGCGGCAACAACGTTGTGCACACAGATAACATTTCCGGCGGCGCCCCCGACCGCCTGCAGGGCAACCATCCAGGAGGAATCCACTCCTATCCGACTGCCGACTTCGTATTGGAACAAAGAAAACATCATGTTACTGATGGTATTGCTACCGGCAACAAAAGCTCCGAATCCACCGATAAATGGAGCAAACAACGGATACACTCCCCCGGCCAGACCGGACACTCCTTCAGCCAACACAATGGGCATTTTATCATACCCTGCCCCTCCTCCATTCGAGTTGATGAACACCTGAACCATCGGAACTGTAAAGACCAGTGCTACCGATGCACGAACTACGGTCACTCCGGATCGAGACCAGGCACGTCGATAGTTCGACCATTTCATACCATGCACAAAAAAAGCCGCGAGGGTGACAATGATGAAAATCGTTCCAGGCAGTTTTATTGGCTGGATGGAGGCACCTATCCCCGTGCTGAAAAGGTCATCCACAGAAACTTGCCATTTGAGAACTTTCAAAAAGGTTTCGTAGACATTTTCCAAACCCATTCCCAGAAAGATGGAGGTCAAATCAAGCCGAGTCACCACCAGTAGAAATGCCACTAACAGATAGGGAGCCCAGGCTTTCTTGATACCTAAATTGGAAACCATTCCCGAGTCCTCACCCACCTGAATCGTCCCGGTCCACTCGGGATCCCAATTATCTCTGGAATCAAAATCCCAGGATTCTTCAGGTGGCGGAAGCAGAAATCCTTTTCGAGCAGCCGGCACTACAATCGCTAAACCGATCAGCGCACCGAACATAGATGGAAATTCCGGCCCGAGAAATCGAGCGGTCAGATAATAGGGAATCGTCATGGATACCGAGGCGAACAGTGCAAATTTCCAAACGGCCATCCCCTCTCGAATGGATCGGTTCTTCCCAAAAAAACGGGTCATGATGCAAACGACGAATAAGGGAATGAACGTTCCTGAAACAGCATGAATCAAGGCTACCTTGGCTCCCACCATAGAAAGAAAAGCATCCCATTCCAGTCCGGTAGCCGCCTGAATGGCAGCTTGGTTTGAAGACAACCCTTGATTGACACCTACGAGAATAGGAGTTCCAACGGCCCCGAAGGACACGGGGGTGCTTTGAATGATCATTCCGGCGGTGACAGCTGCCATCCCGGGAAAACCAAGACCTACCAGCAGAGGCACCGCCACCGCAGCCGGAGTTCCGAATCCGGCTGAACCTTCAATAAAGGAACCGAAAAGCCAGGCGATAATAATTACCTGAATCCTTCGATCCGGAGTAATGTCGGTGAAGCCTTTCCGAATGATCTGGATCGCCCCGCTTTCCTGGAGAGTATTCAGAAGCAGAATGGCGCCGAAAATAATGTAAAGAAGCGAAAGAGCGATCACCAGACCTTTGATGGTTGCGGCGCTGACCTGAAGATAGGAAACATCCCAGACAAATATCGCCAGCAAAATGACTGTGATATAGGAAAGCGGCATCGCCCGACTGGCCGGCCAGCGTAAACCCACTAAAAACACCCCTACGACGGCGATGGGTAAAAAAGCAAGAACTGCCAAAAGGCCTTCATTCATGGACGTGCTCCTTCAACTGCCGATCTTCAACCAAACTCACAAGAAGCAGGCAGAAGACACTTGCCGAGCAGCCGGCACCTTGGGTGGGGGGTGTCGAAAACTTCTCAGGAGATTGCTTGTATGTTTCCGCAGCTAGGTTTTCGGTGAACTTTTTCGCCTCCGCGAGACCGAGCCCGGTTCCCTTGCGCAGTTTTTTTATGGCTTGAATTTTCTTACCGGAAAAAATATCGGCCCGAATCTCTTCAAGCAATTGCTCGCTGGGTGCTTCTGCCATTTGTTTTAACTTCAGGTTGTCCGACACCCGGCTTTCACCTCCGTCAGGGACTGATCCAGAATATCCAAGGCTTTATCCATTTCAGACATCGTGATCGTTAACGCCGGGGTTAGGGTGATAATGTTGCCCATGGTTAATTTGAAACTCAAGCCTTTATTGAGAGCGGCATACATGACCTGTTCAGCTTCCTCACAGGCACGTTTCGAAGGATCGCCATCATGGAACAGTTCAATCCCCATCAAGAGCCCCTTCCCTCGGACATCGCCGATCAAGCCATGTTTTGACTGTAGATCCCTGAGCCGTTTCATAGCATGACCTGAAACGTCGATCACCTTTTCCAGAATTTTTTCTTCTTCAAGAAACTCAATGGCAGCCAATCCTGCAGCGCAGGCAACCGGGCTTTTCTCGTGGGTGTAATGACCCAGCGCGGTATCCGTCATCACGTTTAAACCATCACGTGCCAAAATCGCAGCCAATGGAAACACCCCTCCACCCAAGCCTTTCCCGATAACCAGTATGTCCGGGACAACATCGTAATGTTCAACGGTGAACATTTTTCCGGTTCTCCCCAGGCAATGGGGTATTTCATCAAGAATTAAGAGCGCCCCGTGCCGTTTGCAGGCATCGTGAACCTTTCTCCAGTAATCCGAGGGAGGAATGAACGGGGTGCTCCGAACCGTCTCTGCTATCACCGCAGCGACGTCTCCTTCCTTTTCCAGCACATACTCGATGTAATCGGCACATTTCAAACTGCACTGATCCCCACACTCCCAAAGACAATGCCGTGGATCCGGCGGAGGGGCATGTTCACACCCAGGAAGCAACGGACCAATCCCTTTTCTGAAAACAGCTTCTCCTCCAATGGAAATGGCGTCCAACGAAGCACCATGAAAGGAATCCCACATCGAAAGAGTCTTGTAACGTCCGGTCGCTGTTCTGGCCAACTTCAACGCCATACCCATGGCGGAGGTCCCCCCGGGAGCAAACAAAACCTTGTTCAGGTTTCCTGGCGCTAATTCCACCAGTTTCTTTGCCAACTTGATGGCGGGAATATTTGTATAGCGGCGAGTGCAGAACGATAACTCATCCATCTGACGGCGAATGGCATCCAGTACTTTCGGATTCCCAAAACCGACTTGGTGGACATTATTCCCGTGAAAATCCAGAATTTCATTTCCCTGTAAATCTTCAATGTAAATTCCAGAACATCCCTTGAGAACATTCAGGCAAGGCGTTGACAGGGATTGATGAAGAAAGTACTTCGCATCCTCCTCCAACCAATATCGAGTTTTTTCATCGATATTCTGATCCGACCACTTACTGCGAAGCGGCGACTGATTTATATCTCCCTCGGATCGCAAGTTTTCAAGACTGTCTTGAGGCCCCTGCATCTTACTGGTTCAATAAAAACTGACTCAACTCACTCAGCCGATCAGTATTTATGATATCAACTCCCCCATCTCTTAAAACCCTCCAGCAAGCTTCTTGATCCGGAACAGCCCAGAACCGAAGACGTCGCCCCTTTGCGTGAGTTTTTGCGACAATACCCTTTAACTTCAGTTTCTCTGACTGAGGAAACTCTCCTTGTCCTCTCCATTGGAAAACCTGACTCCAATTATGGCTGATCCAAGGGATGAAATGAGGTCCGGAACCTAAGTCAAGATCCTCCATCCGTCCGTCAAAACCAGCCAAACGATCCGACTCCAACTCCATCGGCTGCCTCGGACGATTTCCCGAAATGATGATGGTCACCGCCCGACGATCGGTCTGTCCACTACTGAAACGGGTAAGCATTTCCCGATACTTTTTCAAAACAGGCTGCAACGCCCGGTAAGTCCGAACACCCTCTGTTTTAATATCGATCAAAAGATGGAAATCCGCATCAATGGAATAAACCTGACCCTTGTTTTTCTGAACACGTTTCATCAATGGCTCCAGGTAAAGCTTCTCAAGGGTTTGATCCGAATTCACTTCGTCGGCGTCGTGTGCCACCAGCAGTTGATCACCCACTAAATGAATGTCTGCCTCGACACTACAGAAACCGTAGCCCAAGGCATCATGCAGGGGTCTTTGATGGCGATAATCGTTATGGGCATGAGCATTGGGGAGCGGCGTAGGATTCTTATCGTTTCCAGCCAATATATCATTATTGGTGATCACGAATAAGGCTACTGAAACCGATAGAAATGAAGTGAATCGATTCCGAACAGGTAAAATCAGTGGGGTGAAAATTTTCATAATCGTCAGTGAACTTTCATTGCGGTTCGAACTGAAGACAGCGAATTCCTGCCTCCATTATAACGTTTAAGTCAACTTTATAAATCTCTATCCAACATCTGGCTGCGGCACCGATTCCTCAGCATAAGCAAATGCCATTCCGGAAACAATCTTCAGCAGTAGGCAATTATTGCGATTTGGCCGAAGAGAAAACTGAGGAATCCCAACTATGATTTTTGTGTGAATCGTGTTAGAAATACGGATTGTTCTTTTTAACAATGAAAAAGGCACTATTTTCTCCAGAGAAAGGAACTAGGAATCAATAGCCACACAATATGAAACTAAGTCATTCTGCCATTATCAGTCCCATTTTCAAGTTGATTGGCACTTACGAAATCGATCTTGAGTTGAACCAGGATGAGTGGCCCACAAGAATCGAGCTCTTTCAAGCCATCAACATTCGAAACACTTATCGTGCCCGGATGTGGCAGGTCGATTTCTTTCGTTTGGACCCGACCTTCAACGAGTCTGCAGGCTCCTCAGAACGACCGAAAAAACTGAAAGACGAGGAAATCCAAGTAGAACGTTCCGGTGTGTTAAGCGAAGAAATACTGAATTTCGAGGCGACGGATGAGGAGAATGCAATGACGAAAGTCGAATACTACTTCAAGCAATTCCTGTCGGATCAAGTTGGACAGGATTAAGCTTTCCGGCAAGCCCCAACCAAGACTCCTCCCTTTTAATGATTCATGATCGAACAGAAACGCAGAAGCTTTTTGAAATCCATGAGTTGGCGGTTTTTCGCCACTCTTATCACGATCTCAGTGGCCTATTTCCTGACCGGAGAAACTAAGGCTGCACTGGAAATCGGACTTCTGGATACCACGATCAAATTCTTTGTATATTACGGTCACGAAAGATTTTGGAATCAAGTGAAATACGGAATCACCGGTTCCTCGGATCACTATGAGATTTAATCTTTCGGTAAGGGGCCGAGAGAATCTGCCTTGGGTTGATGACCTCCACTTTACTGGGTGGATTTCAGACGTTCCGGGGAATCCGTATTGACGATTGCATCGTCAAATTTACCCTCTTTTGCCATATCATCCAGGATGTGGAGTGCTTCCACCAGATAAACATCTTTCTTGAGCTGCGAATGCCAATCCTGTCTCTTTTCAAGCTTTTCGGGAGGCAACGAGTCGGCAGATGGGTCAAAACTCGATGAATTGACAATGATATGGGGATTTTCTTCGCCCAACTCATCAAAAGCTTTGCGCTCGTCCCTCAACTGCTCTTGGCTGGCCCAAGCCTCCATCAAGTTTAAAGACTGGCTGGTATCTTCTCTCTGTTTTTTAAGCCATGCCGTCCGTTCTTCGATCCGGTTAAACGCCGAATTATCTTTCACTCTCTCCTTATTTCTCCGGAGCAATGCTGGAATATTCAATTCCTTATCCCATTTTTCATAAGTTAACGGGGATACCGTATCCCAAGGCAGGGAGTAATCGAGTTCCTTTTCTCCGATGTCCTGATAACTGTAGGGATCTGGCAAGACGATATCCGATTCAACTCCCTTATATTGAGTCGATCCACCGTTGATTCGAAAAAACTTCTGAATGGTCATCTTGAGATGCCCCATTTTCGCCTGAGAACCCCAGTTAAGAATACGAAATCGATCCAACTCCACAAAAGTCTGGACCGTTCCCTTGCCGAAGGAATGAGGTGACCCAACAATGACAGCACGGCCATAGTCCTGCAGGGCGGCAGCCAGAATTTCAGAAGCAGAAGCACTCAATGCATCCACCATGACGATCAATGGACCTTCGTATTGGATCCGTTTGTCCGGATCCCGATGAAGAAGGGGCTTTTGATTTCTGCCCCGCACCTGAACAATCGGTCCGGATTCAATGAACAGGCCGGACATATTCACAGCATCCTCCAGCGCTCCTCCTCCGTTGCTCCGAAGATCCAGGATAATTCCATCTACGTTTTCCTGCACCAGTTTGGCGACCTCCTTCTTGACGTCGGATGAACAATTCAATTCAGGGTTTTCAAAATCACGATAAAACTTCGGTAGGAAAATATAGCCGACCCGGGTATTAAGCCGATCATCCTGCAACACTGCTGAACGGGCATACGTTTCCTCGATTTTAACTTCGTCCCTTACAATGGAAATCACCATTACACTTCCCTCAGGTTTGCGAACCTCCAATTGAACCTCCTCACCTTTGGGACCTCGAATATATTTTACGGCATCCCGCACTGCCATTTCGTATAGATCAGTCCATTTTCCGCCCTTTTCGCGAACCCTGAGTATCAGGTCATTTGCTTTCAACTGCTTCTCTCTCCAGGCAGCAAAACCAACAATAATTTCATCCACCTTGATATATCCATCATCGGACTCGGTCAATCGGGCACCGATTCCTTCCAGTTTCCCACTGAGATGGATATCGAAGTTTTCCTTACGTCTCGGAGGAAAGTATTCGGTATGCGGGTCAAAGCTGCTCGACACCCCGTTCAGAAAACGACTCAATCGATCCTGATCGTCCTCCTCCTGCCATCGCCTGAACACCCGTGCGATCGTCTTGGAAACTTCTTCACGGACTTCGACTTCCAATTCAGGATCAAATACCAATTCAATCTTTTCCTCATCATCCGCGATTTCAGTGGAATCAGTGGAATCCTGAATCTCCTTTTCCTCATCATCCGCGATTTCAGTGGAATCAGTGGAATCCTGAATCTCCTTTTCATCATCGCTGTTCTCCGTATCCTCCGAGTCTCCTTCCGCTTCATTCTCCTTAGCATGTCGGCTTCTGACTTTGGAAAAATATTTAATGATGACCTGATTCTTGATTATTTTACGCCACCGGTCCTTCAATTCATCCAGATCCTCACTGTATTCGCGCTTTTCTGTATCCGTTTCATAGGACTCATCTTTTTCGTAATTGAATGCCTGTTCAAAAAGCGATGGATAAAACTCACTGATCTGGGAAATGCGCTGCGCTTTCAGCTCATTGGCTTTATCGTAAAACTCGAGGGAGTATTCATTCAGTTGGTCATCAATCTGTAATTCATAGACTTTGAGGGTATCGATATCCTCCTGAATGAAAACCTGCTTAAAAGGATCCATACTCTCGATGTAAAGATTGAAAATCCGACTGGAAAGATCATCATTCAATTTGATCGGTTGATAATGCCCATCTTTAAGAAGATTAATCAGAGTCCTGCTCAGGATATTATTCTGGTTCTGGGTCTTCTTTTTCAGCGATTCCTCACCGGCGAGGTAACCGACGAAAATAATCAAGCATGAAAGAGGAATGAGATATTTCGCATTACGAGACTTCATAAATTCCTTAAATGATATGATCCTGTGGATTCTAATATTTCTCATCAATCGGCGAAAACAATTTACCAATAAATTTCACCGAGAATCCTTGCCCTTCACTAGAGGACTTGGTGCAGACTATGGCCCTGTTCCGGTTAATTTACAAGTAACGATCAGCAATATAAGACGGAGTGAAGACAAAACCACCCTGATTCAGGCATCAGGAGATTTCAACCTGAAACCTGGAATCCAGAGCATAACATGTTTGTTTAAAACATGTTAACAATTCCATGAGCTATTCCCTAATCAAATTGTCTTCACTGGCATCTTCAAATTCATCGGGAGAATAGGCGAGGAGCTGGATTTGGATAAAGTCATAGAGTTTATCAAGATCTGCGGCCACATTGAGGTATCCTTTCCGGCGCACCTCTTCGATACGAGTTCCCAGAATATCCGAAGTTTTTAATAAGGCCTGATGATAATAGCCATGTCCTTTTTGTTTGGCATCCTGCAGTACCTGAACGACTTCTTTCTGTATTTCAATCCAAACCTCCCGTATATCCTTGGATTTAATGTCTTTAAAGTCTCCTGGGCTCCATTTGCCCGAAGAAGACGGATCGGACGCTCTTATCGACCGTTCCGCCGCCTTGTGTTCGAAAAGCTGCCAAGTAAAATACACCATGAATACGATTCCTAACACCAGGAGCATCTTGAACATCAACTTGAATACACCACGGAAGGCCCAAGCGAAACCTATGATGGCCAAAGTCCCGCAAACCCATAAGATGACTCCTTTCTCCAGCAGGCGCTCATACCCTTTGGCCGTATTGATTCGCGCCCCTTTTTCCAAAAATGGGGCATCAGGATCTTTCCCGTCCAGGATTTTCAGAGCCGGTTCTGCATTTCCATCGATCCCAGTGGATACCAAAGCACGGGCGCCCTGCCTGAGTTTCCCCTTGAAATCGGAATCCAGTTCCACTTCGATCCGAACATTGGATCCTTCAATGGAAAGATGGAAAACTCTGCCAACTTCCAATCCTCTCCAGAACACCGATTGGTCTTCTTCCAAGCCACCGGCATCCTTCATCAGAACATAAAAATCCGATCTTTCAAAAATTGAGTTGAGAATTTCCTCCAAACTGGCTCCATCTGGACTCAAGAGTGATGGAAGAGTATCCTGACCTGTAGTCGGAATCACGGTTAAAACCAACCAGAGAAAAAATCCGATTATCAAGCAGGTCCGGGACGAAACAGACTGTTTTTCCGTATGGAATCGGGAAAAGCGTAATGCGCTACGGGTTCTGAAAGGCGAATTGATCATGCAAACCAGGAACAAACCATTATCACCTCAACAGAAGCGATACGGGTAATTTAACTACTTTTCCTAAAAAGACCAAAATTTTTCTTTAGAAGACCGTAATGAGGAAATACAAATTCAGAATGAACGCAATTCCGCTTAAATCAGCACGCCCCCCATCTATTTTTCACTGCAGCTTCAATACGGTAGGTCAGGCCGCTCGGCAGTGGAGTTTCGTGCTGATTTGCCCCATACTGCTACTATTAAATCTTTCTGCCCAGAATTCGGTGACTGGGAATTTTGAGGCAATACTTATTCAAGCTTATCAGGCGGCCCAGAAAAACGATCAAAAAGTTGCCATCAAACTGGCGGCAGATGCCATTCGCTTGGAACCGAAGAATCCAAAGGGCTATTATTTCAGAGGACGACTCTTTTATGACAGCGCCCGCTTCAAGGAAGCCATCAAGGATTTTGACCAACTATTGAAACTGGACCCACGAAATGGAGAAATCTATCAACGTCGTGGAGAATGCCATTTTCGACTGGGTGGTGTCCGGGAATCCATAGTGGATTTTGATCGATTCATTGAGCTGGTTCCCCAAAGGGAGCCACATCACTGGCAACGGGGCATCTCCTATTACCTTGCCGGTGAGTTCACAAAAGGGAGAAAGCAATTTGAACTTCACCAAGAGGTTAATGCCAGTGATGTGGAGAATGCGGTCTGGCATTTCTGCTGTTTCGCCCGCGATGTTCGAGATTTGAAAAAAGCCCAAGCCGAGCTCATCGACATCCCGGGAGATTCCCGAGTACCGTTAATGGAGGTCCAGGCACTGTTCGAAGGTAAGAGCACACCCGAGAAAGTTCTAAAAGCAGCCGCAACCGGGTTTCCCAGCGAAGACCAACTCAAACAACGTAAATTCTATGCTCACTTATATCTCGGAATGTGGCACGAGGTCCGGGACGAAACCGATAAGGCTCTGAAGCATCTGAAACTGGCTTCAACAACATTCGGGTTCGAACATTATATGGGAGCCGTCGCCAAAGTTTACTACGGAATTCTAAAGAAGGGGCCTATCAGAGAAGTTGTCGAAGACATTCCCTGATTTAGGACGTTTTTTTTCAATGTTCAATGTTCGATGTTCGATTGCATTCTAACCGCTGACCTCAACCCGAACCGCTCCTAGGCTACCTTCGAAAATGCAACACCGGCATTGTTCGTGGATTTCAGAATGTCCTCTACCGGTTTGCCTACGCTACTGCGTGCGGCATTCGATTACTGCGGCATGAAGTCTCGGGTTTTTTCCAAATTGATTCCTTCCAACGCCGGATTGCGACCGGTGACCTGTTCCCAACCATTGTAGATGGCAGGAGTATTCCATCGTTTCTATTGCAACCGTTCCGAGTGACTCAGCATGGCGCGTTGAAATATATCAAAAAGTTTATCAGCAATTCATCCCTAGCCCCCTATACCTAAATAAACGCGACCTGTTAGACAGTGCTCCTGCACTGCCATTCGGTTAAGGATTTTCCGCAGGTTTTTTAATACCGTCATCCCTGAAGCTGGCCGCACCGAGGCCGGAATAGGGAAGAAATGAATGTCGATTTCAATGATCCGGGGTCGACGCCCCCAGCTTCAGGGGTGCCTGATTCCTTAACCGAATGGCAGTGACACTCCCCCTCCCATTGTTTGCCTATATCCCAGTGGTTTTCAGGGAATCTTGTTTGGCATTTGAAAATGGCGCTTTTGCCTGGTTTACTGATACCAGTCCTCAAAGCGCGGTCAGGAGGCGTCTGACTTCGTTCAATTTCCCTTTGGGGTCTTTGCGTTTCAGTCGGGGGAATCTTCCGTCGATTGTCAGGTAATCTCCATTCCGGAAAAGCATTATTCGATCCTGGCGGGTTTCAATAGAGCTTACCTGACAATCCGAGGCTAACAATTTCAAGGCCGCCAATGTAAACAGAAGTTCAAGCGGCTCCGGCAGGACCCCGAAGCGATCCTTCAATTCCGCCTTCAATCGATTCAGAGAGGCTTTGTCGTCGGCAAGAGCCATTTTGCGATAGATCTCGATCCGGTGTTTTTCCTCCTCCGCGAATCGATACGGAGCCAGAGCCGATACGATCTGCATCGATTCCTCAGCTTCGTACACCGAGTCCTTCACCACATTTCCGGTCTGTGTCTCAGGTGTCTCGAGCGGTGAGAACCGGACAAAATCCAGTTTCAGATAAACCTCGATACGAGGTTTAACTTTCTCCCCTTTCAAGGCACGAATACTTTTTTTCAACAACTGACAGTAAAGATCAAACCCCACAGCGGCAATGTGGCCGCTCTGTTGAGGCCCCAGCAGGTTGCCGGCTCCCCGAATCTCCAGATCGCGCATCGCAATTTTAAAACCACTCCCCAAGGTTGAGTATTGCTTGATGGCGCTTAATCGTTTGCGGACATTGTCCAGAAGGGCGGCATGCCGGGGTAGAAGAAGATACGCGTATGCCTGATGTTTATATCGCCCCACCCGACCACGCAATTGATAGAGATCACTCAGTCCGAATCGGTCAGCACGATCGATAATGATGGTATTGGCATTGGGAATATCCAATCCGCTTTCAATGATCGTTGTGGACAATAGAACATCTGCCTCCCCATTTACGAACTGATTCATAATCTTCTCCAGATCCCGGGCCGGCATCTGGCCGTGCCCCACCACGACTTTTGCTTTCGGGACCAGAGCTTTGACTCGGAGGGCAACAGAATGAATATCGTGAATTCTGTTATGTAGGAAATAAACTTGGCCATCCCGGTCCAGCTCCTGCTGGATAGCGTCACGAATCGTGCGCTCATTGTAGGGAAGAACCAGTGTTTCCACCGGCAACCGATCCTGAGGAGGCGTTTCGATTGTGCTCATGTCACGGGCACCTGACAGAGCCATATACAGAGTTCGTGGAATGGGCGTCGCCGTCAGGGTCAACACATCGACGGTCTTCCTGAGCACCTTGAGCTTTTCCTTATGGAGAACTCCGAAACGTTGTTCTTCATCGACGACCACCAAACCCAAATCCTGAAAGACAATGTCCTTCTGGATCAGTCGGTGAGTCCCGATGACAATATCCACCGATCCGTTGGCCAAACCACTGACGACTTCAAGCTGTTGTTTGTTGGAACGGAAGCGAGACAATAACTCGACTCGAATCGGATAATCCGACATGCGTTCACTAAGGGTGTTGTGATGTTGAGCAGCCAGAACCGTAGTCGGCACCAGAATGGCTACCTGCTTCCCCCCCATGACTGCTTTGAATGCCGCCCGAATGGCTACCTCCGTCTTGCCGTAACCGACATCTCCACATATCAGACGGTCCATAGGTTTCTCGGCTTCCAGATCAGTTTTGGTTTCATCTATCGCCCTCTGTTGATCCAGAGTTTCCTCATAAATAAAGGCACTTTCAAATTCTCGCTGCCAGGGAGTATCCGGTTCGAATTGATGACCTTTCTGAGATTCCCGAGCGGCCTGCAGAGAAATCAGTTGGGAAGCCAGATCCATGATGGATTTCTGAGCTGATTCGGTTGTTTTGGACCAACGGGCACCCCCCAGTTTGTTCAAAGGCGGACGGGCTTTTCCTGCGCCTATGTATTTGCCGACCAAGTGTGCTTCAGTGACCGGGACGTATAGCTTGGGAGGAGGCGAATTAGTATCACGGGATGCATACTCAATAACCATACACTCCTGCCCAGTCGACCGGAGTTTTGATTTTTCGGAGACGGGTTTACCTTTTCCGGATGATTGGATGTCCACGATTCTCAGTCCAGTGAATCGTCCGATGCCATGTTGAACATGCACCACATAATCACCATGTTCGAGATCCGTGAAATCGACATCCAGAGTTCTTCGCGCAGCCAAAGCATGACGGGATTTCAACCTCCTCGGCTTGGAAACTTTATACCGACCGAAAATTTCTGCATCGGTGACGACAACAATCTTTCCCACCTGAAATAGAAAACCCTGGGAAAGTGGATAGGAAAGCAGCTTTAGCGGACACGCATTCTTAGATTGAATCTCCGACTTCACTTTCTTTTTCACGGACGGCTTCTTCTTCGGAGTGGACTCGGGTTTCGCAATCACTTCCTCCCAGATTTCCTGAAACCTCTGTAACTCACCTTTGTTATTCCCGAAAACCAGGACCTGATAATCCTGACGTTGCCATCGCTGAATCTGGTTCAAAAACTCATGCCGACGAGGTTCAAGGATTCTGAAATCAAGACGAGATTCAGACACGGTTCCATAATCGTCAAGGGAACTAAACCCCGCGTCCAGAACGATTGGCTCCAGATCATGGACCGATGGCAATTCAGACTCAGCCGGATCTTTGACCGCATCGGAGATCAATGAAGAAACCGCAACACCCTTCTCCGCCATTTTCTGCAGCAATTGATCCCAGGTCCTGGCCAAAGGCCCTCCATCCATCAGACGGCTTTCATATTCCAAACCAGCTGTCTCCACATCTTCAGGATCAAAAAACAAAACAAGGCACCCGTCCGGCAAGTGATCGAGAAGGTCCGCCGAACAATCTTTACCCGCGATGACATCCTTCTGCTCCTCAATCAGTTTTTTGAGAATTCCAATTTCTCCGGCAGGCGTCAGTTCAATTTCGTCGACCTTTTTGAGAGAGATTTGAGAAGAGGCATCGAAGATTCGGATCGATTCCAGATCTTCGCCGAAAAACTCCAAACGGATCGGGTGGGGTGAGGTCAGTGGGAATACATCCAGGATGCCTCCTCGCAAAGCGATTTCTCCTTTCAAAGTTACTTGAGCCTCCGGTTCGTATCCTTGATCCTCGAGCCATTCTATCAGATCGAGAGGATCGCATTGATCACCCGTTTTAAGGATCCGAGTTCTATTCGATAATTCATCTGGAGAAAAAGACGGTTGCATAAGCGCCCTGATGTGGGTGACTACCATCGGAGCGGACAGAGAATGGGGCGTCGTTCGAAATCGATTCAATGAAACCAAAGTCTCCAATCTTTCCGAAATGACATCCGCATGGGGAAGCTTGGGCTCATGGGGAAGAAACTCCCAGGCCGGAAAAAACAGCACCTCGGGATCAGGGTCAGTCGCCGCTTTCTTGGAACCATTGCTGAACACCTCAAGCCAAGTGCGCAGATCCTGGTCGAGGATCTCCTGTGATCGAACCCCGACGGTAACAAGTATCATCGGAATATCCTTCAAGGCGCAATGCACAGCGGCTGCAAAGAAGGACCGGGCCGATTCAGGAACTTTGACGGCAAAACGAGTCTCGCCATTTTTAAGAGCATCGATGAGTTCGGAAATCCCCGATGCCTTCAGAATGGTCTTCGCGAGAGAATGACCCTGTGTGTCTGTGCTCCTCTTTCTCTTAGGCATGGTTCCAATGACTGACCACCCGAATATATCCCATCCAAGTTTCTGTGTCGACCTCTCAGCAATTCAACAGTGATTTGTCGTCAAGGGGAGGGCGAACCGCATGTCATTCGGTTCGGGGAAAGAATTAACGGGCCCCTGGTTTTGCCACTTGAATTTCCCGAGAATTTCTCCCGGCGCACAAGCGGCGCCTTCCTCACACACAGTCTAAAATCTGTCGGGATATCAGAGCTATTCGGACAAACGCATCAGTGGCATGGTCTGCGTCGACGAGTTCGACGAAGTCGCCGATTTCCGTTGGAAGACGAGATCAGATTTAAACGAATGGCAACGAGTCATGCCCCCTATTTGCGCCCTCCGGATTTCACTGTTTGGTCTTCCCTGACCACACCGAAACGGAATCTGATTCAAAAATCTGATGAAGTATGGATTGATAATCAGGAATGGGTTCCCGGCATAATTCAATGGTTTGCACCTCCAGATCGTGCTTGGACTGCTGCCGAGCGATCAACTCTTCTTCCATTGGCCCACCTGATTCAATCAGAATATGAAGGATTTTTCTTTGCATGCCATTCCCTATCCTAAAAAGAAGCCACCTGATGCGCATCCGCACATAATCGAGATAGAGCATCAAGGTCCAGAGATTCCTCATAAACGGAGGCCTCCCCGTTTCGTAAAACAGTCAGGTAATTATTAAGTTGATCGCCATCGCAAAGCGTGTCGGCGCCTTCCTCAAGACTTTTAGTGGAAGCTCCTTGAAACACCACATGAATTTCGAGGTTCTTCCATGATGCCATTCCAGCGGCAATCCGCACTGCCTCAACCGGTCTGGCACTGGCCCCATCATCGGATCCGATCAGGATGATCAACTTTTTTTTAGGAGGAAGGCTCATGGTTCCTCATTAATTGAACCAGAGAAATCGGTCTGTGGAGCACACCAAATCATCCAGAGCTGCCAAGCCACTGAAGATCGCCGCATCACTTAGATCCACTCCGAATTTCCTGGCACCGTAGGCACAGGCAAACAATTTCAATCCACCTGATTTGAGAACCTGAAGGCGGTCGTCCTCCACCCCCTTGACGCCCTCGTCAATGCAGTAAAAGTAGACATCCAGCCGATCATGAAGCGCCGCTTTCGCCAGTCCGAGAGCATGGTGAAAGGAAGGAGTTTCCGGTGCTGTGGAAACCAGCAATCCCAACTTCTTTCCGGTCAGATTCACTTTTCGGGTAGGATCGAAATATCAATTCAGGGAACCGGCGTAATACCGACGGGTCCAATTCCGGAATCCCGAATGCACCAGAGGTGTTCGTGCGTCCGGATATACAATTCATTGCCTTTAGCGACAATACTGGAATTGGTCATTTCTCCCAGAGCATTGGTTCCGAGCAGCTGGAATTCAGGTGAGGCCTTGACGATAAAGGTATCTCCGGACTGATTGATGGCGTAAATGAGATCTCCGGAAAGCAAGAGAGAAGACCATGATTCCCCTTTGGCTCCTTTGCCCTTCAGGCGTTCTTCATACACTTTATTGCCTGATTCCAGCTCAATGCATTCGAGAAACCCACCGGAATTCAAGACGTAAATATAACCCTGATGGATCACTCCCGAACCGATGTAGTTTTTCTTGGAGCGGACCTCTTTCCACAACCGTCTTTCCTGAGTCACATTACCTTTGCCGCCGGCACGGACAGCAATCGTACTACCATTGTACCCCCCCATACTGACTAAAATCCCATCCGCATAAATCGGTGAAGTGTAGACCAGTGGATTCAATCCGTCACAACTCCAGAGTGGGGAACCGTTCGCCGGATCCAAGGCAACTAACTGTGTGGGAAAACTCATGACCAGTTCACGCCGACCCTTTGTATCTATCAGGAGCGGACTGGTAAACGAACCGACAACACCTTCGCCATCACGCCCGCGAAATCCATCGGTGCGTTTTCCGAATTTCCAATCCGGTTCATCATGCTTCCACTCGGTTTCACCGGTGAATTTATTCAAGGCAACCATAAAGGAGTTCTCACCTGGTCCGAAATAAAGGATGCAGCGGTCGCCATCCAGAACAGGGGAGGAAGAGTAGCCCCAGATATGTTCCTGTTTACCAAGATCACGCTTCCAGACAACCTTTCCATTGGTATCAAAGCAATAAACTCCTGCTGAACCGAATTGAGCGTAGATCCGGTCTCCATCGGTTGTCGGAGAAGCCGCACAATAAGGATTGGACCGATGGGTTTTCTCCTCTCCCTCGAAAGTCGGTCCGCTTTGCCAGAGGATCTTCCCCGTCCTTCGATCAAGGCAAATCAATAGGCGAAGATTTTTATCCCGTATCGCTTGCGTGAGGTATATACGGTCTTTCCAGATGACAGGCGTTGAATTACCGGCATCAGGCAAAGGGATTTTCCAAGCAACGTTGTTTTCAACATCCCATTTCAAAGGTAGCGGCGCACCCATCGTTCGCCCCTGCCCA
>DUCD01000339.1:42647-53539 GCA_012959985.1 Verrucomicrobiales bacterium | reverse complement strand
GCGACATTCCCTCTCCAGTTCGGCCAGTTCTCAGCCGAACAGACACTCCAGGCAACCAACCCGGAAAAAAGGAGAAACCTCAGAGGCACAATTGATCTCAGACTCCGATAACTAGTTGAAGGTGCGCTTTTCATAAAATAACCACAGATTTAAAATGATTGAGGTTTACTCAAGTATGATGCTCGAAGGAATCGGACTTGTCATCTGGAAACTTCAATCACCTCCGCCCCAGCGATCCATAAGCTCCACCATGGCATTGATCACAGTCTGAATCGAGATATCCTGAATTCCGGGGTCTCCTTTGATCAGTGTCATCCTTTCACTGAGGGGTTTCCACACTGATTCCACGGTTTCTCCCCAGAGGACCAGTCCGGGTTTATTCAGAGCTGAAGCAAGATGGGTGATGCCGGAATCATGCCCTACAAAAGCCTGGCACAAAGAAAGCCATTGAGCCACTTCTGGCAGAGGACGGTTGAGGATAACCTTCCGTCTGTCCAAGGGCAGAATTTCCGCAAGGTGGTTTATCCTGTCCACTTCGGCTTCTCCACCGATCAAGGCAAAGGACCAGGGGGATTCGTTGATAATGTATTGGAGGGTATTAATCCAATTTGTTTCCGGCCAGTTTTTTAGGGGACTGCCGCTGCCCGGATGAACTGCAATCCACTGGCCTGGGGGCAATTGAACCTGAGCAGCAAGAGGCAGAACAAGTTGCGGCACCGGATCCGCATCGAAGATAGTCAATTGTTCAAGGGGTTTTAGGAATGTTTCGGTGGCATGTAGGGGCTGGGTTTCATCAGGACGATGGGGGCCCTTAATGAACTGTGCATCACTGCATCGAGCAACGTTGTCCTGAAAAATCCGATCCGGATCAAACAAGAATGAAATAATCATCTCGAACTTTGAAAAGTACTGAGTCAGTCCTTCATCGAGTTTCGGGTTTTTACGCGCGAAAAAGCCGGCCAATGCCTGGGCTTCAATCGATCGAACCTCATCGACCAAATTACCGACCAGTGCCAACTGAGCAATGTTCGGATATCCAAGTACATCCAAAGTTATAGTCGGAAACTGTTTTCGAAGGACCGAAAAAACCGGTAGCGTCAAAATGAAATCACCGATGGCGCCCCCGCGGACAACCAGAATTCTCCCTGATTTGCTTTGAGCCATGAGCCGGAATAAATTATATCACTTTTCCATGAGAGGCATTGCAATGGTTGGACAGAGAAAACCCTCAGGATATTTTAAAAGACGGTAAATCCAAGAATCACCAACAACAGTCCGAATCCTAACCGAACGCTGCTCCCGATTCGGATCCGGTTTTCCGTTTCCGTCGCCCAATGGAGAAAATCCCTCATTCGCCATGGAGATACAGTGAACCAGACTCCAGCTATAATTAAAATATAAGCCCATAAAACCACAACCCAACGCCATGATGATTCCACCCACCTGGACGCATCCACCATAGCCTTGGCAAGCAGAAGGAACAGGATCGCCGAGCCTCTGACCGCCAGGAAATCGCTGACATACAGGCAGGTCAGAATGCCGATCCCCGCAAAACCGACATACATCATCCGCTTGTAGGATTCGAAGTCGGAGATGGCTTCAATGTAGAGGTTCCAAAGAAACCATGAAGTTCCAAGGGTCATCAGAATATATCCACAAATCAATGAACGGGAAAAGCTCCGGACGGATTTTCTGAAGCGGTCCGGATTGAGGATTCCAAATATTTGAGGTAAACCAAACCCCAATCCAAGAATGATAGCTAGATGCGATAGTGTAAATGTCGGCATATGTTTAAATAAATTGGCAACTCGGATGCTGTCAGGCCAGTGTGCAGGAGGACTCCAAATTCACGATGGCAGGATCACCATACAAAGTGAAGGAACCACAGCGGACAATTCGCAGATCCATCAATTGACCACGATGGCGCTCTTTGCCCTCAAATATTACTATTTTGTTCGATCGGGTTCTCCCCATCATTCTCTCAGTGTTCCGTCGACTCTCGCCCTCGACCAGCACCTGAACCGTTCGGCCTTCATATTGTTGATTGATTTCTGCAGCTATTTCATTGACTTGCCCCAGCAGGCGGGCATGCCTTTGCTCTATGACTTCCGTCTCAATCTGCTGCTCCATCGTCGCGGCAGGTGTGTTTTTTCTGGGGGAGTACTTAAATACATACGCATTATCGAACCGCACTTTCCGGACTAAATCGAGCGTCCTCTCGAAATCCTCTTCGGTTTCCCCTGGAAAACCGACAATGATATCCGTGGTGATTCCCATGCCTGACTGCGCCTCCCTCAATTGATCCACCAAACTGAAAAACCGTTTCACATCATATTGGCGGTGCATACGCTTTAAAATACGGTCACTCCCGCTTTGAACCGGAAAATGAGCACTTTCACATAGCTTGGGTAATTCCACGTAGGCCTGAATCAAATCTACGCCATATCCTTTCGGATGAGGGGAAGTGAATCGAATCCTCTCAAGGCCTTCCACCTCATGGACCGCCTCAAGAAGCCGAACAAAAGCAGTTTTTCCGTTTTCAACACCAAACTCCCGTCGTCCATACTGATTGACGATCTGCCCCAATAGGGTGATCTCCCTAACCCCTCGGTCAACCAGCTCACGGCATTCGGCCACAATATCCGGAATCGTGCGACTCCGTTCTTTGCCCCGGGTATCGGGAACGATACAAAAAGTACAATGCTGGTTGCATCCCTGCATGATGCTGACAAAGGCAGTCGCCGATTTCTTGACGTCCTTGCCATTCAATAAATGCTCGCGAATGGTTGCTTCACTGCCGATTTCCTCCGCCACATCGCAGATCGCGCCATCTCGCTGCTCAAGGATTCGGGTGATATATTCTGCAGTACGGTGGAATTTCTGGGTTCCCACCACCAAATCGAGGTCCGGCAGCTGATCAAGCAACTCCTTACCTCGACTTTGGGCCATGCATCCCATGAATCCGAGAACCACTCCGGGCCGGAATTTTCGTTTCTCTGCCGCCAGATTCCGCATTTTCCCTATAGCCTTCTGTTCGGCCATATCCCGGACACTGCAGGTGTTCAGCAGAATGACATCGGCAGAATGCTCCGAACCGGCCAGCGAGTAACCTTTCTCAACCAGCTGAGCTGCAACGGCTTCAGAATCACGCATGTTCATCTGGCAGCCATAAGTTTTTATGAATACACTAGGCATTTCTCAAAAATATCCCGCGAGACTACGTTAACGACCCTCGGCTTGAAAAGGAGAAGATTGCAGAAATATTTGTGTTTTTCAGTTAAAATGATTAAACGAAGAGCAATCATCACCAGAAAACCGGGAATTCAGGGGTGGTGCTGAGCATCGTTTGTTCTTATACTTCGGATTACTGCGACGAAGCGTATATTTAAACCGGGAATTAAGCCTGCAGGCCAGATTATGGATACCGCAATTATTCAGCGCACCGAGAAAAGACTCGCCAAAGGCAACTTTTTAACAAAAATCCTTTCTCTTTTGGTAAAGGGAGAGACTCCATCCGAGGAGGAAGTAGATGCCATTCTCGAGTCATTGATTCGAAAAGTTGTAGAGACCGTGGGCGCGGAATCCGTCACTTTATACCTGATGGGCAGCGACAATTTGATATCCATCAAAAACGTCTATTACTCGGCTTCGCTTTACCGTGGCGATCCGGCGAAGAAAAAAGCCTTTCAGGACAAGGTCTCCATGTTGAAGAAACTGAAACTCAACCAGGGACAAGGTATGGTGGGCCACGTTATCGAATCCGGCACCGCCTACATGGTTCGGGATGCTCAATCGGATCCGAATTTCTACAACGCCATCGACAAAGAATTGGATTTCGTAACCCGAAGCGTGATCACGGTCCCTTTGGTTTCGGATAAACCGATCGGAGCCATTCAGGTCATCAATAAATCCGGGGATAAACTGTTCAGCCGCGAAGATCAGATCCTTCTGGAAAAGGTCTCCTCCTATTCGGGCAAGGTGATCGAAAAGATCACTAATCCAGATGTCAAATTCGACGATTCTGAAGTGGCCAGATATCTGGCCAACATGATGAATTACGAATACTGCGAGCTACCTCCGGATTTCATGCCGGATGACCAGTTGGTTAAAATCATCGGACCTGAAATCCTGGCGCAAACCCGTGCCATCCCCTTGGAAAAGATGGATATGAACTCTCTGATGGTCGCTGTTTCCGATCCCTACGAATTTTTCTCCAAGCAGGAAATTTTTGAACAGGCAACTGGCATGCGGGCCGCCAAGGTGGTGGTCATTCCGGTTTCTGCCCTCGACGATATTCTGAAACAGATCGTGGGTGACAATAAACCCGATCATGAAGCGCCTACCTGGGATGCCTCGGACTTTGAAGAGGAGCAGGAAGACGTCCAAACAATCGATCTAGATGATGATGTAGACGAAAACACGGCCCCCATAATCAAGCTGGCCAATGAGATTATTGAGGACGCCTATGTTCGCGGAGCATCCGACATTCATATCGAACCCTTGGAGCAGGAAGTCCGGGTCCGCTACAGAGTTGACGGAGTCTGCCAAGTCAATCTGGTTCTTCCCAAAACGGCGGCACGACCACTGATTGCCCGCTTGAAGGTTATGTCCAGAATGAAGATTGAGGAAAGCCGTCTTCCTCAGGATGGCCGGATCGTCTTCAAGGAATACAACAAGAAAGTGGATATCGATCTTCGAGTCTCTTCTGCCCCGTTGAAAGATGGAGAGAAAGTCTGTATGCGTATTCTGGACAAACAGAAGTCCACCCTTCCACTGGATAAGCTTGGGTTTTCCGAGCACAACATGAAGCTTTACCGCGAGGCATTCCGTTCACCTTACGGGATGGTCCTGAATGTCGGACCTACCGGTAGCGGAAAGTCCATGACCCTTTATTCCGCCTTGAATGAAATTAACTCCCCCGACATCAACATTCAGACGGCAGAAGATCCCATTGAGTATACGATTAAGGGCCTGTGTCAGATGCAGATGCACAAAGATATCGGATTGACGTTCGCCACTGCCCTGCGCTGCTTCCTCCGACAGGATCCGGATGTGATTCTGGTTGGTGAGATCCGTGATAAAGAAACGGCGGAGATCGCCAGTGAAGCGGCTTTGACGGGTCACTTGCTGTTCAGCACTCTCCACACCAATGATGCTTCTTCCACCGTCAGCCGCATGGTAGATATGGGACTCGAACCTTTCCTGATTTCATCCACGCTGCTTTGTGTCTGTGCCCAACGTCTGATGCGTCGCCTGTGCAGTAAATGCAAAAGACCAAAAGAAAATTTCGAGGAGTGGGAAATTAAAATCGTTGAACGAGACAAATACCCTGACGACGTGATCTATGAAGCCGTAGGCTGTACTGAATGCAGCGGATCCGGCTACAAAGGCCGGGTGGGAACTCACGAATTAATGAATCCAGATGACGATATGCGTCGATTGATCAATGATGGAGGAACTACAGAAGATATCAAGGCCGTCGCAGTGAAGGGTACCATGGTCACACTTCACAGAGACAGTATGTTGAAAGTGCGCTGGGGAATCACCGACATTACCGAAGCTCTCCGCGTGGTGATGCCGGATTGATTGAGGTCCTGCATTATATTTACAAGTTCGACACATGACAACTCACTGCAAAGAATTACGTCCGTCAGGTTTCACTTTAATTGAATTGTTGGTTGTTATTGCCATCATCGCGATCCTGGCAGGTATGCTGTTACCGGCCCTTTCCAAAGCCAAAACCAAAGCACATGCCATTCAATGCATCAACAACTTGCGACAATTGCAACTGGCCTGGAGGTTGTATGCCGATGACAATGATAGTTTCCTGACTGCGCCCGGAAACAGTCGCGCAGAAATCTATGCCTGGGTGGGAGGCTGGCTGGACTTCAACGGCGGCAACCGGGACAATACGGACAAAGAGCAGCTCATCAATCCGGACTTTGCAGCCTTCGCCCCCTATCTCAGAAACCCGGATGTCTACAAATGCCCAGCCGATAAGAGCACAGTAACTATTCGAGGTAAAATCGTCTCACGTGTCAGAAGCATGGGAATGAGTCAGGCGGTTGGCGGTTCTGCCATTGGAACCCGTGGTCCTCCTCCCCAAACAGGAAGCTGGCTGCCGGCACCCAAATACCGGACTTTCCGAAAAACATCGGATATTACCAATCCTCAACCTTCCATGCTTTACGTTCTATTGGATGAACATCCGGACAGCATCAACGCCGGTGGTTTTGCCAATCAGATGGTTGATCCTAATCGGCAAAGGGCAGCGCGGATCATCGATTATCCAGCCAGCTACCACAATGGAGCCGCTGGCATCTCCTTCGCCGACGGTCATGCTGAAATCAAGAAATGGTTGGACCCGAGAACCAAGCCAAAAGTGAAATACAACAACCAACTGCAATTGAATGTGCCCTCCGCGAACAATCCGGACATGGTTTGGCTCTCGCTCAGAACTTCAAGCCTTGCGGATTAGAGATTATTTGCCAATCGTAGTTAAGCCCCCCCTCGCCCGTCCTTACTTTTCGGAATCCCGCAGAGCTTTGCGAATCGCCTGCATCGTTATCTCGGTCCGGTATTCAATGAACCGTTTGCCAGCCGCCACGGTTTGCTTCAATGGGCTCAACTCGATCTGGTCGATATGAAACAAGTTTTTGTCCATTCTCTGAGAACTTCGAATCAGCTCCGGAAAGAGGCAGGTCAAAATCGCTTCATAACGAAAACTGCTATGAACATTCGGAAATTCGGCAAGATCTGGACGCCGGTTCAGTGAAAGATTACGCATCAGCTTTCGGCCCCGGTTGTCGATTCGGTAGTAATCCGCAATGTAATGCACTTGCGTGGAATCCTCTCCCCATAAGTGATTCAGATAGGCGCCAACATTTTTCATTCCCGTTTGATTGTCACCACTGTCTCCGATCAGAATAATGTCCTGAAAACCGTTTTGCTTCAGGCTAGCACAGATATCAGAGAGCATTCGTACAAACGTTTCTTCCTTTACGCCTATAGTTCCCGGATATCGCATATGGTGAGTGGACGGTTGAATCCGCCCTTCAGGAACATACTTCACAATCGGCGCCACCAGGGTGTCTCCCAATTCACGTGCAACGGATTCAGTCATGAGTCTCAAAATATAGTTATGTTTCCCTGTGACGACAAAGGGCCCACTCTGCTCGATTCCACCGGTCGCTACAATGACCCGATTCTTCCCCCCCTGTATCGCATCGCGGATTTCCATCCAGGTCAATTCCTCCATGAATACGCTGTCCACTGCATCAATTGGCCGAGGCTGCCTCAGATCGGGATCCGACTCGACTGGGTGAACAATGGGTCCCTCCATGGCCAGATCGTCGAAATAAACCTCCATTGAGGCTTCCGTTCCTGAACAACTCAAAATACCGAATTGATTGAAGGCGGCACCATCCTGAATGTCAGTCGGATTCAATTTCAAGAGAATGCTTTGGGCCGCAATACCGGCTTCAATTATAGGCGTCCCAGAATCCATTGCGGGCTTGAATCGGATCCACCATGCGGCTGATAGATCATCGGAATCGATTGTAATCAATTCACTGGAGGTTTTCTTTCGGCCCGTTGCCGATACGACAGTAAGGCAGCCATGACATTCATCGGATTCCCCACCTACAATCATCAAACCAAGAAAATGATCCGGTGGATTTCCGACCGCGGTATAGCGATTATACCAACCGAACAGGACTCCGCTTTTTCGTTCGACACGTATAAATCGTATTCTTCCCGCCGCCGTCAGGGGCTGAGAAAAAGACAAGGGAACTGTCCCGACTCCGTATTCAAATGAACGTTCAGGCTTCAAGGGATCAACGCCACCTATGATTCCACCGATCTCTCCGGATTCTTCCCCGCCTGCATGATTGGAATGGCGAAATCCAAAATCGTGAGGAAAGTCCTGAGGATGGAGCCGAATGGTGGAATCATCCCGGTCGAGCATTGCCATCGAAGCCAGTGTGAAGGAATTCAAATGCCATCCGGGATCCGTGGAGAAACTGTAGGCAATGACCTCAGCAAGACCGTTCCTGGATTGAGAAATCAGGACAACCGCTATGTATAGAATTATGCTAATCGATTGAAGCCTGCCTATGGGAATGTCTTTAGGGTTCATAACTCGTCAATCCAATAGGTTCATTGAAGAAAAGCTGTCCTCTCGATCGGCAATGAAGCCGGAATATCTTCACCACGGATGGATTGGGTGAAAGCAGAGAAATCAAAGCGCCACAACTTCATAAAATCGATGGTTAAGAATATTCCGGGGCCTATTCGGATAATCAATGATTATGTAATCAAGCGCAATCCTTTTGCGGACAACTCTCGATAGCAGTCAGGTAGGTCAAAATGCTTCAATACATGGGGCAGAAAGACAGACAAAGGCCAATCATATGCCTCGGTCTCAGCGATCTCCGAGAAAGATCCGGGGGCTCCCTTCAAGGTTATCTGAGTTACGGAATCCGACAGTAGGGCGGCAAACACAGCGGGGAGGCATCCTCTGCCATTTGCCAATAGGTGGATATCAATATGTTGCTGGATTTTCACCCACTCCAGGACCCGGAGGATATCGAATGTCTTCATCCCCACATAGGGATGTCCCAGCATGATTGAGTGAATGGAATAAAAATAATCGCTGCCGTAGGGATTCAGAAAAGAATTCGGACCGCAAGTTACGGGTTGAGATTCTCCGGTCCCGCGAGGGTCACAGGTATAAAGCACCGATTCAGGGTTGGATTGTATCGTTTCCGCAATCAGTGACTCATTCCGCAATTCGTCATCGCTTGAAAGATGAGGCACATAAAGAAATGCTTTAGTCTGACTCCGAGGTGGCCGGGAATATAAACGCTCATCAGATAGCCGATAGACCAACGCACGGATTCCCGGTTCGGTTTCTACTGCGTAGGCGATAGCATGGGACTTCGGATAATTCCTGGATGAACGATTCCGGAGGATTCTGAATTCAGGAACGGGTTTCAATCGGCCTTCCCAACGAATGGCCGTTCCGGATTCCAACTTGATCGGCAACCCGCAAAGCCCTATCAATGCCTTCTTCAAGTTTTTTGCTGAAATAGTGGATGAGCGCCGACCGGCCAGTTGCCTTGAAATCTCTCGGGTAAAGGACGGCACGGATCGGGAACCCAGTTCAGAAACCTGGCCATTAGGGCAACACCAAAGAGTTTCATCCTTTTCCAAAGTCAACTCCGGTTCCCTGCCACTATAATCCATATTGCAGGTTCGATGAAACCACTGGTACATCGCTTCCCGGTTTTCCTGGGAATATCCATGATAAGTGGGCCCCACGAACAGACCGATGTTCTCTTCAGCTCCCAGTAATCGATACAGTTTTTTCAATCGGGCATAGGCTTGCTCAACACCGCGAACATCAAAAAAGTCCCGCTCCTTTGCCAGAATGATCACAGGCTTCGGAGCCATGGCCGCCAAAAAATCGGAATGATCCAGTCCGGCAGCTAACACATCAGGTGGACATTGTTCGGTGTCCGCAGGAAGCTCATTCTCAAGATTCCTTCGGAAGGTAGTTACAAAACAACTCGGGGCAGCCATCGACCATCGCGACTCAACGCCGCACAGCCAGGTAGTCATCGTGCCTCCTCCCGAATTACCGGTGACACCCACTCTTTTCGAATCCACCTCTTTCCGGGTCAACAGATAGTCCAAAGCGCGAATACCGTCCCAGGCACGCCAGGAAGCTATCGACTCACCGACAAGAAACTGCTGGTTGCCGGCCTGAATATGTTCCCGAACCCCGACCCCAATTGTTGACCCGCCTTTTCCATCGGGATATTGCAGCCTTTCCCCCTGCCCGATCGGATCATAGATCAAAACGACATAACCCTGTCGAGCCAAGCCTTGAGAAAATGACTGGTAAGCTTCTTCAGCCTTGCCGTTTGTAGAATGTCCACAGGCTCCTACGACGGCCGGTGCCGGCAATGGTTTTCCTTTTGGCAGATAAAGATTCGCCGTTACAAGGAATCCCGGTCGGCTTTCGAAAATCACGTTTTCAATTCGATATCCGTCTCTCTCCACCGTCCCGGTAATCCTGGGATTCAATGGGGTCTTTTCCGGCCAGGGACCGAAACAGGATTGGATCTTTTCTCGAACGGACCGCACATAATCTTCTGCGTCCTGAGAGGTATGCAAAGCAGCTCGTCGCTGATCTGCCGCTTCCTCGACAGAATGAACTCGCCGGACAAAATACTCCTGAACCATTCTTGGAAAACGATTCAAAGATCTGAAGTCTCCTGAGTCTCCCCCCGCACCTGATACCGAGTGACAAAAGGCCCACTCCCGGGCGATGGACAAACTCAACATTCCTCCAAGGACTTTAGATCCTGCTGTACGTCTGGAAATAGGAATGGGTTGCAACGGGGATTCTATTGAACAAGGTCGGCTGGACATTTCTACATTAGACAATGAACCATGATTTAAGAAAAGCAAAAGGTTCCAGTTAGCCGTCTTACCTCTTTTCGCGCCACCTTCGAATGCGATCCGTCATGTCGGAAAAATCATCTCCGACCTGAGCCAACTCTTCCCAGGGAAGGGTTTCGTGTAATCGCACGACACCATCTTTCCAGCAGGTGAGTATCCGGTGCCCTTTGGGACCCCAGGTGGCATAAATGAGCTTTGAACTTCCGGTGATCTGGAGAAGTTCGTTTGCTTCAACATCATCCGGATCCCATATACGAAGCGTATTGTCGCGCGCCGTTGAAAAAATGCGTGAAACATTGGTATCCGGATTGAACTGCACGTTTGTGAGTGGTGATGAATTACCGGAAAAAGTTCACAGGCATCCCATAGGAAACTTCATGAAACCACCAAAAACAGGGTGTTTTTGTCATCGAACGGCCTTGTGG
>DUCD01000339.1:32000-42637 GCA_012959985.1 Verrucomicrobiales bacterium | reverse complement strand
TCATTTTTCGGTATGAGAAGCAACCGAAACCCTACAAAAACAGGGGTTTTATCATCAAATCCTATGGGATGGCTCTGGAAAAAGTTGATAAAAGTTCACCGGTCGATACGTTCCATATCTTCGCAGTACCATCGGCTGACGCTGTGGCAATTCGCTCGCCGTCCGGAGAGAACCGGGAGAGTATTAGATAATCAGAATGACCGATCAATTTTGATATTATTCCCCCATCTCCAGCATCCCAAACAATAGCTGTTTTATCTACAGAACTGGTTACCATATGTTTACCGTCCTTGCTGAATTCAACCCAGTAAGCGCTCTTGTGGTGACCTTGAAGTGAAAACCTCTTTCCCCCTGTTTCCATATCCCACACAGGAATGTCATGGAGGTCATCGGTAATTCCAGCGACAAGCTGCCCATTGGGACTGATGACGGGCCACGCGACGGTGGAACTGTCGACTAGGTTCACGGTACGGTTCCATTTTTGGGTTTCATGCACAACCATCTGGCTTCCGTCATAAACGACGAGTTTCGCAAAAGGATCAGGAGCAAAATAACTTGAAGAAAAGTTGCCCGAAAAATTCAATGGAACCCCTCGAATTCCACCCCTATTTCCATCGGCTATATTGAAAAAATCATCCGAGTTCATTTCATGATGGAAAACTTGTTTTGCCGTCTCGGTTTCCCAAACCCGAATGTTTCCCCTCGTCGAGACACTGGCCACCAGTCGTCCATCAGGACTGAAGGCAGCGGAGAGCAGTTCATGTTTGTGGTCTTTGAATATACTGATTAATTGCAGGCTATCCGTGTTCCAAACTTTGGCTGTTCCGTCAAATGAAACGGTGACGAACTGATCCCCATCCGTGTTGAAAGTGGCTTGAATAACGAGATCCTCATGAGCAGTGCTCAGGGCCACGCTGTTTTCAGCATTGAGCTCAACCGGCGCCCAAATTTTTGATTCGCCATTATAAGAGGAAGTGGCAATGCGCTCTCCATCCGGACTCAGGGCAACTGTGAAAAATGAATCCGATGAATCGATCGTTGTCAATTCCCGTCCGGAAACCCCATCCAATACTCGAATCTTCTTATTTCCTTCTACGGCAAACACACACGTTCCGTCTTCGCTGAAAAATACATTTGTAATTTCATCGGATCCCTTTGGTAAATCTTGAGTCTCACCGCTTTGGCGGTCCAAGAGAAGAATCGATCCATTGGAAAATCCAACGGCGACTTTTCGAAGATCGGGACTGAGCGACTGGAAACTCAGATCGCGCTCAGCAATGTGAGAAATTTCCGACACTTCCAGTTCACGGCCCGATTCCAAATCCCATGTTCTGATCGACCCGTCCTTGGAAGCAGACACGATAGTCTTGCCGTCAGCATCGAAGCGAAGCGATTGGACCAACTTTGTATGCTCCATAAAGGAACTTTTCATGACACCGGACTCCGTATCCCATACGCTTACAGTGCCATTTGAGTGCGCGGCTACACAATATCGACTATCTGGAGTGAACCAAATAGTATTAACGACTTTGAAATTTGCTTTGGAACTAACCCAAAGTATATGGTGAGTCTGTGCGTTCAAAATCGAAATAATTCCGCTGATATCGCCTACTGCCATCAAGGATCCATCGCCGTTGAAAGCCATGCATAATACTTGAAAATCCCGGATTGGAAACCTCGTTTGCTGCCCGGATTGTGTATCCCAGATACGAACCATTCCGGCGCCAGGTGTCGTTAGCAGTTGTCGGCCATCGTTACTGAACAAATTTAAACCGACGTTATTACCGTCCTTGGGAAAGAAGGATTTTACGATCTTCACGGTTGCGCCGTTCCACTACTTCGAAACGGAGCTATCCGCATTTCGGTTAAGAAGGGCCCAAGTTTTCCGATCGAATGCATGTGGCCAAGCTTTGCCTACAAGGTAACCCCATTCCCAATCACGATACATGGGAGGTATGGAGGGAAGAGCCGTTCGAGCTGGTTGTTGATCCGCTTGAGCAAGATTGGCAGCGGCGAGACGTATTTGTGAAACGTAGCGAGCGTGTTCAGCAACGCGCCGGAGGTTTGATTCGCGAAATGCTATTATCCCGACACCAACGAGTAGAACCAAGCCAATGGCCGAACACACCATGCACCGACGGCGACGGCGACGGGCAATCTCAGCTTCGCTTTTGATCTTCTGTTCGGCTTCACGATCAGAATGACGTTGTGAGAGATTCCGCAATCGCACGGCCAGTTCTGTTGCGCTCGCTAAACGTCGCTCCGGCAAACCATCAACGCAGGCGGCAATATCCCCTCGCAGAAGTTCGTCATTGATGTCACGTTCCCATCCGGGAGCAATGGCACGATGAAAATCGCCGATCACGATTTGATATAAAACCACCCCGAGTGCGTAGATATCGGATAGTGTAGTGGCGGGTTTGCCTTCGATTAACTCTGGAGCCATGTAGAGGCGTGTCCCACTGCCGGAACTCTTACTGGTCGTTCCCATTGTCTGCGTCAATCCCGTCGCGGTAATGCCTTTTTCAGCTAGTATCTTGGAATCGGTAATGAGTCCGATACCGAAGTCGGTGAGACTTGCCCGGGGTTGGCCTGTCGTCGATTGTTCGGTCATGAGAATGTTCGACGGTTTAATGTCTTTGTGGAGCAGCACGCCCACACTGTGCGCTGCAGCCAACGCTACAGCTGTCTGAGCTACGATTTCGAGACGGCTTTCAGAAGTCACATTCTGCAGCCCTCCATTATCCCTTGACCAATCCAAAAGATCGCCCCCTTCGGTGTATTCCGCTTCCAGGAAATAGGGTGGATGATCGAATTCCCAGTCCAGAATCTGGGTAATGTCGTCACGGGGCCCGAGGGTTTCCTTCAACAATCGGAAAAGCACCACCTCCCTCCGTAGCCCACGAACACGATCGGCTTCAAAACAGAACTTGAAAACCCTTTTTGTATGGGTCTTCTTGTGGACCGCCAGCCAGACTTCGCCGAAGCCGCCTTCGCCCAGTTGTTTATTAAGTAACCAGTTCGAGCGACCGGGAATACCGAGACCGACAGCCGGCCTCCAGCCGAGTGTTGTCTCCTCATGGTCGAGGACCAGCCGTTTGGTCTTCTCTGAGTTTTCGGGTGTTGTCAGTGGAGCCCAACCAACGATCCCTACCTCGAAAACCTCCATCGGTTCTTCGACTCCTTTGAATGAGTATCTTCCGTGAGCTTTCCATTCGATTTCAGAACAATCAGGAGCGTTCTTCGCTTCTGGATGGGAACGAACAAAATGACGGGCATCGTCAAAAATCGAGCGCGTCATGAGAATCTGGCGACCTAAACCGAGATCCATAATTCTGGTTGCAATGTTGATCGGCATGCCGACAATTTTCCCGGGATCGGATTCCGAGCCACCTACTTCGGTGATCTGTCCTTGGTGCACACCGATCCTTACTTCGGGTTTTTCGTGGGGCCAGTCGGCCGTATCTAAATACTTCTGAAAACGCAGGGCGACATTAACAGCGTCGCCGGATGTAGCGAGTAGCGCTAAATGCCCTCGCCGGTATCTTGTAGTATACGGCTTTCATTGACCGAAATGAGCGCTACCCCAAAAAGTTCGTCATGCTTTTTTAACAGAGCCGTATAACGATCAGTAACCAGTCGACGTTGGATGTCAACGGAACCCACAATGTCAGTGAAAAGCAATACGGCAAGCTTTTCGGTCTGGGTTGTTTCGGTCATCGTTTTGATCTAGAGAAACAGGAAACACAGGACTGAAATAACGATCGAAGATAGATGCCCAACAGCTTTCATTGGTTTGCTATTCTCGCATTAAGGATTTCATACCCGTGCTGAGATTGTCGAGGTGCTTGAAATGAGCGGCCAAAAATTCAGAATGATTCAGTCCGGCAGCAAACCCGGCTTTCGCTATTCAACCCCGATTCTAATTATTTTCGAGGGTGAGGCAATTGATTTACTGAGTGTTTCGAGAAGTTGTTCCCGAAATGTAATTGTGGTGAAGACCTATGATCTAAAATCATGAAGTTTTCCAACGTTTTTGTTTTTTGGATGCTCGAATCGCGAAAGTCGGGCAAATGACCGTCACCTCGACACCAACCGGACTACGTCCAGCATCGCCTTCCAATCGTATACCGATGCAATGGTGATCCGTCCGGAGTTGATTCACCAGAACCTGAGAACCTAGCCTTCATTGAAGACTCCTCGCCACCATTCCTCGAACCTGGCGATAGCGTCTTGTCCTGCGGAGAATCTTCAGCGGAGCTTCAGACCACCGGAGTTGAGATACGCCTTCAACGATTGGGCGGAGATTCCGCATCGTCGGGTCGGATTCGGTGGTATTGACCGACGCGCGGGTTCCGCAGGGTCAGGCTTCGCCCGGAGACCCAATCGATCCGCACGGACAAAGGCATTGCCGTGGGCCCCAAACCGAAATGGGCGACCGGGGCATGCTGTGAGTAGAAAGAATCCCCCGCCACAATGGCCCGCACACGACGCGTGCCGTTATCCAGCTTCAGGGTCACCGTCGCGCCCAAAGCGTGCTCGCGAGGTCCACCGCCGGAGAGGCGGAAGCCGATCCAACGATTATCATTTACCAGTCGGTTGGACAGCACGTGGAGGATTTGTCCTTTTTTGAACTGCCCGCCCCACCACTCCTCGACCACCAACAGGTCCCTCCGACCGTCGCCGTCAAGATCGTCGCTGACAACGGCCCGGCAATCCTGAGGAAGAGCCGCGCCCATCAGAAACGCCGCGTTGTGAAACCCCGCGTTGTTGTCGTTCATGAGCAGCGTGTTCTTCTCGAATCCGTTCCAGGAAATCGACGCTTGGACGATGGGGTATTGGGAGATGTTGAGGAGTTTCGCCACCACGGGATCCGGCTTGCTGCCGCCGGTATAGATGTCATGGCGCCAGAAGGTGGTGCAATAGTCCCGGCATGATTCACCGCTCATGAAACCGTTGGCGATATAGATATCCTCGTCGCCATCGTTGTCGAAATCAAAGCTCGAAACGCCCCACGACCAACCCGTCCGCGCGACGTCGCCGCGAAAGGCCGGATCGCGAAACGCGCCCCCCGGTTCTCCGCCCAGATACATTCGGTTGCCGTAACCCATGATCGGACGCGCTTGGGCGTGGCCTTCGAAACCGGGTCGATGGAGGCCCATGGATTCAAGCCGCCGCATGGTGGTGGAACTCATGCCGATGACGTAAAAGTCCAGACGCCCATCTCCGTCGTAGTCGCCGAAGGCATGCCCCATCCCAAAGTTTCGCCACTCTTCCAACCAGTCATCGCGCACATCAGTGAAATGACCGTCGCCGTCATTCCGATAGATGTCGGCTCCCGAGAAATCGCTGACGACAAGCAGATCAAGATCCCGATCGTGATCGAGATCCACAAAACTGGCCGCATAGGTGCGACGGTTGCGTTTGACGTCGAGACCAGCCGCATGCGTACCGTCGGTGAATCCCCCATGACCATCATTCAACAGTAGAAACGAGGGATAACCGTCAATGGCGTCGTAATAGGGCGTGGGCATTTGACCTTCGGTGTAGGCGCCTTTGTATTGGGAGATCCACGCATCAAGATCGCCATCGCCGTCAATGTCGCCAGCCGTGATGGCGCTTGGGGTTGTGAGTGAGACGTTAGCGGTAAAGCGTGGCGGATGCGGGAATCGTCCGTTGGCTGAACCGGGAAAAAGCGTCGGCAAACGGTCTCGGGCTGTCACGCACAGAAAATCAAGATGCCCGTCTCCGGTGAAATCAGCCAACACCCCCCCCTCGCCGATCTCGCCGCGCCAATGGGCCAGGAAAGTTTCCCGTTTGAATCGGCCTTGGCCCAGATTCCAATGGACAAGATTCACGCCGCCCAGGATCACTTCGGAGAGACCGTCGTCGTTGAGATCCTGAACCATCAAGGGATGTATCCGAAGGGACTCTTGGCCTAGTTGGCGAGCGTCGATCGAGGCAACCGAGACGAACGCGGGCGGGCCCACACGACGGAGAATCTTCGCCTTGAGAATCTTGAGGCTTTGGGGAACGGGAGCTTCCCGGCGATTCTCCCAGCGCTTCCATGACACCTCAACAAGGCCATCAATAGTCCATCGGACAAGGGATGATCGATTCTCGCAGTGCAGCTTAAACGCGACCTCGGATGTGGCCGTGAAGTCGCGGTGAGGTTGGAATCGTTCGTGATGCCATTCCGATTGGATGAGCGACCAGCCCTCTTTGGACAGTCTGTCGAGGTGAGCGATCACATCATCGCGTTTCGTGGTCCGTCGCGTTTCCTTGATGGTCGCGCGTTCGACACCATTCTCCAGCGCAACCCAATCCGCCGCCTGCAACGATTCAAGAGTCTCGAACGGCAGTTCTCCCAAAGCCTTCAACTTGTCGGTCGAAGCGCGTAACGTGTCCCAGAAGTCTTGGAAACGCTTTTCATACTCCTGTGCCAACACCTCTCGCCCCCACAAGGTGCGATCCAGTTGTTGGCGCTCCGAGATCAAGCTTTTCAGTTCTTGCGCGAAGCCGGGGGCGGGCACTTTAGGATTCTCGCCCGCCAAGTTTTCGACGCATGGCAGCAGCGCAACGGCCAGAACCAGCAACCCCGCTCTGAGGAAATGAAAAAGAGAGAAGCGGGGCGCTTCCGCCACTCTCTTCGTGCTTCTCAATGGAGCCATGTCAACCCAAACTAGTTCTTCGCCCGATAGAAACCCTGATCGCCATCGGCGGATACGGAGAGCGGAGAGGTCACATCCAAATCGACCCAAGGCCCCGTCGCCTCCGACGCCACTTGAAGGGTTCCTTCAAATTCAATAACGATGCCGTCCGCGCCGCGGGCGATACTCAAAGAGGGCGCGTCGGGCGCCAACTCGGGGAGAGGCGAAGCGCCCTCTGCTAACAAGGCCACATCCTCGGGCGACAATGCGATGGACCATACAGCCGCATCGTCAATCACCCCCGCAAATGGATCCGAGAAGAACGGTTCTTCAATATTGTTTGCTCCGCTTCCGATACGGAAACCGGAATTCACCTTTTGATCCCCGTCCGGCGGAAGTTCGTTCTCAGGGAACTCGTTTACGATGTCGTCACCAAAAGCATCAAAATCCAGCACCTCTTCCCCCGAATCTTCATCAATGATCGGTTCCCCATCCAAATAGATCGACACCAGATCTTCATCCGCCTGAAAGGTCATCGCCACATGGTGCCACGTGTCGAGGTCAATCTCTGGTTCGTTTGAATTAATCGCGCCGACCCATCCGGTATCGAATCCGGGCGTTGTATCACTAAGGTAAAGAACTTTGGAACCCGCTTGGTGGCCTATATCACGCGGAACTCGACTAAAGATCGCTGCCCCGGACTCGCCTCCCCCCGGGATCTCATTCATCTTTACCCATGCCGCCCAGGTGAAATCGGAATCGAAATCGTAGGATTCAGGCATCGACGCCCACATACTTGCTCCCTCTTCAGCTGACGGATTCAATGCTTCACCGCTTCCACCATATCCGGAGTTACCCGTCGTTAATATGGCACCGTTAACCAGCTCTCCGTCATGGGCCGGCAGCAGCGGCGCCAGATCGGAAACCAGTCCGTCAGCATCCAAAGAGTTGAAATCCCAATAGCTTTCTAGAAACGCGCCCACATGAGCGAGCTCCCCGCCCCCGAAAACCGGGGCCGGTTCCACTGTCAAGGTGGCCGCCTCGCTGGTAACAGTCGCCTGGTCATTGCTCACAACCGCGTGATACGAACCCTCGTCATCCTCGCTGACACCAGGAACGGATAACCCGGCGTTGGTGGCGTCCTCAATGATTTCGCCATCTTTGTACCACTGAACGGCCGGCGCCGTGCCGGTGACGCCCACGCGGAAGCGGGCAGTGCGACCTTCGATCGCTGTTGTGTCCTCAGGCTGCGAGGAAATCCCGGCCGGTATGAGGGATCCTCCATCTTCCAGCATCAACGTGATGATATCCGCGGTGATGAGCGCCTGATTGTAAACCCGCACTTCATCGATAGAACCTCCGAAAAAGTTCAGTTCCGGCTCTTCCTCAAACGGAAAATTATCACTGGAATAGCCGATGTTGAAAATCCCGGCATCCGGTTGATCCGCCAGGAATACCTCCCACTCCGCTTCAACATTACCGTCGACATAAAGCTGCACGAGATTTTCATCTTCCAAACTGCCAACGGTTACGGCTACATGATGCCATTCACTATCGATGATCTCTGTAGAAGCATTGACATCCCCGATCCAGCCGACATCAAATCCAAGCACTCCATCTCGGACGAACAGGGCTTTCGATCCCGGACTCCATTCGGCGGGAGATTTACCCATGATTCCCCCGTCATCATCCGTCTTGATCATCGCGGTCCAGGTGAAATCGCTGAGCGTATCGAAATTGAAACCCTCCATGGCGTCTTCCACCCGTGTGGATCGAATCCCCTCAAAGGCCAGTCCCTTGATCCCTTCGACCTGTCCAACTCCCCCGGTGGGTTCAAGATCATTGCCGGATCCACTCGTATCCTGTCCCGGATTGCCTTGAGCATCGAAAGTCCACTGTCCGACCAATCCGATTTCCGGATTCCATTCGTCCAACAGGCTCAATTCTGCCGCGTCGCTCATAATGTCTCCGGAAGGATTGCTGACTCCCACCGAATAGGAACCCAGGTTTTCCTGGGTCAGATCGGAAAGCGTCAGACGGGATCCCTCGGCTTCCTCGATGGGCTCACCGTTCTTGAACCATTGATAAGATATAGCCAGACCGTTCGCCTCGACACTGAAGGTGGCGCTTCGGCCAACGATGCCGGTCAGCCCCGAAGGATGTGTTACAATGACCGGGGCTGGAAGATTCGGTTGGCCGTCCAGAAGCAATTCCAGAACTTCGTCTTCCTCTACCGCCCGGTTATAGATCCTAACTTCATCGATCTGGCCGAAATATTCCGGAATTTCAATAAAATCCTGGGTCGAGTTACCGACCCTGAAGACAGAACCGGCCGGTTCATCGAATTCAGCCAGAAACTCCTCGAATTCAGCAACCTGGACGCCGTCCACATACAGCAGAACGATTCCCTCTCCGTCGCCGCCCTCAAAGAATTCGTTGGACACCACGACATGATGCCACTCGTTGTCATTTAGCCCGCCGTCGAATTCGGCGGCGCCGAGTTCTCCAATATCGAAAATAATTATGCCATCCTCAACGAATAACACCCGAGAACCGGGTTCCCAGAAACCAGGAGCTTTGCCGATCAGGGATCCAGTGATATCATCTTCGGTTCGGAACCACAGCGACCAAGTGAAATTCTCCATGGTGTTAAACCCGCCGGCGCTGTTGGACTGCAAATAACTGAACCCGTCAAAATCAAAGGCCCCGCTCTTGATCCCATCAATCGGCAATCCTGAACCGATCAATGTCAGGTTTCGATTATTGCCGCTGGAATCCGCGGTGAGATTCCCGGCGTTATCGAAACTGTAATAGGCCGTCAATCCCTCGTTGATATCCGACTGTGACACGAGAATTCCCCCGCACAACAATGAAACGACCATCAGGACGGCCGCCGCTCTTTGGTTTGTTTTCATAATAATCTTCATTTGTTGAAGCCTGGTTATATCACCAATAATAAGTGTCTCCCCCCGCGGAGACCCAACTACCGGGAAAACGTGAGGGAATCCTCATCTTATTTAAATTCGGAAATTGAGCGCGGGTTTTCCATTCCACCCGACCGTCGCCAAACAGACGGTTGATTCCGGAAATATTCGGTAACGGTCCACCGTCTCGGGGCATATAGTTGACTTCATTGAAAGCCCAGCCCCGTGGACCATGGTTATAGCGCCACTCGTTGTCGGAGGTGTCATAATACAGAATGTCACTCATCAGCAGTCGCTTGGCATCGAATTGGTCATTGGTCAGTTCGGCTTGGGCATTTCCGTGGGTATCGCGGTCCGGAATCAGGTCAACTCTTCCAAAATAAGTGTACTGATACTCCAGAAAATTGTGTTCCTCGAAATTGACCTCACGAATCCAACGATTCATAAGAGCGGCATTGACCTCAGGACACATCGCCACTCCGTAAAGATTCTGGTTCTTCATGCTGAAGGTTCGAAGATAAGGCTCGATTTCGCTGATGGCCCATTCAGTGGGTGTGGCGGAATTGGTGAATCGAATGAAATTAGGACGGGTGCCCCATTGCTGGACCATCTGCATGATCTTCTCGTTGTTGTCGCTGGTATGCTGGATGATACCAATGCCGAATTGACGCAGGTTGGAAGTGCAATGAATCTTTTTGGCCTGCTTCTTTGCGCGACCCAAAGCCGGCAACAACATGGCGGCCAAAATGGCAATGATCGCAATGACGACCAGCAGTTCAATCAAAGTAAATGCCAGACAACTTCGTCTTTCAGGATAACGAATTCCTTTTAGTATTATAACCCACTCTCTATTCGGATGCATCATGAGTATGCGTGGCCGCACTTCTTTTTAAACCGAGTATAGGCCACTCTTGTTGAATTGTTGATTTATGTAAAGTCACTTATTTATGCGACATCAATTTAACCAACTCCACGGTTCTCACTTTGAGGAATCACCTTTCCTTATGAAAAGGGCCATTCCGGCCGATTACGTGGATCGTATTCTCTATGAGATGGGAAATGT
>DUCD01000339.1:30656-31990 GCA_012959985.1 Verrucomicrobiales bacterium | reverse complement strand
CCATCTTCACCGAGCAGTTCATAGACGATTTCCATCTGCATCGAAGGCTTCATATCCGGAATTTCCAATAGGATGGATTTTTTATCATCGGATAAGCGAACTCCGGCCACAGTAACCTCATCTCGTCCCCTGCGCCCGGGGCGTGCGATGCTGTAATCCTCGGATCCATAGTCCGAACTTCTACGATAATTCCATCTGCGAACCGCGTAATTTTGGGTATCCAATGCGAACTCAGGATCCAATGGATTGGTAAAAGTCAATACCATGCCTTCGGGCACAGCATTGAGGCCAATAGGGAAATTCAAAGTCTTACTGGAATAATTAATCCGGTAGAATCCACCAGGAGAAGTACGGTTACTCGACCAACCGAACAATCCACACCCATAAAGTTGTCCGTTTCCAGGATGAAACCGACCTCTCATAATTCCAGTCGGAAACATCGGTGTGGGCATTTTCACCACTCCTCCCTGCATGACATCGTCGACCTTTTCATTCAGCACCAACGACACCTCTCCGGTTCCATAGGAAAAATTAAGCAATGCACCCTTCAGAGGACCCCATACTTCACTGTCCACCCACAATTGCTCGGCAGGAGACCGATCGAATTCATTGTGAATCCAAGTGATCGGAGGAAGGAAATCATCATCACTACGCCCTTTATGATAACCCATCATGTTTCCGTAAAAACCTCCGGGGCGAATCCAATTAATACGGTTCTTCGGGGTCCAGTGCCCCTCCTGATCACTCATGATGAAGGTTCCGTCGCCGGTAACACAGACACCATTAGGAGCGCGAAAACCGGAGGCGATGATTTTACTGGTGAATCCATCAGGACTCACCTGAATTAAAGTCCCATGTTGCGGAACCAAAGCATCGAGTGCATGACGAGCACCTTTTGCATAATAAAAGTTGCCATCTTCATCTGTCTGTAGGTCCATGGCAAATTCATGAAAATGCTCGGTAACCTGAGCATCATTATTGAAATTCTGATAAAAATCAGTTTCTCCATCTCCGTTGAGATCCCGCAGAACTGTTATCTGGTCCCTGCAGGTGACAAAAATCGTTTTATTGACTATTTTCAAACCAAGCGGCTGAAACATTCCGGAAGCAATGCGCTTCCATATCAACTCTCCCTTATCCTGATCCACGCCTTCGACAATCCAGACATCCCCCATCCAGGTACACACCGCTGCCCGTTTTCCATCGGCAAAAAAGTCAAACCCTCCCAGACGCATCCATGAGCCATAAGGGTTCTTCATGGGAGGAGTGAGAGTCTGGACAGTAAAGGGACCGTTCTGCGGTCCAAAGGAAGCGATGCGTGTTTTGATCGACTC
>DUCD01000339.1:27947-30646 GCA_012959985.1 Verrucomicrobiales bacterium | reverse complement strand
CTGAGTTTTAATTTCCTTGTTCCATCGTTGGGATCCCCCTCGAATCAATGACTTTAATTCACCCGGCATTGCGGATTGTTGAATTAAGCTTTCAAAACCGCCTCTTGATTCGATCGATTCTATCTTGGTCATCAGGATCTTCAGGGATACCGAATTGGATCCGGCGGGAATGCGAAGTCGGAGTGAACCGTTTCCGGGAGCAATCCATTTCATCCCGGGGAGCTTCCCTTTCACAGCCGCCGCGGTAATCCGATGGTTACCGAAGGAACTGCCCCTCGCATCAGTATTCTTTCTACCTCTTCGCTCCCCTGCAGCATGTCGGGCAATCCGGGCGGTATGTCGACTATCGACTGAATTCGGCAAGCTCCCTTCCTTCAATTCCTTGGTAAGCCAATCCCCTAGAATTCCCTCTCCTTGATCCTGATTCTCAGCAAAGGCTTGAATCTGTTGCCGCGGCAGGATGCTTTGGTAAAACTTGACTCTGGAAATGGCACCGGAAAACCCACTGACTTCTGGAAAATCAGGTGAAGCATATCCGATCCGAACCAAATGACCCTCCACCGGTTCCCTCGGTTTCAAACGCCCCTCTCCTTCCAGTTCTCCATCAATGAACATTCGAATTCTTCCATCCTGATGAGAATAGGTCATAGCAACCTGATGCCACTCTCCGTCATTGATCTCCTGCTCGGCTTCAACAGCTCCGACCCAACCGATATCGTAACTGAGAATTCCTTCACGAATGAAGAAGGTCTTGGCATTGGGGACCCAGATTCCTTCAGGAGGGGCCTTCGCCAGAATGGTGCCGCCTTCCTCAGTTTTAATGGACGCCAGGATGGTGAAATCCTTCCCGGTCCAGTCCATCAAATCAGAATCGGACAAATCCAGGCTGGTTCGCCCGTCAAACTTAAATCCAGTCACAGCCGTATTTTCCCGTTTTTTGATTTCCGGAACTTCCATCAGGGCTAATCGATCCAACTCGCCTGATTCAGTAGGGAACGGTGCAAATTGGAATTCACCCTTGGGATCATGGGCCACCTGCAAAATGAGATCCCGATTTCTTGGACCTATATTCAATGTTCGCGAAAAAGCGTTTAGGCTTGGGATGGATTCCTTTCCAGGAGTTTCAAGGATCGATGTCCCACCAATCGTATAGGAGAAAATGACTTGATCATCGTGCAGGTAAAGTCCCTTCCAATGCCCCCAATCCCTTGAGATAGGACCATAGGGCAACCCGTCCCTACCAAGTAAGCGCTGATCTCCAAAGCTCCCATTTACAGGATCCCCCCATCCCGGACCGACAGGGTTTCGGTAAAGAGAGTGCCCCACCAATGACGGGTGAGTCTGGTGGGATCCGTCGAAGACAATGCTCCGCCAATCAATGAAATCAGGACCCGACCAGCCGGATGCAACCCGCAGGGTGTCGGTATCAAAAACAATAAAATCATTCCCGGCTGAAACACCTCCTTCGCTTCCATCCAATCGAACTGCAATTCCTTTGTAGGCAATATTCCCTTCCTCCACTTCAATGGATGCTGTGAGATAAGGTCCGTAGTCCATATCGACCCATTCTCTTCCAGTAGGCTCGCGTCGATTCGGAAGCAGATCATAAACTTGATCCTGAGTCAGCGATTCGATCTGAATATTGGCAAACCGGACAGTAGATGAATCCGCCTGCAATCGAATGGGTCCTGCCAGGGGACCATTGGATCCTTCTTCTTCGAAACCCCAGCGAGTCGGCTCATTCACCCTCACATTATCGTGAATCAATTCCCCGTTCAGTCGGGCTGAAACCCGGGCGGGACTGATTTTGTCCTCATTTCGAAATCGAGGTGCGCGAAACACGATCTCCAGTTGCTGCCAATCACCGGCAGGTTTCCAGGCTTTTTTAATGGGTGCCCACACTCCATTGACCGCGCCGCAACTAGTAATCGAGGGCTCCTCATGCCCTGAATCAAGCAGCTGAATTTCATAACTCCCATTGAGATAAACACCGCTGTTACCCTTCCAGATACGCGGGACATTCTCCTCCGTTTCCGGAATTAGAAAATCGAACCGAAGTACATAATCGGTAAATTGTTCGCGTGTGACCAAATCTCCGTAAGCCGGAACCGCTTCGACGGCTCGCCCTACCCGTTTCCATCGTGCCCCGGAAAAATCCGGTAGGCCTTCTCCACTGTGTGCCCGACCATCCAGTTCATAAACCCGAGGCTCTTTGCCACCGAACCAGTAATCCCATTGGTTCAGATCCGTCCCATCAAACAAGGTCTGCATACCTGTGGAAGTATCCAGCAAAGGCGGAACCGGTTGGATTGAATGAGTTGACTGGCGGTAAGGCACTGATTCCTTCAGGAGTTTTCCATCAAATGACGCGATCACTCCCTCATGTGGCACTTCCAGTTTGAGAACCCAGAACACTGCGTTGTAGAGCATCGCTTGATTATTGTCGTCGGCGATGTCCTCAGGATGACTTGCTGTGAAAAAAAACTGACGAGAACCCGGTTTATACTCATTGATCCAGGCATAAGCCTGTGCCGGAGTCGTATCATCCCGCCGTCCCATAACCAAAGGTGTGGCGGTATCCGAAAGTGGATTTGTTAGGTATAGAGTATTGTGCAACTGATCCTTCCAGGGAGGAACGCCACGCAGAACCGGATGAGAGCTCATTTTCGGCAAGGTGTAAGTTTCAGACTGGCCTCCGA
>DUCD01000339.1:22742-27937 GCA_012959985.1 Verrucomicrobiales bacterium | reverse complement strand
AAATGCGACCAGTAGTGTCCTCCGAAATACCGAGGACACCAACCTCGGTCATTCGTGAATCCGTGTGTAGTGGTGCGGATTCCGATGGCCGGCTTTCCGGATTCGAAGTATTGATGCAACAGATCGAGCTGTCCCTCAGGTGGAAAGCGCATTCGAACATAAATGATCAATAGATCGGCGTTCTGAATCGCCTCCAGACCGGGAATACGGCGATCGGGGTTGGTTTCATTCTCGATCGACCCGACATGCGATTCGATAAGAGTGGTCCGAAATCCAAAATCCTTTTTCAATTTGGCTTCAATGAGCCTACAGGTTTCGCGCGAGCTGTATTCGGCGTCTCCGCTGATCAGAACAACGTGAGGAGGCGAATCAACAGTCTGGGCAACTAGGAGAGCATTTTGAGAAATGACAAGAATGAACAACCGAATAGCGAAGAATCTAGCAATCATGAGAATGCAAATCTACAGGACTATCCGGGCGCTTCCAACACATTAATCTCTGCAATCGGCGTGCTCAGAAAAAGCCGGTGTCGCTCGACGCATTCAAAACAAAATTTTCACCTGCTTTGAATCGGAATACACCGGGATCGACGCTCCCTCAAGAAAGAGGGAAATTATTTTCCCTCGGAACCTGGGAGTATTACTGCTTCGTCAGCTTGCCAAGGCAATCCTCTCCACCAGATCGCGCCTTTGTGATTTGATTGCCTTGGACCAGGGGTGCTCCTTCCATTGAGGACATATTTCTTTAGAATCCGGGACAGATCCTGAACCACATCGGGATACTCCTCATACAGATTAACTGTTTCCTTTGGATCCTTATCCAGGTTGTAAAGTTGGATGGATGGAAGTCCCAACTTCAAGGCTTCAGCTTCTCTTGGAGGACTCCATCCACCCGAACCTCTGCAGAACAAGGCTTTCCACTTACCTCGACGAACAGCAAACAGGCCAGAAACGGAGTGATTGATAACGGCCTCATGCAGTGTCTTTACTCCTCCTTTCCCTTTCAACAAGGGCATCAGACTGACACTATCCTCGGCACAATCCTCCGGTAGTTTAAATCCGACAACTTCCGCCAGAGTCGCGGTAATGTCTGTAAGTGAGATAATTTCACGACTGCGTGTGCCCGCCGTGACTTTACCCGGCCATCGAACGATGAAGGGCACACGATGCCCTCCTTCATAAGCATCTGCCTTCCATCCACGCCAATGCTCTCGAAGACGAACTCCGTGTTCTTCCAGTTCGTTGAAATCTGCCTTTGGAGATGTCCCGTTGTCGGTAGTGAAAATCACCAGTGTTTCTCCCTGCTGTCCGGTATCATCCAAAGCTTTTAAGACTTCGCCGACCGCCCAATCGCTCTGAATTAGGAAGTCTGCATAGGGACTGACCCCGCTACGTCCTTTAAATGATGCGTGCGGAGCAATGGGGGTATGAGGAGACGGCATCGGGAAATACAGAAACCACGGTTTTTCAGAAGATTTGTTCTCTCGGATGAATCCACTGCAACGTTTGCCGTATTCGTGCAACACCGCCTCGAAATCCCAATCGGTAACAGCCGGTCCGGTATTGACGCCAACAAAAGTGCCCGCCTTCATAGTCGAATTGATGGTGCCGATAAGGCGCTCATTTTCCCGCCAGGCATAAGGAGGCCAGTTGGGAACATCGTCTCCGAAATACTCGTCGAATCCATGATCGTTAGGACCTCCGGTAATGGGTAGTGTAAAATCAATTTCGGCAAGTTTCTCTGTTACACCTCCGCCTTTTTTCGGCCAATTCCAACCAAGATGCCACTTCCCGATCATGGTTGCCGAATAACCCTGCTGCTTCAATATTTCGGGCAAAGTCAGGCGTGCCTCTTTGATCAATGGGCGCTCCCATTTTCCTACAATGCCGCGTTTGAGACGAGACCGCCAATGATAACGTCCGGTCAGAACACTGTAACGCGTAGGTGAACAAACTCCGGAAGTAGAATGAGCATCCATGAAGGACATACCCTCTTTAACCAATCGATCCAGATGAGGTGTCGATAGACCCATTTTTCCATTCAAGGCTGAAACGGAGTCAATCCCCATGTCATCGCCAAGGATCAAAACGATATTAGGAAGATCATCAGCGGCATCGCTCCAGCTTGTAAGACTGAACAGAACAACAGAAAATGTGGAAAGAAATAACAAAATTGCGCTGCACTTACCAGCAACCTTCAGAATCGACGACTGCGTTTCGGAGTGCGCCCGACGCAGTGGCCGAGTTGGATTGGACCGGCGACGCTCTGTGCCGGGCGGGTAAAAGCAATCGCCGTCCGCCGCATCCAAAGCGGTGAATCGCTTAGGCTCTTGACCGCACTCCAAACCGCTGCCGCGTTTTCTAACAAGCCCTGAAATTCCGGCAGGGTTTGGAGTGCGTGCGACGAAGTCGCCGCTTTGGCTCTTGACCGCACTCCAAACCGCTGGCACGTTCAACCAAAGCGCTATGAAATTCCGGTAGGGTTTTTGTCGGAATTTCACCGGCTTGACGTTGTTTTCATCACCCGAGCAGGCATGGCTACTCCTCTTTAATACGGAGATAGGTCTCCGAAACTCAAACAAACTCTTCATATTTTCCCTCCTACCGACTGCAGATAAGCCAGCAACTCAAGAATCTGATCCCGCGTCAACGCAGCAACCAAGCCGTTCGGCATGGATGAAAGCTCGGAAGCCGTCTTCCTTTTGATCTGTTTTTGGGGAACGACAACCACACCCGCTGGATTGAAAAGATTGGGAATCAGGTGAATGGATTGTTTGTCTTCTTTCAGAATATTGCCAACAACAACTTCACCGTCTTTTTTGGTCAACTGGTAAGTCCTATATTGTTCGTTGATTTCCGACGAAGGATTAAGAATCTGCTGCAGGAGTGAATTTCCAGTATACCTCTCCTTGACTTGGGTTAAGTCAGGCCCCAACCCAATGCCATCACCTTGAACCACGTGGCATTGATTGCAACGAGCTTCCTTAAACACTTTTGCACCACGCTGTGCCGCCGTTGCATCGAAATCAAAGGAAGCGTCCTTGAAGTGATCCATAGACCAATCGGTAAAAGTGGCTTCTGCGTTTCTTGATGCGATTAAATCATCGATTTCCGACAAGTCATCAACCACCAGCATTTCTCCTGTCATGATGACCCAATGTCCTGGAAACGTGCAGACATAAGGATAAATCCCGGGCTCGGGGGGAGCATTGAACCGCAACACTTGAATTCGGGATGACCGGGTCGGTCCGATCATTGCGGTGTAATGCAGGATCTTGTCCTTTTTGTCTGATGGAATAAAATCAGAATTCGCATTACGTGGATCCTTAGCCATTTCGTTAGCCGCCATACCGACTTCTTCCAAGGTTCCCGGCTGCACAATCACAAGATTGTGGTCGGTGGCATCCGGATTAACCAAGACCAGTTTGACCGGTTGTCCGGTTTGCACTGTGAACTGTTCCACATCGAATTTCATTCGCTCTGGCAAACATGTAATCCGGACCGATTTCAGGTTTTCATGGCTGTCGAATTCAGCCTGAGAAGCGCTTCGACCACGTTCGACGAGTTCTCCCGATCTCTTGGATTGTTTCAGTAACAACGGAATGCCTGCATATTTCGGGTTACCCTGCCAGTGCCTCCGAAGCGATTCCGCGCCGAGGGAACTAGTGAATGCGTAATTGAGGTGAGTATCCCTAGGATGATTCGCGACATCCAGCATGGCATCCAATGCTTCCACGGAACCGATGTAACTCGCCGCAATCGCTGCCTCCATCCGCACGATTCCATTGCTATCATTACAGGCAGAGCGAAGCAACTCGATGGAATCAGGAAACTCGCCATACCAATATCTCAATTGCCGAACCGCAGCCGCTCTCGCATGATGTTCTTCGCACCCCAGTAATTCACGGAGTAGATCCGGATGGGTCCTGGAAATATTCCGGTAAAGCCAAACCGCTTCAATCTGGTGATGTCTGAATCGAAGATCTGAGGCATCAAGGTTTTTCACCCACTCATCAAGTTCAATACGCACGTCTTCGGCAGGGCGTCCACGCAACTCCCGTTTGGTCCAGTACCGGTATCGATACTCTCTGCGTTTCAAGTTGTTCAGAAGTTTCAAAATAGGGGCCCCCGCAATTTTTGGAGGATCCTGTAATGTCGCGCCTTTGGGAACAATACGCCAAATTCGTCCGGCGGAGCGATCCCGACGTTCATCACGCAATGAGTATTGGGCATGTCCTTTTATCGGATTGTACCAATCACAGATATACATAGCGCCACGGGGCCCATATCGAAGGTCGGTCGGGATAAAACTCAGATTGGAAGAATACAAAAGATCCCCTTGGTAGGCTTCCTCAAAATGATCATCCTTCTCGATCCATTTGTGAATCTCAACCCGGTTCGAAGGTTTATACCGGACCTTGATAAAACAATCATGAAGTTCCTCCGGCCAGAAATCAAAGTCCACGAATTCATGACCACAGACACCGGAGTAGGCGGGAATGCCCGTGGCCCGTGGATGCTGCTCCGGATAAGGTGGATTGGTCGCATGAAAGGCCGAGGCAAAAACAGGATGACTGGCAACATGGTGCCCCCAGTCGTCGAAAGTTACACCCCATGGATTAGTGTTCGGGTAGTTGCCGAAGGTGACCAAGCGATGAGTATCCGGTCGAAGCCGAAACCAGGCACTGTTATCCGCTCGGATCGGCCCATAGGGTGTCTCGATCTGGCTGTGATGAAAGATGGATTCGCGAAAAAGCAAATCACCATCCGGAGTCCACACGAAATCATGAAGCGCATGATGAGAATCTTCGCAACCGAATCCCGCCATAATCTTCCGTCGAAAATCCGCTTTGCCATCACCATCCGTATCCTTCAAAAACACCAGGAATGGTTCCTCGGAAACATAAACCCCGCCATCACCCAACTCAAATGAAAGCGGGATCTGAACATCGTCCGCAAAAACAGTACTGCGATCCGCCTTTCCATCCCAGTCGGTGTCTTCCAGAATGACAATTTTGTCGTTCGGCTCATTGCCTGGATAAATATGAGGATAAGTAGTTGAACAACTAACCCACAGTCGGCCTTTGGCATCCCACCGCATTTGAATGGGACAGGCGATTTCGGGGAATTCCTGTTCCGATGCAAACAGATTGACCTCGAATCGGGGATCGATCTTAAATGCGGCATACTCCTCGT
>DUCD01000339.1:6323-22702 GCA_012959985.1 Verrucomicrobiales bacterium | reverse complement strand
GAGTCATCGACTGGACCTTCAACTTTTTTCCCTGCGGCCAATTCCCAGATTCGTTGCTCACGGTTTAACACCATCAAATCGAAATTCCGCATGGCCGGAAGGAAGTCAAGATAACCGTATCGTTTGTTACGACCTCCGGTGTAATAAAAGGTATTCAGAGGCCGGTAACGACGAAAATACTGCCGATTCTTATCGAGAACAACCTGCCTCAAGGATTCGTTAATCCCGGGAGCCGTTTCATGGAACACCTCTTTGAATAGTATCGATCCAAATGATCGGTATCCGTTGTCAATCAAGTGAATACCATTGAAGGTCAGATCGGTTTCCCTTGGAGCCATTGCTTTAAGCGTATCGGAAAAAACATCCGCAAATCCCACCTCCTGCTCAATGGCAATTTCTTTCATCGCATCGCCATAGAGTTTTATCCGACTGTTGTTTCGATCGGCAGCAGACACCCCTTTGATGTTTTCATTGGCAATAGGGGAAACCAGAACAATTCGCGGTCCGGTTTTCCCATTGAATGCACTGGATTTCAACCGAACCAGAAAGTCCCTCAGTCTTTGCCGGAACGAAGGCAATCCATCCAACCCAGCGAATGATTCATTGTAACCAAACGCAGCAAAGATAAGGTCGACTTTCTCAAGGGTCAGCTGTTGATCCAGAGAAGCAAAATTCGCAGGTCTTGGCTGGAGATCGATCTCGTCAGCAGACCATGTCAAGTTACGGATAACCAGTTGATGTTCCGGGAAGCGTTGCTGAAGGAAACTTTCAAAATAGCCAAAATCCGCAGCACGTTCAAAAAGGGTATTACCGATGAAGGCAATGCGTTCTCCTTTTTTCAAATCCAGAGGAAGCCCAGTCGAAACCGGTTCCGCGGGACCGGGCATAGGAGCCGTTGCTGCAAAGCGGGAAAAGGAAGCTAACTCCGGATCGTTCACCGGTTCCGGAGTTCCTGTCTCAATGTTTTTCGCATCTACCGGGCGCTTGTTGCTGTTTCGGGCATTGCGGCGTGCTGCACGTTTAGGCTTCGCAGGCTGTGACTGCACCACCTCAACATAAGCAGAACCTTTGGGATCAGAATCACCCCATCCATTGGGCGGTAGGTAAGCAAACATCGCAAGCACACTCAACAAAACGGCAACAGAAATCAGTCGGAGGATTTGAATTTTTTTCTTCATCATTAGGGTCAGCATTACCAGTCCTGATTTGATAACGGATTCTGGGATCCGCACCATTATTATTGGACCCGCAGCTTTCTTTTCTTGATATATTTTTCCTATTATCGGGTTTGGTCAATTTTTTACCAGACTTTAGCTGAAGGGAATGGAATTATCACATTTGGATTTAGAACCGTTGGCATTCAGCTTGTGAATTTCGCCCAGGGGAGTAATGCAAGATCTTGTTGAGATTAGGTCACCTAAATTGGAAGATATTGACAAATTCATTTTCAGGTGGGATGATCCCACAATGAAAGTCATTGCAGACCAGAAACGCAGAGTCGTATTACCCCCACCGGCAAAGTCAGGCGATGTCTACGAATGCCAGGAAACAGGCGACCGGATTGTTCTGGTGCGAATGAAAACCCCTGAGCGACATGTTCCCCCCATCGCAACAAAAGCACTTAACAGAAAAGCATTAAGGGGAGTAAATCTCGACGAACCTGCGTTACCATCAACTACCGATCAAAGCGTCCCTCAAAAGTTTTGTTACCAAAGAGGTAACTGAGTTCCATTTGTGTCCATTGAGTGTCGCCGAAATTACTTTCAAATGGCAACGCGGGCGATTGCTGTCTGTACCTGACCCTAGGCAATGGATCGATCATTCCCTGGAAAATTTCGTCTTGGAATCTCCTTCGGCAACTGCGTCCAGGCAGGCTGGATTATGGGATTGGCCGCATGGAGACTTAGTTGACCGGATCTTGGCGGCAATAGCCGCCGAAACAGGGCTAGTCTTGATACATACCGATTCCGTTCTCAAAATGCACACCGGTTTCCCTCAGAAATATTTTCCAAACCCACCCATGTGAAATCGATACAAGTTGGAGACCGGGTGCGATTAAAAGTTCGGGGAGAGGACAAGTTAATACCTTGAACTGTAGTGTGCGCTGTCCTCAGCGCATTTCCCCAGAGGATTCCTTTCGGTTAAGGACAGCCGACGTTACCGTTTTCGGTTGAGGACAGCCGATGCTACTGTTTTCGGTTGAGGACAGCCGACGCTACAGCAATTCACTCCGCGCACTGGTACTCGCCCCCCTGGAGACCGATGACTCCGGACCAAACTTGCCATCCAACCCAGATCCCTCTAGTCTCGTCTTCATGAACCGCTGCCTTGTCTTTTTTTCGATACTGCTGTTTGGATATCCATTGTTTGCAGAACGCAATCCAATTCGCCTGACGCATGGTCCGATGCTCGGCAGGCCCGGGGCGAATTCAGTTGCTGTTTGGGCTCGGACGTCTGACCCTGGTGAATTCCTTGTGCACTACGGGACCGATGCCCTTCACTTGAACCAAACATCGATTCCGGTGAAAACCAGAATTGAAAATGACAATACGGGATCAATCCTTTTGACCGGGCTGATACCGGATACGCGCTACCATTATCAGGTTTGGGTGAATAACCGACCTCATGGGCAGACCGGAACATTCTTAACTTTGCCCCATGCGGATGAGACCCGAAACGCTGACTACAATCCAAAGGGCCTGTTTAATTTCCGTTTCGAAATCGGATCCTGCGCCAACCAGAATCCACTGCACGGTCTGGGCCACCATTCTCCGACGTATGATCACCTGAATCGGGATTGGGCCGACAAGGTCAATTTTCACATCATGAATGGAGATTGGCTGTATGAAGAGCTTCGGGAATACCCTGTAGAAGCGTGGCGTCTGCTCCAGGGCTTGGCTCCCGATTCGCTCCCGCGGGCTGTGAAAGTCATGCCGACTGTGGTGGGGGTCTGGGAAAATTATAAATTGTATCTAAGCCGTAGCGCCAACCTCTCACAATGGCATCGCAATGTTCCCAGTGTATTCACATTCGATGATCATGAATTGGTAAACGACATCTGGGGTGCCGGCACTGCTGGAAAACGGCATCGTCGAACCGTCTTCCGCGATATCGGTACCTACGCCTGGTACAACTACCTCGGATGGGCTAATCCGACCGCCTACAATCACCCCATCCATTTCGGTCGAGCAAAAATGACCGCAGGTAGCGACCTTTTAAAGGATGCAGACGCCGACTTCAACCGGATCGCCATTGATGAAATGCTCAACCTTCATGTGCATTGGGGCACGAAGGAAGCCGGCGTCAATGACATGAAATACGACAATAACGACGGCCACCCGAATTCCTACGTCTATGACATCGTAAAAGTAGTCGATGCCCATACCTTGAAACTTCATATGCCTGCCAAGGTAACGGATGAAGTCAGTTATTCAATCGGACGTCCCAGTTTTGGGAAATTCCGCATCAGCAACAGCGAATTCTACTTGATCGACACGCGGAGTTCACGGGACATGCACGACATTCGAGACCGCGGGAAGAAGGGGATTTCCATGCTGGGAAAATCTCAAAGAGAATGGTTGATGAAGAATATGGCCGAAAGTGATGCTGAGTTCTTTTTCTTCATTTCGACGGTCCCCTTCATGATTCCTCACAGCGGAGCCGGAGGCTTTGAAGTGGATGCCGCCAACAAGGAAGAAGCCTGGACCGGATTCTTCGACGAACGAGAACAACTGATTTCTTTCTGGGAAACTCTGAAAAAGCCGGTGTTCGTCATGACCGGCGATTTGCACAACAGTTTTGCCATTAAAATCACGGATCGCATCTGGGAGTTCTGCTGCGGCCCTCATAACAGTGTGAACCATGTTCCCGCGTTGGATGAAAGCGATCGTCCCGCTACCGGTAAATTTAAATTCGGTCCCCGGGAATGCGACATTCGCTGGAGCAGTTATATCCTACCCGATCTGCCTCGTCTGGAACGGCTCTACCCTAACTTCTGTGTCGTTCAAGTAAACAATGTCTTCAATATGCCGAAAAAACTGGGAGACACCCGTTGGGTCGCTTACCCCCATCCTCAGGTGGTCTTTCAATATTACGATGGCCGTAGCGGAGAACTCCGATATGCAGAATCCATTTCCAACCGCCCTTGAACGGGATAAATTTGGTTTAGGGACCGCTCAAGAATAAATTCACCATTGGGCGGGAGCGCCGTCTTGTCGGATGCAAGGCACGAGGAGGGCGTATCCCCTCATGGGGATTCAACCGACGAGTAACGCCGCAGACGGCATGACGCCGCCCTGCCCCTTCGGACTGGGGTGAAGTTATTCTTGAGTGGTCCCTTACTAAAGTTGAATGGTAACGGCTTCGGCAGCGCGCTTTGCTTTGGCACGCGCTTCTTCGAGGGTCTTTCCACGAGCCACGGCGACACCCATTCTACGTTTCCCTGCGACTTTTGGTTTCCCGAACAATCGAATTTGAGTATCCGGCTCAGCTAATGCTTTCTCCAAATCTGAAAAAACAACCTGGTTGCTGTCGCCTTCGACGAGAATCACAGCGGAAGCGCTGGGGCCGTGTTGGGCAATATTCGGAATGGGTAAACCTAGGATGGCTCTGGCATGCAAGGCGAATTCAGACAGATCCTGTGAGATCAGCGTAACCAATCCCGTATCATGAGGCCGTGGAGATACTTCAGAAAAATACACATCATCTCCCCTGATGAACAGCTCAACCCCGAATATTCCCCGTCCTCCAAGAGCATCGGTAATTCGCTTTGCGTAGTCCTTTGACTTCTCCAATGCCTGTTCGGACATAGGCTGAGGCTGCCAGGACTCCCGATAATCCCCATCGATCTGAATATGGCCGATCGGATCACAGAAACTAGTCCCTCCAGAATGACGAAAAGTTAATAGGGTGATCTCGTAATCGAATTCTATAAAACCTTCCACAATCACCTTGCCCGCGCCGGACCTTCCACCTTCCTGTGCGTATTTCCAGGCAGGAAGCAGATCTTCTTCAGACTTCACTACGCTCTGACCTTTCCCGGATGAGGACATGATGGGCTTCACAACACATGGCATTCCAATCTCATCCACACCGGCTCGATATTCTCGTTCTGTTGCCGCAAAACAATAGGGTGAGGTTTTGAGACCAACATCCTCTGAGGCCAAACGGCGAATGCCTTCTCGGTTCATCGTCAGTTGAGTTGCCCGTGCGGTGGGAATAATCACAGCCACCTTTTCACGTTCCAGTTCGGCCAGAGTATCCGTGGCAATCGCTTCCACTTCGGGAACCACCAGATGAGGTTTCTCCTTTTCAATGATTTCCCGGAGTTTAGCCCCGTCCAGCATGGAAACCACATGAGTACGATCCGCAACCTGCATCGCTGGAGCATTCTCATATGCGTCAACCGCAATGACTTCGACGCCCAGACGCTGAAGCTCGATCACGACTTCCTTTCCAAGTTCACCAGCCCCGCAAAGCAGGACTCGAGTCGCCGTGTGAGAAAACGGAGTACCTATACTAACAGACATGTCTCTTTGTTAACGATGGAAGAATCGGATGTCAATCGTTGCGACAAGGTTGCCTGCCAAAATAACGTGCGATAACCTCAGCGCATTTCCGAAGGTATTCCCTCTCGACTGAGGACAGCCTACTCTATGTGAATGTCTTTCATTGTTTTCTGATGGTGGGCATCTTATGGTACCCGAAACCCGGATCGCCGTTAGGAACGGACGCAAGGAATGGTGCTTTTTCAAGGATCAGTGAAATATTGGGCGACACTGTGTGTCCTAATGGCAAATGGATTTATAGTCCATGAGATCCAAGCGAATGAGCCAACGGTGCTCATTAATGAAATCGTCGCCAATAACACTGCCCGGCGCGTCGCCCGGACGGAATCCGGCACAGCACGCGTGGGGCATGGCCCAGCTTGGTTCGCCCCTGATTTTGACGACACCCATTGGATCGCCAGGCTTTTGCCGATCAATGATTCTGCAAAGGAATCTACAGCGGATCCATTGGGATTCGACAAGCCTCCTCCTACCGAGTGGCAGTCGATTTATCTAAGAACTCAATTCAGTCTCAATAGAGAGACATTTCAATCGCCACCGGAGCTGGTTCTCAAAATTCGCTACCGAGACGGCTTCGCTGCTTACATCAATGGAATTGAAGTGGCACGTCGTGGTTTAGGCTCACCCGGAGCAATGGTCTATCATGACCAACCGGCCACCCAACCTCATTTCTCTGATTTGACAGAATCCATTCCATTGAGTGGTGCTACATCCTTCCTGAAAGAAGGTCAAAATGTTCTTTCATTCCAGCTGCATCGGGCTTCTGGCGAGACAGGGAGCCTGTTTATTGACGCAGATCTACTCACGACGACACCCCTGGAATCCTCCATTCTGCCTCCCACAAGTGTATGGAGATTCCAAGCGGGAATCCATGAACCCTCAGGGGGACTTCGAGATGACAACCTCTCGGGACCTGACAAGGATAAATTCCTGGATTGGATAGAACTCCATAACCCGACGGATGACGACATTGCTCTCAATGGATGGTCGCTGACCGATCAATCAGACCATTCAAAGCGTTGGTTTTTCCCAGACATCCCGATCGAATCCGGACAATATATGGTCGTATTGGCCTCGGGTATGAATCGCAGAGATCCACGATTTCCTCTACACACAGATTTCCGATTGAAGGCCTCTGGAGAATACCTTGCTCTCCTGAACAATGACGATCCACCCGAGGCCGTAAGTCAGATCGGACTCAACCCTCCGGCCCAATCTGCTTTTTATTCTTATGGTCTGCATGATACCACTCAATTATATACCTTCCTTAGCCCGTCCACCCCAGGACGTTCAAACCGGGATGCAAAAAGCTACAATCCAGCGCCGGAGCAACCGACAGCCCAACTCCCTTCGGGTCTGTACCAAGAACCCATTACTCTAACTCTCACTTCCTCCAGTCAGGCCCGGATATTCTATACCTTCGATGGCAGCGAACCCTCCCGGCAAAATGGAACACGATACGATCAACCCATCCTCATTTCTCAAAATACGGCCCTGCGGGCTAAGGCATTCCTTGATGACAGCTTAGCATCCACCACTTTGGTGGAAGATTATTTTATCGTTAATACTCCTTCCCGTATTTCCTGGACAAGGCTCCAACCGACGGAATTCGAGTCCAAGAGCGGGTTGATGGAGGGAACCCTACTGGACGACGGCTCTATCCGGACCCATGGAATCCTGCCGGAAACAGATACATTCACGGTTTCTTCTTTAATCGGCGCGCGAACCATACAGGCGGTGAGGTTGGATGCGATCCACGATCCTGCGCTTCCAAGACAGGGGCCGGGGTATCATGATTTTGGTAATTTCGTACTGACCGAATTCCAGATGCAGGTGAACCTCAAACCGGTAGGATCCACCTGGACCACCATCGCTTTCTCAGCGGCCTTTTCGGATTACAGCCAACCCCAATGGCTTGTGCGACAGGCGATCGACCAAAATCCGCAAACCGGCTGGGCCATCCATCCTCGATCCGGTCAGAATCATTATGCGGTCTTTCTGTTAAACAAACCTCTCGAGATTACTTCCGGCGCCCGAATCCGATTTCAACTGAGTCACGATTTCGGGCAATCTGCATTGCTCGGCCGGTTCAAATTGTCTGTCACCGACGACAGCAACGCAGTGGAAACCAATGAGCAGCATCTGCCCGACGTAATTACGCAGGGTCTGCCCATTCTCGCCATCAATGCCGATCCCCGTTCGTCCTTGTTTCACCCCAATGGGATATTCGCCATTCAAGGCGGACGTTTTAAATTCAACGATGCGTTTAGGAATTCAATCTGGACCCCGGAACAACCGGAGGACTACAATTTCATGCTGCAAAGGGGACGAGCGTTTGAACGAAACGCCTCGCTGCGTCGCCTGAATCCAAACGAAACATCGGGAACAAGAATGAATATCGGACTCCGAGTCGCCGGCAGCACGACCTCCCGTCTACGCTACCCCGATCCTTCGTCCAGCAACTGGATCTATAACCGGCAGTCCATGATGAGGATGAACCTCTACTTCCGTGGTGATTACGGACCCACCGAATGGGACCATCCGCTTCGACCCTCCAATCAATCCATTGAATACGATACTCTACGTCTGAACCCGGTCAAAGACCCGTTGCATCACCACAGCGTAACCGACGAAATGACCCGCCGACTGTGGTTGTCCTGCGGTCACCCCGGTTTACGTGGTGAATTCTTCAATCTGTTCATCAACGGGAACTTCAAAGGATATTACAGCCTGATTGAGCGACCGACGGATCTTTTGTTTAATCAACTCAACAATACCGATGCTGAATGGGATATCATCAGGACCTTTGGGGTCAAGTCCGGTGATGACCAAAGCTGGAAAGAGTTGCTCGCATGGACGGACAGCCAGCGACCGAAGGAAGAAGTCTGGCAAGCCATTCGTAAACGTTTGGATCTCGTGAATTTTGCGGACTATATTCTGATGACCGATTATGTGAGTTTGGGTGACTGGCCGGATAACAACTGGATTGTAATCCGTAACCGCAGTCAAAATGGTCGATTTCAATTTGTTATCTGGGATGCGGACGCCAGTTTCGCCCCCTGCTGTGTGAATCGAAATAACATCGACCAAGTGCTGCTGGATCCCAATGTCGATGAGACCCCGATTCCCCGCCTGTATCGAACTCTCCTCGCCAACAAAAAATTCCAGACCTTGTTAAAAGATCGGATCCATAAACTCTTTTCGGATCAGGGTCCATTGACAGCCGAGGCAGCAGGTAGAATCTTCCGACAAATCCGAGAGGAAGTTTTCCCAATCACCCGGCACCTTTACGGCGTATCCGCGATTGGAGCCGGTGTCAGCCCCCTGCCGGATTATGAAACTCAGTTCATTGCAGACCGGCACAAGATTGTCCTCGACCAGCACCGGAAGCGCGGTTGGATTCCAAATGCACAGCCACCGACTTGGCGGCAAGTGACTGATCCAGAAGCCTTCCAGGATCGGCTCACCCTGGAAGGGGCGGATCCTGAAGGACGGATCTTTTTCACTTTGGACGGCCGTGACCCAATCGACATCCACGGGACAATCTCCAGCTCGTCTTACAATTCGCCTGTCATTCTGCCTTATTCGGTTCCTTTGAAAGCAAGAACCCTGATAGACGGGGAATGGAGCGCCCTGACCGAAAGTTTCCTTTCGGTGGAGAACCAGATTACGCCATCCATCGTTGTAAGTGAGCTGATGTACCACTCGACCATAGAAGAGGAACCCACTGCAGGTTCCCTGGAATTTGTAGAGATTCTAAATGTGGAACCACAGACCGTTTATCTCGGTAATGCCCTGTTTACAGAAGGAATCCAATTCCAATTCCCACCCGACACCGTTCTCGACACCGGGCAAACCCTAATACTGACGAATGATCCCGACCTCTTTGAACAGATATACGCCTTTCAGCCATTTGGCCGATTTCAAGGGCGTCTTTCCAACGGTGGTGAAACGCTGACTTTGATCGATCAGAATAACGCGCTGCTTTTCTCTTTTCGGTACGATGACAAATCCCCATGGCCCGAAGCTGCGGACGGACAGGGATTCTCATTGACTCTAATGGCTCCGAATCGGGATTCCGATTTAAGCGATCCCACCCAATGGACAACTGAAGGCATTCCGGGCGGCACACCGGGCTCATTGGACTTCACACGGCACACCCGTTTCGCCGACTGGATCCAAGCATTCTTCCCCGACCCGCGAACAGATTCCGGGGATCTCCTCCCGGGAGGAGATCCTGACGCTGATGGCGTGCCAAACCTCTTGGAATACACGTTGGGTTTGAGTGCGATTCGTCCGGAATTCAGACCAAACCTTTTCTCGGTAGTGGTATCTACAACAAAGCCGGAGTTGTCCATCCAATACTTCCGACTTACCAAAACCGAAAACCTGAACATCGAATGGCAACAATCCGAAGACCTGATAAACTGGCAATCATTACCGTCTTCCCTGTGGAGATTTAAAGAGTTCAAAACTCCAACGGGCTCCCCCGGAATCTCCAAAATTGAATTGTCACTTACTTCAAAACAGACTTTACGCCCGGGAACAGTTTTTTTCAGGATGACGGTCTCCCTGAAACAGTAAACTCCCAAACATCCTCGAAAGGGCAGCGAGCCCTTATGCCACTTGGTAAAGCCAGATCTGGTCATCCAAATCATCCAAAGGAAAACGGCGACACCGTCACGCGCACCAAACCGCTGCCGCAATCCAGCGTGCTCCAGAACTCCGGTAGGTTTTGGAGTGCGTGCGACGAAGTCGCCGCTTTGATCCGAGAGGAAGACAGAGACAAACCGGATAAGATATTCTTAACCGAATGACAGTGTGGCGAGCCGCCTTGATGGGAAGTCCGCCAAACCATCAGGGAACCAATTCCCAATCGTCCGGAAGATTCCAATCCAGGACGATCTCACGAATGATGTCGGTGTTCTCCATAATAAAGAGCGTTAGGTCTCCATGGTGTTCCCCTCCCTGATGACGAAATAGGATGTCCGGCTGACGGTCTCCATTCATATCAAGAATTCCAGAGGTTCGCACATTTCCACCAGCGCCATCCGGTTTATCGAAAAGGAAAGTCTGGGTCAGCTCATCCCCTTCGAGCAACCAGATGCCGAAAAAACCACCTTGATTATCCAACAGAAGATCAGGGTAACCATCGGCATTAAAATCCCGAGCCCCGACAATCGACCATTCCGGTTCGGGCAACCTTCCAAAACGCGGATGAATCAATTTTTCAAAAACCAGCGCCTGGGGATTGGTCTCACGGAACGCCAACAGCCAGATGACCACTTCACCATTGCCCCCTTCGAAAAGAAGATCTGAAATCCCATCACGATTAAAATCCGCCACGGCTTCGATCGTCCACCCAGTGTGATTCCCGGGAATAGTGGGCACTGACTCGATGCGAATAATTCCCTCCATCAACCATGCTACAGAATCACCCCCCGGATGTTCCAGTAGAAGATCGGGATGACCGTCCTGATTGAACTCCCCGATCCCGGCAACCCTCCATTGACTGCCTCTCAATTTTTCGGCGTCCGGTGGATGGGCCTCATTCGCTTGAAAGTCTTCCAGAAACCATACCCATAAATCCCCGTCAGCTTCTTGGAAAAACATATCTTCCCAACCATCATGATTCCAATCATGCCGACCGGGATCGACACTCAAGAGGGAGATGGTTTTCATAGTGGAAAACCCCGCGGGGTCTGTAACAGTCACTTCAAGTTCCGCAGATCCCGTTTGAAAAGGTTCAGGCGATACTTCCAGAATCCAATCATCCTCCAATCGAACGGAAACTCGCTCGTCAGGAAAAACTCCAGGATCACTGATGGTCCATTTGACAGACAATTGATCTATGTCATACCGGGAATGTTCAATCTCCAGAGCCATGGATTTCGCCGTCTGATTCATGACAAAGGACAATGCCGTATCACCCCGGAAGCCCGGTACAGCCGGCATCGGAGAAAGCATCTGATAGAATCGTTGATCATGAAATCGGCTTTCTGGATCATCGATCTCAATGAGCTGGGATATCGGATTGGCAAACACAGCCTGCAGCAGACTGCGGGATCCCCCAAGACGGTTCTGATAGAAAATGCCGTAAGACTGACCGGAGACAGCCGTCAAGGAAAGTCGTGATCCAAAGTCCCGATGAAAATCCAATGCATCAAACCCAAAGTGGCTTAGGGGATCTGTTGGATCCGTACCATCAAGGAATTCAGCATGATCCGTCCTCCCGTCGAGATCGGTATCACCACCAGGTTGCGGTTTTAACCCGAACAACTGTTCCCAGGCATCGGGCAAACCATTCTGATCTGAATCAGCATTATTGGAACGTCCCGGCGATCCCGAATTCGGAAATCGAAAGAGAGCACCACCGCCATCGGGTAAGCGGCCTTCGGTCTGATCTGGCTGCAGGTTTTCAAATGTAATGAAATCGATCAAGTTCCCTCTTGGACCCAACAGCCAGACACTTTCCTTTTCAGTGTTCAATCCGAAGCTAAGGGCCGGCAATTCTCCCCCAAGCGATTGCTCCGCCCTCAAAGTCAGGAACGCATCCGGACCGTCCGCCAAATAGGTATAAGAAGGAATCTCAAAGGAACGGGAATCATCCGGATTATCCGTCAGAAAACAGCCCCCCAGGTCAACAGGCAGGGAGGCTGAATTGAAGATCTCGATCCAGTCTTCACTTCGACCGGAAGCAGCAGACCATTCATTGATTCTCAGGTGGGTCCGATTCCCCATTGGAACAACCTGATTTACTTTTCCGGGAGTTGGCCTGGATAATTGCCATAAATCGGAATCGATAGAATTCCGACTGAGTGAATACCCCGAAGGCAGGTGACCGAAACTGACCTGATCGGCAACGACCGACAATCCGTCTTGGTTTAAACGTATTAAACTGACTCTTCCGCCCATCGAACCGGGCACGGAAATCCTTTTCAATTCATCCAAAAAAAAACCACCAGGCCATCCAACGATCAACCTTTCTAACGGTGGAATCTCAATTGCTTCTGCAAATGGGTAAATCCGATCACCCTCCGGATCGGATTTCAGGAAATAATCGTTCACCGAAACCGAAACTTCAGAAGGATTCCACAACTCCAACCAACCGGTCAGTGCTTCCTTGTTTGTCTCAAGGTGATCCTCCCCTGGATACACTTCCAGAATTTGAAGATTTTGAGCAAGCGCACTGTTCGGTTTTCCCAGGGACGGTCCGATCAAAGACACAATGGTAGAATTCCCATCCGGAAAACGACCACGGGAAACCGATCTTCGCTGTAATCCGTACTGCACGAAATCAATGAGTCGTAGATCCTGTGAAAATAATCCGAGACGACCCTGAAGTGCTTTCAATCGAAAATTCAGATCAGAGGCTCTGAAAAACCCTTTCCCTTCAACAAACGATAATGGTGGAAAGATCTGGCGATTCGGACGGCCTAAAGGCTGATCGGACAAATACAATCCCCCCATGTTCACTGGCAGAGCCTCCTGATTGAAAATCTCAACGAATTCTTCCGCTTTACCGCCAACCGCGAGCCATTCATTGATTCGGAGTTGATCAGGAAACCCGGTGGTGGCCGGTTCATTATTCGTCCCCGGAGTGGGCCGGGCCAGTCGCCAATCCTCTTCCTCGAACAGAGCAATCGAATGGTCCGCAATCTGATCTCCAAAAACAACTTGGTCCACAATCACTCTCTGCGAGTCCATTCCATCAGTCAAAAATACAGAATCTCCACTCCCGCTTAACCCGAAACCAAGACGGATCGGAGTTCCGTTCAATACCACTCCATCGAAAACAACAAGCCGCTCTCCAGGCGCCAACAGAACACCCGGCGGAAATTGAAATGCATCCTCAAAATCAAGATCGTCATCCAGTCCTACAGAATCCAGGGAAATGGTATTCTGGCCTGTATTACATATTTCAATCCAATCGGGGTAGCGGTCCTGATGATTTAGCGTCGTGCGATTCACTGCCAGAATTTCACAAAGTCTAAGCCCAGCCTTCGGGGGAATGATCACATCGGGATTTTCATCGACACCGGGCAAACGTCCTGTCGGCAATTCAACAATTAAACCAGGCAAGTCCGACGGAAGAACCACACCCAGCGATTCGATCTGTAGACGCACATTCTCGTTGCGTCGCCGATTGAATGTCTTCATGCGCTGGATGACGGATGGCGGCACGACTCCATCCAGCCTATTGTCCAGCATGGCATCCACGGATTCCGGCGAAAACACCGTTTCCATTAAACGTGCTAACTCCTCAAAAAATAGACTGCGGATTTGGGGATGATCGAGAAACCGTTTGATGGAAGTTAATCGAGTCGAAATGAGAATCGGTCGACTGACATCGCCTCCGAAATCTCCTTCCCCGAGAATCGAATCGAAGTCATGAGGGACAACTCGAAAACGAGGGTCCAAATCTCCTCGATAAAGCGAATAATCATCACCTACTCCGGTCGCCAATGCCGTTTCGGCGTATTCCTGCAGCACGGTCACCGCAAAATAGCGAACCCACATTCGAATATCCGCCACTTTGGATACCGTGTCCAAATAATCATCATCAGAAGTCGAGGAGGATAACGCCAAGGTCAGCCCAATCAGATCACTCCAATCATCCAGACTTTCATTGGATCGTTTATGATAGCCAAAATCGCGATATCGCTGCGAGTCCGCACCCAAATACCTCAAGTCGGTATTGAAACGAGTGCATTCGTAGACATTTCCATTGTCGTCTAAGGGATAATGACGGCGGGCGAAATCACTGTTGATTACTTCAACATGAGCATAAACCCCGAATTGCCCATCCCCATGAAACGAGAGATCCATCCCGTTCAACCTCAGGCCAACCAGACGGGCCTCAGCCGCCGGCAAACCGGAGCGCAAACTCAACAGGCTTCCGATCAATTGGGCATGCGGTTGCCGTGCGTTCAGATTGATCTGTGTGACATCGTTCCAAAGCTTGTCGGAAGGAAACTCGATCCGGTAGCTTTTCACCTGAACTCTCCGACTGCTAGCCCCGCGTAGACGGATTCCGGTACCATGCCGAACGATTGAGCCCGATTCGCCGGACAGAATGAAGCTACCATGCATCTGAGCATTGCTTTGAAAGTCGATCGTTTTCAATTCGAGCCAATCCGCTGGCCGCATGATCATATGATAAGTGGGCATTCCTCGACTCGCCGTTTCACTGGACACCAGAAAAAAGGCATTCGTACGCTGCTCGAATTCACCGGTTTCCAACAACGCCGGCGGTGGCCAGGTTCGAAGCAGGCCATCGGAACCGATAACTTCCACATAGAACTCGACAATACCATCTTCTGCAAAAGGCGACAAAACTACAGCAAAGATACCATCTCCCGATCGGCGATCATCATGAAGCCCATCATCGTGCATCGGGATTCTTGAAAATCCCGATTCCCCAATCCGGTAATGAAGGTGCACCAAGGGTATCGCTTCGGAGTCTCCGAAAACACTGACACTGACACTGACAGTGACCGATTCAGAGGGTTGCGGCAGCAGAGGACGATGCTCCACCTGGGAAATAAGGGGTGCTGTGTCTAGATCACTCACCGAATTAATTCTTCCCGGAGTGCCCTTCTCTTCCCGACTGGAACTCCAATTGGTTCCGATCGAATTCGACCGACTCGCATTGATCAACTCAAGCGATCTTCCTCCGCCATCATGCAGTGCAAACCATTCCCAACCTCGAAATCCATTATCCGGCTCTCCCCTTTTCCGAGTCGCCCAATCTCCTCCATCGGCATAAGACAAAGAATCGACAATATCTCCTTCCCGATTTCTAAGAACCAGTTTCTCACCCTGGTTACTGAGTCGTCCAAGCCATCGTTCGGGAAGTGGTGAATCCGCCTCGGGATAGGTCACCCCAAAAACTAATGGATCCGAGGCGACGATTAAAAAACCGCCCGCCTCAATCCGCACTCCCTCCGGAAATTCAAAGCCCACTCCTTTGATAAATCGCCAACCCGACAGATCGTGAGCTTCGTCATCCGGATTATAAAGCTCTATGTATTCCTCCCGATCATCTTCCGAAGCCGGATGATACATGATTTCGTGTATCATCACGTCGGCAGAAACCAGTTTGGGATAAATCCACAAGCCGAGTATCAAAACCGTAATGTAACGACCCATTTTCATATTCTGAAACAGGCCGCGCTGAGGCTGGAATGACAATCCATCTTCATAAGTCCTAATTTATGCCCTTAGGTTAAACCCATCGAGAGAAAACGGACATTCCTGTCCGTTGATTCCGACAAAACACAGGCTCGGTTATTCCTGCGGCAGATCATCCGGAATGATAACGCGATAAAATGCACGCGCCGTATCGGTCTTCAATCCTGGAATTTCAAGTATTCCATTTTCCGGGATCTTCTGACGGAAAAAGAAATCCCATTCAACTAAATCCACTGACCACTCCAGGACGGCTTCCCGATCTGCCGGACCAACAAGTTTCAAGCGCAATGATTCGTCGGAACTAAGCTTCGACAATTCAACCGTCACTACGAAATCCGGACCCAGAGCAACGGATTCAAATTTTGAGGAACTGTATTGGTTAAATGATCGGATCCGGTAAACAAAAGATAATCCCGCCTTTGCATCCATATCCACAAATCGGTTTCGGTTCATCGGTAATAAAACAATCGGTAACCAGTTGATTCCGGGGGTGGCCCGTTCCAATTCAAACCCAATTTCATCATCGGAAGCATCAACCCAATGAAGCACGACTCCACCATCGTCAACGACCTCGGCTGAAAAGCCAACCGGGGCTTCCGGCGGAATAGCTGGCATCCG
>DUCD01000339.1:0-6313 GCA_012959985.1 Verrucomicrobiales bacterium | reverse complement strand
AGGACCATGTGTCCGCTTGCTGCTCAAACTCGAAATGTTCACCCAAACAACGCAGATCTGCCTGCCCTTCATCCAGCGCCAGATCGAGCTGGTGAATCCGACTTCAATTGGAAGTCACCCAGATCCGGGTGGACGAATTCCGGAGAAACGGCCAAGTTGCTTTCTCCATGATTGAGAATGGATTCCTGAAGAATGCTTGAGGTCAATTCCAGAGTGGAATCGTTCTCCACTAAAACATCCCGCTGATTGTTCCAGAGAACCAGATTCGAGGCAATGGCGCGCCCTCCGCCAAGTCCGGCATTCTTTTCATACAGATGCAATCCAACCACACTGGCTTCCGCAAGTGTATTGTTCTCAAGGAGCGCATAGGAATCATCTTTAACAGCTATTCCGGTCCCGACTCGATAGATGAGTGTATCCCGCACAGTGATCTCTCGATTCACAGCACCGATGGAAATTCCCTTGTCGGTAAAATGGTGAATCCGACACCGCTCCACTAACACCGTTGAACCATTGTCCATATCCAGCCCATCGACTCCAGGACCCAATCCAAACCTAAGAATCGAATCGGCCACTCGACTCCCCGGCGGTGCTCCATCAATATCGATAGCGTCAGTGGTAGGATTCTCAAACAGGCAATGTTCAATGACAACAACTGCGCCACTGAGCTGAAGTTCGTAATACCTTCGGAAATGGCAACCTCTGAGAACAAGAGGCCCCGACAAAATAGATTTTACAATGGCCTTATCCCCCTGAATATAGTCTTGAAAAACACTGCTCTCAACCCTCCCTTCCGCGCCGTCCAGAAACACCAACTGACCATGAGAAAAATCAGCGTGTTCGATAATGATTCGACTTCCCCCCCCCGACGCAGAGATCCGCCCCCAATTGAGTGGTGGATCGGAACTGAGGAGACGCACCACCTGATCGGGCTTGCCTTGAATCAATAGGCTTCCTCCGTTGACCACTTCAATGGAGACTCCCGGATTCATGACAACCTCCGTTCCGGCAGCAATGGTCAATGTCCGCCCGTTCGGCACCTCCACCGATTCAACAACTGCCACAACCCCGTCCGTTCCATTCCATTGTTCATCCTGATTGAGCACGCGTCCCTCCACCAACAGGACTCCTGGAATGACGGAGAGAAGCCAAAGTGCATTTCGGCAAAATAACGATCCCCAATCCGATTCTGAAACTTCAAACCTCATACCCTCAGTCTGTCACAAGTTGCCAAAAGCATACCCGATTTATTAACGACACTAATAAATCTTAAGTCAACGAAAAGGAATGTTGAACGCGACTTTTGGCGGACCAATCGGATAAGAAGCCATTCAAACTGCCCCAGGTGGAGCAGTTCATGTTGAAGCAAGCCCGTGGGTTTACACTTTATTAATCGGCAAACTTATAAAGCCCTTGTCTAATAGACCTCGCCATAAAACCTACCTTGAAGTTGATGCGCAAGGGAACTGCGGAACGGGAACTCTCCTAAATCTTCAACCGAAGCTTCTGATGTCGAAAAAGCGACAGGGGCGTTGTAGGAATGCATTGCAGCCCTTCTCTCCGAAGAGAGAAGGACATGTGAAACGGAATGAAGACTTTACCCTATGAAGTTGGAACTTCGGAAATCGTCTTTAAAACTCTCGAGCAAATCTGGTACGGATCGCCTTGGGAATTCGGACGACGATCTTCGAGATAACCTTTGTAATCATTGTTCACGAAGCTATGCGGAACGCGAATGGATGCCCCCCGATCGGCAATTCCCCAACTGAACTTATCGATCGACTGCGTCTCGTGCAAGCCCGTCAATCGCAGTTGATTATCAGGACCGTAGGCAGCAATGTGCTCTTCGATGTTATTCTCGAATGCATCCATCAATTTCATGAAGTAATCCTTACCACCCACTTCGCGCAGGTGTTTCGTCGAGAAGTTGCAATGCATTCCTGAACCGTTCCAGTCACCCAGGAACGGCTTGCAATGCCACTCAACATCAACTTGATATCTTTCACAAAGACGAAGGAGAAGATAGCGGGCAATCCACATGTCGTCGGCGCAGTTTTTCGAACCTTTAGAGAATATTTGGAATTCCCACTGGCCCTTGGCGACTTCCGCATTGATTCCTTCGTGATTTATACCGGCAGCGAGACAGAGATCAAGATGCTCATCGACAATTTCACGGGCAATGTCGCCAACGTTGGCAAACCCAACGCCCGTGTAGTATTCACCCTGAGGATCCGGGAATCCATCCGTCGGCCAACCGAGAGGGCGTTTGTTGTGGAAAAGAAAATACTCCTGTTCCAACCCGAACCAAGCATCCTCATCGTCTATAATTGTGGCTCGAAAGTTCGAAGGATGTGGAGTGACTTCGTCCGGCATCATAACTTCACACATGACGATAAAGGCGTTCGCGCGCCCGCCATCTGGGTAGAAAGCGACCGGTTTCAACATGCAGTCGGAATTGCTGCCATCAGCCTGTTGAGTGGAACTGCCATCGAATCCCCACATGGGACAATCTTCCAGAGATTTCGGTTCTTCGGATGCGACGCGGGTTTTCCCACGTAAATTGGGTACCGGTGTGTAGCCGTCGAGCCAGACGTACTCCAGTTTGTATTTTGCCATTTTATTTAACGATTTTACTATCGGTTATGAGTTTAGGCCTTTCAGCCGATGAATAAGTTCACGACACCTAGCATTAAAGATGCCAATAGTTCAACAACAAATCTGCCTTCCATCGTAATTTTGCTTGTTTCTGGTTTGTCAGGGGAATCCATATTATAATCGTCCCTATTATGCGTGAAGCCAAAGACACAGCCCGTGCAACCGTCCATATCGGATATAATGGACAGGTGCACAAACGATTTCACGGCAGTTATGCGAAGGAGCGATTTGAAAACGAAGTCCGAGTTTTGAAGTTTCTGGAGAAGCGCGAGTGCAAGTTTGTCCCCCACGTTCTTGAAAGCGACCCTGCGGAACTCTATTTAGTCACGACCAACTGCGGAAGCATGGTCCAGAAACTCAGCGACAATAAACTTAAAACCCTTTTCGATGAACTTGAAGATTACGGTGTGAGACACGGCGATCCATTATCGAGAAACGTCACCTATAGCGCTCAACTGGGGCGTTTTTGCATAATTGACTTTGAGTTTGCCACTCTCCTTGAATCTGGCGAAGGCTTGACCATAAAGGACACTATGAAAAAGCATGGGTAAGGCTGGACAAAAGATTGAAGAATTGCGATGGACAGCTCAAACTCATGCGGGACGGGTTCGCTTCAAAAATGAAGACGCATTTTTGGCGATAACGTTCGATGAACGTGAGGTTCGGTATTTAGGCAAGGAGGGGGAATTGCCAACCTGCGGAAACAACTTTATTTTTGCTGTGAGCGACGGCATCAGCGGAGCGGCGGAAGGCAAGTTCGCAAGCCAGACCGTATTGAGAACCGTCATGGACCTAGTTTCTTTCACCTTCCATCGGCAGGTGAAAGACATCCCCAAGGATCGCGAAAGTATTCTTCGTGAATTTTGTTGGAAAATCCACGATGAAGTAATCCGACTGTCTTTGGGTTACGAAGATGTACGAAACATGGGGGCAACCTTGAGTTTAGGCTGGATCGCCCAAGAGACAATGCACTTCGTCCATGTTGGCGACAGTCGAATTTATCATCTCCCAAAAGCAGGAGGTTTGAACCAGCTCACAGACGATCATACCCAGCCCGGCGAATTGCGCCGATTGGGAAAAATCACCGAACGCGAAGCACGATTTCATCCGATGCGAAATAATTTAAGGATGTCGATAGGAAGTGACCGCAGAAGAATCGATCCTCAGGTTGGAGTCGTCCCCATTGAATCTGGAGATACACTCATGTTTTGTTCGGATGGGATTATCGACGGTGTTTGGGACAAGGGTATCAAAAAGTTGATTCGGACACCTCCTCCGTATTTGAAGGACTTTCCACCGGCACAAAGATTAGTAAAAGAAGCTTTAGACTCATCGGGCCAAGATAATCTCACCGCCATCGTGGTCGAAGCACACTAATAAAGTGCCGATTTATGGTAATTGTCCTGACGACTAATTGTTCGGAAAACGAATGGGAACCAAAAACTGGCTAAATAACAACAGACTAATCGTTGGGCAGTAGATTTTTTACCACTATGTCGCTTTTTTACCATCGAACGAGTCTCTGAGGTTAAACGTTACTGTATCCCTCTTGACTCGTCCCCGTGATGTCCGGAAATTCCATCACCACCATTTCACGCTGCTTTGGGATAATAATATTTGAGCATTCCTCCCTGTCGTGGGTCTCAAAGAATCTTACCTTCCGATGACATGTTTTCAATTCTTGGATTGATTATCTTGTTTCCCAATGATTGATGGGCTCGTTCTGTGTAGCAATGCTCAACAAAATTTCCAACCGTATGGCGTCCATAAATTCGTTTATTCATAGTATCGGTTCAAGGGGTAGGTCTTCACCACCATGCAGAAACCGAACCACCCGTTCACGGTGGCCTTTGATCGGCAGGAAAGCTTCGGTTTCCCAATTGGTGATCATTTTCTTACCAAACCTCAGTGAGATATTTTCTTCAGAAAAACCCGGAGTTGAAGGAGGATTCTGAGGAGATATTGTCAAATTTTGTGTATTGGAAGTTGAGCGCACCTTTCGTTGTTCATTTATCTTTGTTTTTCAGGCTGCAATATCGGTCTTTGATTCTTCTATCCCATCAATGAACTTCACCCCGGCAACGACCTGAGCGATTCGATTGGATCCCTTCAATCGTCTCCAGGTTTTCTGAGCCTCCTGCGCCAATTTGAATACCATCGTCAGGGTCGCTCGGCGGGATCCGCATCCTTTGGTTCGGGCGGTCCGAAGACGCACCGTTGCAAAGGTCGACTCAATCGGATTGGTCGTTCTCAGATGCGGCCAATGCTCTGCGGGAAAATCATAGAAGTTCAGCAGACTCTGCTGATCCTTCTTCAGGCACTCGCAGGCTTTGGGATATTTGCTCTGGTATCGATTGAGAAAATAATCCAGTGCCTTTTGAGCCTTCTCGCACGTCGGAGACAGATAGATCTCATGAATCAGGGATTTGGCGTTGGGTTGAATGCTTTCAGGCATCTTGTCCAGAACATTGGCAGTTTTGTGGACCCAACATCGCTGTGGACGAACCTGAGGATAAATGTCCTTAATCGCCGCCCAGAATCCCAGCGCGCCGTCGCCTACCGCCAATTGCGGCCCTTCACTGAGTCCCTGGGATTTGAGATTCCTCAGTAACTCCAGCCACGATTCGGTACTTTCCCGATAGCCATCCGCAACGGCTACAAGCTCCTTGGTTCCGTCTTCCAGAACTCCGATAACAACCAGAATGCAGGTGCGCTGCTCCTCCCATCGAACGTTAAAATGAATCCCGTCCGCCCACCAATAAATGTATTGTTTGTTTGAAAGATCCCGATGGCCCCATTGTCCATATTCCTTTGCCCACTTTTCTTTCAGACGCACCACTGTATTCGAAGACATCCCCTTGACTTTCCGACCCAGAATCGCTTCCAGTGCGCCACTGAAATTTCCGCTGGAAACTCCCCTCAGATACAATGCCGGAATCAGAGCATCCAGACTTGGAGAACGTCTCATATAACGCGGCAGAATCGAACTGGTGAACTTTTCCGAAGGATCTTCCCGATATCTTAAACGGGGTTGACGAATCTTGAGTTTTCCTGCGCCACTTAGAATTTCCCGTGCCGGTTGATATCCATTGCGAACAATCTTTTGATGGCCCTCCAGGGTCCGTTCCGATGTCTTCTTCTGGATAAAAAGATCCACTTCAATCTGAATGGCTTCCTGAAGCATTTTGCGGGCTCCGTTACGAACGATTTCATCAAAAACATGATCAAACGATTGTTCTGGATTCTCCAGAGAGACTACATTACTTTCTTTCATTAGCGTATTCCTTTCTTCTGCCGCCTCGAGTGAGAACGGCGTTTTGTTTTTACTTTCAAAGAAAGGATACGCTCTTATTATTTCTCCATACACAACTTTTGATCATACCTCTTACACTTGGCATACAAACCCTTGACACTTACGACAAGATTGTTTTTGATGACGTAATAAGCAATGTAGTATTAGCTGCAATCATGTCATATATGGCTAGTGAAGATCCAGAAACTACTTCTAGAGACAGCTGAGTTTCTGTAAACAGTCATGACGGTCTCTTTTTTCAGTCACTCTCGCAAATAGAAATGGACAAAAAAGCAATGCCTAACCCGAATTTCTCAAAGGTTTTGCTGGTACTCGGGTCAAAATTATGGTAAATTGTTCGTATGC
>DUCD01000338.1:9988-17210 GCA_012959985.1 Verrucomicrobiales bacterium | reverse complement strand
TTCAGTTGGTGAACTTAAAAAGAATGCTATAGCACTTTAACTCAACTGGTTTTTCCATGCCGGAATCGATCAAGGGCTACAGCAATGATAATTACTGCCCCGATAATGATTTCCTGAACGTAAGTGGGCCATCCGGCCTGCTGAGAAAAATTTCTTAATACTGCCATAATCAAGGCACCGATCACCGATCCAAGGATGCTGCCAGTTCCTCCACTCAGACTGGCTCCACCAATGACGACGGCGGCAATGACATCCAGTTCCAGGGCTACTGAGCTGGTACAGTCTCCCTGTCTGAGTCTCGACAATTGCATGAGTCCGGCAATACCTACAAATACACCTGATGCCATGAAAATAGCGACTCGCATGAGGCGGGTTCGAATCCCGCAGAGGCGGGCTGAATCTTCATTGGAGCCAATGGCGAAAATGTGTCGTCCGAAAACCGTTCTCCGGAGAATAACAATCATCAGCAGGGTCAGAATAAAGGTGATGATGATTCCCGGTGACAGAGCCCATCCCAGGGGATCCGGATCCTTCATCAGGGCTGCGATCGCCTGGGCATTGGGTTGAGACGCGTCATAAAAAACCGTTTCGTTCCGAGCGATCCACTTAGCGACCCCTCGGGCGATTCCCATCATTCCCAAAGTTACGATGAAGGGGGTCATCCTCAAGGTGGTGATGACCAAGCCATTAAAGGCGCTCACTAGAGTGCCGGACATAATGGTGACAAATCCTACTGTCCATGGAGATGCCCCCTGTTTGACCAGAATGGCCCCGATGACGCTGGTCAAGGCGACAACCGATCCGACACTTAGATCGATGGCTCCGCCGATGATGATCATGGTCATTCCCATGGCGCAGATTGCGACTATTACGGTTTGGGTGAGGATTAATTTCCAATTAAACTGGTCGAACAATAAAGTGCGGACATCCGGGTGAAGGCTGAATAAGCCGATGACGACCAGGAGTCCGATGAAGGGGCCGAGGATATTCAGGATTTTTCGGATCGGTAGTTGGTTCCACCTATTGGTTTCAGTGCTAGACATGGTATGTGGCATTTTCTGATTCCTGGCCGATGGCTGCTGCCATCAGGCTGGTTTCCGTCCAATCAACAGTCGGACGAATAGCGGTAAGAGTCCCCCGGCACATGACGCCAATGGTGTCACAGACTCCGAAAAGCTCAGGAAGATACGAACTGATAAAAAGAATGGCTTTACCCTGGGCAGCTAATTCGCCGATCACGCGGTAAATCTGAGCTTTACTGGCGACATCGATTCCGCGGGTCGGTTCGTCCAGAAGCAGGATTTCTGCTTCGTGGTGAAGAAGTCTCCCGATGGCTACCTTCTGTTGGTTGCCTCCGGATAATTCCCCGATGGCTTGAAAAGGGTTGTCCGCCCGGATATGCAATCGCTCCATCCACTTAATGCTGGCTTGTCGTTGTTTGTTTTCTCGAATGAATCCGAAACGTGTGAAGGGCTTAAAATGAGTGGCCGTCAAGTTGTCAGCCAGACTGCGGTTTAACATCAGACCTTCTTCTTTTCGATTTTCACTCAGCAGGCCCATACCTTCTTTCAATCGTCGATACGGTGTAGAGTGCGAGGATTCTTTGTTATCAATAAAGATTCTACCTTGTTTCAGCCTGTCCAGCCCAAAGAGGGTGCGCACGGTCTCAGTCCGTCCAGATCCGACCAGTCCGGCAATTCCGAGTATTTCTCCTTTTCGCAGCTCCAGACTGACGCTCTCCGGTTTTTGTGAGCCTTTAACTTTTTCCAGTTTTAAAACCGGGGTTCCGATTTTATGAGGCATCTCCGGGAAGATTTCCTGAATTTCCCGTCCCACCATCCATTGAATGATCTGGTTCAGATCCGCATTTTCCATGGCACCTGACGCGATTGTTTCACCGTCCCTCAGGACAATGAATTGATCGGCAACCTCTCGGCATTCCTCGAGGAAGTGGCTGATATAAATGATACTGACACCTTGGTTTTTCAACTGATGAATCACCTGGAACAGATTCTCTGCGTCGACCTGTGTCAGGCTGCTGGTTGGCTCATCCATAATGAGAACCCGCGGAGAACGGTTTAAAGCTCGGGCAATTTCCACAATCTGCTGCTCGGCAATGGTTAATTCGTTGACGGGCTTTTTTAGAGGAATGTTGGAATGATGCAGTCGATCCAGAGCCGCCTGTGCTAACTGACTACGTTGGGTCCGGTTCACCCATCCGAACCGGTGAGGTTCAAAACCGAGGAGAATATTTTCTTCGACGTTGAGATGGGGAGCCAAGTTCAATTCCTGATAGATCATGGCGATCCCGGACTCACTGGCGTGCAGAGGGTTTTGAGGTTTGAACGGATTGCCGTCCAGCAATATTTCTCCTGAGTCGGCGGGGTGCGCACCGCTCAGGATTTTCATCAAGGTACTTTTACCAGCGCCGTTTTCGCCGATTAAAGCCAGGACTTTTCCCGTGGGTAATTCGAGATCGACCCCTTTGAGTGCCTGCGTGGCGCCGAAACTCTTTCGAACTCCCGCCATCCTTAAACGCGGAGTATTCATGAAACCGGATCTAATACCGGTTATTCGTCCAGATATTCACTGAGTGGCGGATTGAGCAATGCGTGCATTTCGGGTTCATTCATGTTGTCACGGGTAATGACATGAACTCCGGTATCGATGCGTTTTTGGATGGGTTTGCCTTGAAGATGGTCCACCATGGTTTTGACTCCTAGATAACCCATGCGAACAGGGTTTTGCAGGATCAAGGCCTCGATGTCGCCTTTCTCCAGTGCCTGCACGGGTTGTCCACCGCCGTCAAATCCGATCAGCTTGATGGCTCCACCTGCTTTACCGATGTCGCGCAATGCCATGAGGACTCCTACTGTAACGGGCTCGCAGGGCGCAAAAACAGCATCGATATCCTTGGCGTATTGATTGAGAAGGTTTTGAGCTGCGGTGTAAGCTTTGTCCCGTGTTGCTCCGGTGTGCTGATCCGTCGAGACCAATTCGATTCCTGGAAACTTTTCCTTCATGGTATCCAGAAAACCCTGCTCTCGCTGATCGGTGCTGGCCGAACCAACTTGATACCGGAGTAGAATCGCTTTGCCTTTGCCTTTGAGTATCTTGCCCATGTGCATCGCCGCCAGACTTCCCCCTTGGTAATTGTCGGTGGAAACATAGCTTGCCGTCTGATCTGTGTTCAGTCCGGAGTCTATGACCACTACGGGGATTTTTCGTTGCCCGGCCAATTCAACGGGAGCAACCAAAGCTTCAATATCCAGGGGTGCCAGGACGATTCCGTCCACTTTACGACTGACAAAGTTCTCCACGACTTGAATTTGCAGTTCCCGATCATCCTCTCGCAAGGGGCCTTTCCAGATAATCTCCACAGGGGTCCCCGCTGCATTGAATTCGCGTTCGGCCTTGACAGCTCCGGCATGAATGGATTTCCAGAATTCGTGAGTAGTGCCTTTGGGAATGACGGCAATCTGCAGTGGCTTATTTTCGGACTTAGTTGAGGAGTTGTCGGATTGATCCACTCCACAACCAATCATCAATGCAAGTCCGGACAGGGCAGAAAAGCCTAGAGTTGGTAGTGATTTCATAGATCCGAATTTACCCGTAACCCATGCAGGATTTCAATCATTTGTTGAAAACGAATCCGGATCAACTTTTACACCGTTGCGAATGAGGCTCATTGGCATGGAAAAGGAACCGAATATCGTCCTGAAGGGGAAGTTTATAGCAGAGGCTTCCACGGTTGATTTGCTTCCATCGGCAAAACTGAACTCATGACGATTTGTATCCGGCAAATGTCTGAATGCAGAAATCATGGTAATTTTGGTCAAAACCGACTGTCCTGCTATTTGAATAGGGATGTGGGTATCAGGAGGAAAAGTTCCTAGAAGTCGGGAACCATCCACGAGTTCGAGCCAGAAAGTTGATCCATCTTTTGAAAGTCTGCTGTTTTCAGGAGAAGTAGTCGGTAATGAAGAAAGGAGATTTCGGGATGCCGTTATTCCAGGGTTGGACAATCCGAGGGCCAGAGTACCGGGAGGTCTGTATTTCAGGATGGCCACTTCGGGGTCCAAGGGGGTCTCTATAATTCCCAAATAACCCTGTGATGGATCAGATATCGAGATGATGGAAATCGGTGTCCAATTGAATAAACCTGAGGTGGCATTGGTTCTTCGCAAACCAAACCCGGCTGTTTTCTGAAGATCTTCGTCTGGTAGAGTGTTCGAATCCTCTGTGAAATTCAGGTATTTACAGGGTTGTCCATCATACCATTGAAACGGAGACTGCAGGTTTTTACGGTTTAAACCGATCCACAGAAAATTTGCATTGTTCTGTTCGGCAAAGTGCTTAAATAAAAACCTTTCTTCCGCTTCGCTTTGGATACTCACCAAATGGGTTCCCAAATAGCTAAGGCTTTCCAGCTCTGCTTCAAATGCCGAACGGTGACGGCGTAGAGTTAAGGCGTAGAAGTGATTGTTCCCGCCATCCTTGTTTTTCCATTGAAGCCACTCGGGGCTCTGGTTCGCTGTGGGATGGTTTTCTGCTTCAATGTTGTTGCCAATTGCCAGGACAATAACCAAAACCAACCATTGTCTATGTTTTGGAGTCACCATTGAGAATCCTTTTTATGCTTCGTTTTCTGTGGCTTTACTGCTTTTAGCGGCTCTTTTCAAGCGACGCTTCAGATTCGCCCACTGTTCCTCGCTGACGATATACCCTACACAATCTTCCGATCCACACCGACAGGGATGGTCTTCATAGTTATCGAGATCGTAACTGTAGTTGTAGGATAATTCCTCACCAGCTTCGATGTCCCGTTCCGCAATGATCCAGATCTTGCCCTTGATGACGTCGGTGTAACAATTTTTACCGCAGGAATGGTTGATATATTTAGCGGTATTGTAAGGCACATTTCCATCGATGTCATATCGTTTATTTAGGATGAACATATAAACCGCGCCCAGTTCCTTATTGTTCAGTGAATCTTCAAAACACAATTGCCCCCTCCGTTCCGATTCCTTTTTAGTCACCTTGTCTCCGACGTACTCGATAATGCGGGTGTCCTCTGGAATGAATTTTGCTGCAAAAACACCTGTGCCGTGTATTTTGGACCTCTTGACGATAATAAATGGACTGCTTGTTTTCTTCATGGTTTTCCATCGGAATGCCTGAAAAGGACGTTCGGGCATTAGCCGATTTCTCTGGTTACGCTAAAATCCCTTTTCAATTTCTGCAACATCAGATCCGGGACAGGATGGTTTTAATTCTGAGATGTCATGGTGGGGTTGCCTCCATCGGGTCAAGGAATGAACTGATATGAAGTTTGAGCATGAAAAACCCAACAATCAGTCTGGAACATCTTCCTGACCCTGTGCCTTCTAGCGACGATTGGAGGGGCAGTTGAAGCAACGGTTTCGGCTTTTGTTTTCGAATCTGATCCCCCGAAGAAATGGTTGAAGCAGACGGTGTCTTTTTCACTGTTTCTGGGCGATGCCGGTATGGAATTAGTCGATGGAAACCGGAGTTGGAATGATGTGTTCGAAAATGCGGCTAAGGAGTGGAATGGAAATCCGGGTGTTCCTCAGATTGTTCGAATTAATCCCCAGGCTGATTCTCGACCCGCATTCGGCAATGGTATCAATGAGGTCTATTGGGCTGAAGACATTGTGGAAATGGATTTTGAAAATGATATAGCGGCCGTGACTCTTTCTCGAAATGACGCATTGGAAATCATCGAAATCGACATTATTTTCAATCGTCAGGTGATCTGGAATTCCTATCGAGGATTAGTGAAGTTCGATGGTTCATTGCAGAAAGTGACTGATTTGAGAAGAGTGGGTTTGCACGAATTGGGTCACGCACTGGGATTGGGGCATCCAGACAAGGCCGACCAGGATATTCTTTCTATCATGAACAGTCAGTTGTCTGACCTCGATCGATTAGTGACAGATGACAAGGAGGGAGTACGTGCCTTGTATTCAAACTTTCCTCCAGAACGTCCGGAACAATTGACGATCCTTTCAATAGGGAGCACGGCTATGGAAGTATCATGGGAAGAGGTTTCAGATCCGGAGAAGAAGAATGTTCAATATGAATTGGGTATTCGTAGAAGTGGGAATGGAGACTGGTTGACCATCGGCAAGACTGAGGATGACCGAACGCATATCCACGGACTACAACCCGAGATGGCGTATGATCTACGGATTAGGTCTTTAGATTCTCAGGGCGCCAAAAGTGCATGGTCAGAGTTTTCTCAAGCCTGGGTGACAGAAGCTATCAATCGATCTCCGAGCCCGCCTTCGGATTTGATAGTTCATGTCACTTCAGCCACATCTGTGGATATCAAGTGGACGCCATCAGCCGATCCAGATGGAGACCCATTGGTTTATGAAATAGAAATCCGTGTTCAGGATTTAGAAAACTGGCTCACGGTAGCTACCCTTGCCGAGACTTCAAGTATATTGAACGGGCTTCAGCCGAACACCATTTATGACCTACGTATCCGGGCACGAGATGATTCAGGATCAGCTGGCAATTGGACCGTGGTCCTGAAGGCCTGGGCTACACCGATGAAAGTAGTTCCCCCGACCATTCTCCTCGAACCGGTTGATCAGGTGTCCTTCGAAAGTCGAATGGTCATTTTTTCCGCAGAAGTTCAGGGGTCGGAACCACTGTCTTATCAATGGAAATTCAATGGCAATCCGATCATTGGGGGCACTTCCAGACGTCTGGTTCTGGATAATCTGAATCTAAGGGATTCCGGCAGATATATGCTTCGGATTGCTAATTCGGCAGGAACGGTTTCGACACGGTTAGCCATTCTGCATGTCTTGAAAATTCCAGGAAGCCAATCGGTTCTTTTTGAAACTAGATTTGAACCAGAAGAAAACTATGACATCACGGCAGCTTTGACCGGGCAGAATTCATGGGAAGGAACATCAGCAGCAGGAACCGGTTTCGGTGATGGGATTTTTCCTGACAATGGATTTCAGGCTGCGATAGGTGGAACGGTTCCCGAAAATCTGGATGTCTTTAATGGAATGCTACTTTGGCCTCGTCAGAATGTTAACCCCGTTTTGACGGGCTGGCCTCATCTCCTTTTCAGTGTGGATCTTGCTTTTCTGGACTCTTCAAACGACCGACAAGATCGCTTTCAATGGAGCCTGTTTGATAAAACAGAGGATCGATTGTTCACCGTTGATTTCAATTTGGA
>DUCD01000338.1:8476-9978 GCA_012959985.1 Verrucomicrobiales bacterium | reverse complement strand
TTTCACATAGTTGTCCAGAATCATGAAGTAATTAGTTCCATTATAAGCTATTTCCTCGATCATCCGAATCAACTCATCGACACCGGCTCAACTTTCCAATTTGGACGACTCATTCCCATGCTGATTCGCATGGATTTCCTGAGCAATCGATGGGGGCTCAATCTTGGTGGTGCGGAGATTCTGACCGATCTCCCCATAGCGACAATCCCAGGTTTCCCGTCATTCGGTTTTATGGCAGCCGCTTGGTCGGTTTCCGATATCACCCGTCCGGGAAACAACATCATGCTTTTTGATAACTACAAAATAACCGCAGAATCACCTGTATCCTTGAATGAAACGGAATCCCTGGAAATTCGCGCTATTGGATTGAATGACCAGGGTAGGGTGGATTTGAGTTCACGGTGAAGGGCAAAGTGGGGAAGGCCTTCAGCATCGATAAATCAGCAGACCTTATTCTTTGGACACCTATTCACTCTGGGAATTTTGAAGAGGCCACTATGAAATTTTTAGATCCAGAGGGGAATTCAAGTGACCACGGATTTTATCGAGCTAATTATAAGTTGGAGTAGACCTGCAGGAGAAATTGCCCAACTTCTTCAGGGACGGAATCCGTCCCACGAGTTTCGGTAGTCAAAATCGCTGGTTTTGTTTTTTCGACTCCAAGGCCAGCTCCAGGAATTTTTCTTTTTTTTCGACGACTTATAGGAAAAGTGATCAAACTCTCGGATTGCCCGCTCCTCTACAACTTCCTGTGAATCGGCATTCTTTTCAGAATCACCGGTTTCATCGGTCGATTTCGTTGTGGAGCAGGCGGTGCATAGACAGATTAATCCGCCGATCAATCCCCACCTCATTATTCCTTTTAGATGTTCCTGTAGCATTGAAGATCCTTCAATTGAGTTGTTGCGGGGTTGGTTTTCAAGTCTGATTTTCCCAAAAACCTTCCGACTTCAGTATGACTGATCCATCATCATAGAAATGACTGGACCTCGGGGTCAAGTTCCCTCGACTATGCAATATGGTCTATGAGTTGAGAGAATATCGTATCAAAGATGGAAAACGGGACCAATGGGTTCAGTTGATGGAAGAAAAGATCATTCCTTTCCAAGTGTCCAAAGGAATGGTGGTTATCGGCAGTTTCGTCAATGAAGAGGAATCTGATCATTATATCTGGATTCGGCGATTTAAGGATGAAGAAGAAAGGAAAGGTTTATATCAGGAAGTTTATGAAAGCGATTATTGGAAAGAAACCATCAAACCGCAGATCGACATCATGCTGGACAGGGAAAAGATCCGGGTAACACGCATGCTTCCCACGGGCAAATCGGTTCTGCAATAATCGACGGGTTCGGTAGGGCATGGCACGGCCAGTAAGAGTAGAAGAAAGAAATGATTCCTTAAACGAATGGCAGTGGGACTTTACCGCCAAAAGCCGCGCGCTGGGACCGCACTCCCTACCCATTTTGTGGTTCGGGTTTTCCCGCTTTTACGATTAGCCTCCA
>DUCD01000338.1:7420-8464 GCA_012959985.1 Verrucomicrobiales bacterium | reverse complement strand
GTCAATTGCTATTCCTGTGATGGTTAATGTTGAAACAAAAACCAAAATACTCGTGAGTCTAAAGTAAATTTAAACCTTTGATCTTCTTCAAATCATCCCGATTGAGTTGATGGCTGAAGCGCGACACATACTGAATATCCACTCCATACCAGATCGGTTTTTCCAGAGTCTGTTTCGGATCATAATAATTACTCTTGGAGTCCATTGCCGTCGGGTCCGGGTAGGCTTCGCTGACTACAATTGACGTGCCGACCACGGCCGGTTTCGCAATACGGCTGTGATAAAAAAGAATTTCATCACCTATTTGAATCGTGTCCCTCAGGAGATTTCTGGCTTGGTAATTTCGAATACCATCCCAAAATGCTGTTTTTTTCGGTTCCTTTTCCAAATCCTGTAGAGAATAGGCATCCGGTTCCGATTTGAAGAGCCAATAGCTTTTTTTCATGAGTCGAATTCTGTCTCGATATACTGACGACACTCTTCCAGATTTCCCTGGAAGGTGATTCTGGATAATGATTTCTGAAGTGATCGCCGGTAGGCCGGATCGTAATGATGGACCAGTAAAATGGATATCCAGTCGTGGTGGTTGGTGGATGCGGGTGATTCAGTGGCGAAGGCCAGGTCCAGAGACTTTATGACGGAAGCCACTCGATCTGAACCAAGGCTTTGATTGAGAGCCAATGATGATTTCTTCAGGGAAGACAAAAGGGATGAAGCGGGGGTTCCTGCGTCCAGTGGTCTCTTTACATATTCCAGATAAATATTCTGGATCCGATCTTCTATCGGGATTTTCATTTGAACCATAGGTCCCGTTTTCATTTGATGAAATAGTGGGTTCGGAATCATACACCGGCCTACATAACGGCTCTCATCCTCTACGACGACTCGACGGTTCAATTTCCCGAATTGATGGAGTGCGATCGAGTTTTCAAAAACGCATTGAGAAACCGGAGGCCGGTTAAGGTGCCCACCGAAGGAACTGCCTCGATGATCGGCAAATCGTTCCAGGTCGAGTACGGGAGCCTTCAACCCTCTCAGCAGTTG
>DUCD01000338.1:6920-7410 GCA_012959985.1 Verrucomicrobiales bacterium | reverse complement strand
AAGCCGGTCAAAACGCAACATTCGGGACTCGAATCCAAGGATTGAAGCAGCAGGCGGCGCATGGCTTTGTATCCACCTTCAACTCGCAGAACGGTATGCTTGTTATCTGATAACCATTCCGAGGCGATTCTCGACCGTAAGCCTCCTCTCCAGCAGGTCAGGATGCCTTGTTTTTCGATGCTCTTCTGTATTTTGTTTCCCCATTTTGAAAGAAGTGTGAGTTGATGCGGTTCAACTAATTCATGACCCAGTTTTATCGCTTCGGCATTTCCCTGACGGTGATACTTTAATCCTACCAAGTGCCTGAATTCGTCATTAAGGATTGGAATATTGGTGAAACCGGGGACATGGCTATGTGCAAATTCTTTTTCGGACCGCACATCGAGAAAGGCAATCCTATCTACATCTTCCTGAAACATCTTAAAATTTCCTTTTTCATCTTTTTGTGATGGATCAGGTTTAAAAGGAGATATACGTTTGTTTTGTTTGT
>DUCD01000338.1:0-6910 GCA_012959985.1 Verrucomicrobiales bacterium | reverse complement strand
AGGCTGCAAATTTTTAGAGTTTCGGCCATGAATGGGGCATGCTCCGGAATTTTTTGCTTCGGGTCAATCTTCGGTGTGTAAATTCAGGTAGACAATAAAATATGGCCTGATAGTGAATGTCTCCGGACTTGCACTCTTAATTGGAATAAGACAAACTCAATAGAGATATTTAATACCCTATTATGCAGAAAAAACATACTTTCTCTCGTCGGAATTTTCTGAAAACATCGTTCGCGACTCTGGCGACAATCCATATTGTTCCTCGGTACGTGCTGGGAGGAGCCGGTTTCACACCTCCAAGTGAACAACCTACCCGTGCTGTAATTGGCACAGGGGGAATGGGAATGGGGCACGTTAAGAGCATTAATACCGATGCCAAGCTTCTGGCGGTTTGCGATGTGGACCAACAGCATTTGACCAATGCCCTGAAACAGGCGGGAGATGATGTTAAGGGTTATAAGGATTTTCGTGAAATCCTTGATCGAAAAGATATTGATATTGTTCACATTCCAACTCCCCCTCATTGGCATGCATTAATTTCGATTGCCGCCGCTAAGGCCGGAAAGGATATTTGGTGCGAAAAACCCATGAGCCGGACAATTGGTGAAGGAGAAAAGGTCGTTGCTGCTGTCAACAAGTATAAAAGGATATTCCGCTTGAATACCTGGTTCCGATTTGAGGGTTCGTTCTACGGAATGGGAACCCAGGTTAAACCCATCAAGAAAGTTGTTGAAAACCGTCTGTTGGGATGGCCGTTGAAAGTGACCGTGAATGCAGCAACTGGGTTCAATTGGAAGTTCAACTGGGTGGGACGAACCAATCTGAAAACCGAACCCGTACCCGAACATCTGGACTATCAGTTCTGGTTGGGCCCTGCTCCCTATAAACCTTATCATCCCCATCGGGTCCATAGTACTTTTAGAGGTTATTGGGATTATGATGGTGGTGGATTGGGTGATATGGGTCAGCATTATCTGGATCCAATCCAGTATCTGCTTGAAAAGGACAATGAGAGCCCCATTGAGATTGAAGCGGACGCGCCGCCTCAACATCCTGATGCCTGTGGAACCTGGCGCTACATACGCATGAAATATGCCGACGGGTGTGAAATCATCATCGACGGAGTTAATCGAGACAAGGAAGCCGCCTTTATTGAAGGTCCTGAAGGCAAAATCTATAAAAGTTTTCAATCCGACATTCCGAATATTGTAAAGAAAATGAAAGCATTGCCGGATCCGGAGCCACAGGTAACCGACTTCCTTGAAGCCGTCAAAACCCGCAAGAAGTTTGCTTTGAATGAAACCAACGGACATCGATCCTGCACTTTGATCAATTTGGCGAAAATTGCGGTACAGACCCGAAGACCATTGCATTTTAACGATAAAACCCAGCGATTCATCAATGATGATAATGCCAATCTATATATTGAACAGGCTATGCGTTGGCCTTGGCGTATTTAGTCGGGAAACATCGGGACAATGAATAAACAGGCGTCGTGTAAGGTAGAGCTTGCTCTCCGAGCCCGACGCCTTATATCACAATAATGCTCTAATCAGTAGCCTTAGACCGTTCACTCCAGAGATCTTCAATTTTGCGAATGATCTCCGAATGAAGATGAGCCACATTTTCAGATTCAGGGAATTCGGACTCCAGATCGTAAAGTATCCAGGGAAATGATTCACCGGTTCTTACCGCCTTCCACCGCCCAAGGCGGACGGCTGTATGGGTTTTAGTATTGTAATGAACTTCCCAGTTCAGAGTGCGATCGACTGCTTGATCTTTCCCTCGAATCGCTGGCAGAAGCGAAATTCCTTTGAAATCAGAGGGTTTGTCGAAGCCTGTGAGATCTGAGAATGTTGGCAAAATATCCGACAAAGACCAGGGGATACTACATGAAATTCCGGAAGGTACGGTTCCTGGAGACCAGGCAATTGCTGGAATTTGTAAGTAATGTTCCCAGAGTAACCATTCGTTTCCGGATGAAAGGCGATGACCGGACCGGGATCCTTGTTTCGAAATTCCAAGTTGAGGACTATCACTTAGTAGGAAAATCAGTGTGTCCTTTTCTATTTCAAATCCCTTCAAGTAATCGAGGATACGACCCACATCTTGATCCAGCCTTGCTGCCGAAGTCTGGATTTTCTCATTTCCAGCTGCCCCAGAGATTGACGGTAGGGAATCGGTGCTCGTCAGGCTAGTGGAGTTATACACCAATAAAAAAGGCTGTTCACGGTAGATTCGGATAAAGTTGTAAATGGTTTTCAGGAATTGATCGTGAACACTCCAAGCGCGGGTTCCGTTGGCGTTTTGATGAAGTTTGAAAGTGCGGTTGTTTCTCCACAATTGCGTTGGGAATTCTAATCCAGCGCTCAAAGGATCCTTGAAACCGATGAAATCATCAAATCCATAACTCATTGGACTTTCTTCCCCCGATTTTCCCAGACGCCATAGACCCAGGTAGGCACTGCGGGAATAGCCTGATTTTTTCAATTGATGGGCAAGGCTTCGGGATTTCGTGGCCGGCAAGGGATTCCCGTCTTTCCTGTTTTTCGAGACTCCGGTTTTCGAGACCCCGGTTAAAAGGATGAGGTTGGAGACTGTCGGCGAAGGATCCGGTATATAAGCTTCGGTAAATAGAAGACCCTCTTTTGCCATTTGATCAATGTTGGGAGTAGGATTTCCTTGTGCGCCGTAGCAACCAAGATGCTCGCGGCTCAGTCCGCCTGCTAATATGAAGATAACATTCGGATTCCGATTGGCTGAAGGATCGTTACTTATGTCATTCGGTAGCGGAGCCGCTGCCTGGCCTTCAATTAGAATTCCAGATAACAGAAAGATTACTGACCTGAATCCAAGTCTGCAAAATCCGCTTGAAGGAAAGATTGGCAACATGTCCATTTTTTTGAATCAACTGAAAATTGTTAAGGTGGAATTCGAGCTTTGACCGGATGGTTCAATCATTGGCTATTTAACTATGAAGGCCCCTACCCGTGATGGACGGTTCCCAGCATCGTTGTTTTTATCGCATGGTTTTGTCGAGTTCAAAATCTGTGTAGGAATGAACTGGAAATAGGGTGACAGCCTGATCGACCTGAAGTTCCATTCATTCGATGAGACTTGCGATCCTGTTGTCGGGAACGATGCCTTGTCGCCTAATGCGGAAATTGCTAGAATCTGGCTGTGATTTTTCGATCTATACACTCATTTAGAACCGGATTCTGGATTCTGACGGCATGCCTGAGCGTGATGCTGTTCGGCGGTTGTTCCACTTTCCACCGGGATTGGAAACAAGCTGTGAGCCTCACCAACGAGGACTCTCTGGAGGGCGCTTGGAAAGGAGACTGGGAGAGCGGCAAAAATGGTCATCACGGTAAGCTGAAATGCATCCTTTCTCCGATAGATGGAAGTTCGGATTATCGGGCACGATACCGGGCACATTACTTCGCAATCCTCCGATTTGAGCATTCTGCGCGGTTGTCATTAAGTGCTGTTGAGGATGCTGCTCAGCCATCGAAATCAAGCTACAACATTCAGGGAGAAGCCGATTTGGGACGTCTCGCAGGTGGTGTTTATCGATATGAAGGCAAAATAATCAATGGCTCATTTGAGATGGAATACCGTTAATCCTATGATCATGGCATTTACCGGTTGCAACGAGTTTCTAAGCAGAATGAAATGAATAGCAATCCTTTATATTGATCAGATAACGTAATTTTTCTTGTCTCACTGATTTGGGGGAATGTGATTAAAGCCTCGAGGAAATTCTGGGGTATAGGGTAAAGATTTACAATTGATGACGGACGTTTCTTCTAGACACAGCGTTACGGCTTACAAGAGTTTTACCGGACTTTCCGAAGGCATTGCAATGCTTCGACCGAACCGAACTGTATTACTGGCGTTGGCCCTTATTGTGTATCATTTTATGATCACAGCTTCTTACGCTGAAATCAATTTTATCAGGCCATCCGGATTCTACGACGAATCCTTCCTCCTCATTCTAAGGTCCGATCTGGATCAGGGTGATATCCGCTATACAACGGACGGCAGTGTTCCTACTCGAAATCGCGGCAAGCTTTTCGGTGAACCGATAATCATCGCGACGACGACTGTGGTTCGTGCCTTTGATTTTACGGAAAATGCTGACGGAAAAATCGCCACCCGTTCTTTTGTTTTTCCAAGCCATGTCAGGAATCAACCCGCCTTTCCCGAAGGATATATTCGATCTATCGAATCCCGCCGAAAAGGTCCGTCGCGCCCCCATGAATTCGACTGGGAAATGGATGATGATGTTGTCAATAACACAGCCGACAACGGTAGACTTGTCGATTCATTGCTTTCAATTCCCACTCTGTCCATCGTCATGGACGTTGACGATTTCAATTTCATATACGAGAACCATCAATCTCGAGGAATCGAAGTGGAACGTCCGGCATCCATCGAACTTTTTTATCCTGAGCGAGTTGAATATCAATCGTTCAAGGGGTTTCAGATCGACTGTGGGATTCGCATGCAAGGCGGCGGGGCAGTCGACCAAGCAAGGAAAAAATCGTTCCGGCTTCTTTTTAAGGCAATCTATGGTGCCGGCAAACTTCGATATCCTCTATTCGAATCGGCCATCCATCATGCTTCAACTGCGACCGACCAATTCGATACCGTCGTGCTTCGAGCTGGGGGGAATACTAACTGGTCCAAAGACGACGCCTGGAAACACGAACCGAGCACCTATTTGCGAGATACGCTTGTCCGGGATTCTCAGATAGCCGCGAGTGGTTTTGGTTCTCGCAGCCTGTTCGCACATTTGTATATCAACGGGCTCTATTTCGGTCTTTACAATGCCGCCGAGCGACCGGATTCAAAGTTCATGCAGGCATATTTCGGTGGCGATGAGGAGGATTACTATTCGATCAATCACGGAGGAACCGTAGATGGCGACAGTAGCCGTTGGAATCAGATTTTGGCGTCTTCAAACCTGCAGAACTTGGAGGAAGTGACCTCCTACCGTCGCGTGCGGGACCAAGTTGCCATTGAAGATTTTTGCGATTACGTTCTGCTGAATTGGCTGGTTGGTATGGGAGATTGGCCATGGAACAATTTCTACGGTGGAATGAGGGTGACTTCATCGGGGAAAATTCGGTTTTTCTCATGGGATTCAGAATACGCCCATTGGACGATTCCCGGATATCTTAATTCGAATCCCACCGCATGGGTGAATCCTCGGTTCGAAACCGACTCAAGACAGATTTCGACTCTCTGGAGAGCACTCGAGAAGAATCCCGACTTTCGAATGGTTTTTGCCGATCGTGTCTACCGTCAATGTTTTGAAAATGGAAGCCTGACCGATGATGATATGCGGATGCGTTTCCAGCGTTTGGTCGATTCAATTCAGCCAGCAATCGTAGCGGAGTCCGCTCGCTGGGGCGACTCCGCTTGGGGGCGTGAAAATGATCCCCACACACGGAAAGCCGATTTTTTTCCCAACGTCCAAAAGATTCTGGAACTGATGGAAGGCAACGCAGCCCTGTTTGTGCAACGGCTTCGTCAAGCCGGCTTGTACCCTTCGATCGATCCCCCGAAGTTTCTAAAACCTATCGATCCCGTGGCAGTTGGATTCCACGTTGTGTTTCAGAATCCGAATCAAGGCGGGGTTCTTTACTACACTGTTGATGGAACTGATCCGAGAATCCCTGAGTTGAGCGAGGTCTCCTCTACGGCCGAATCTGCTGAAAATGGGCAGACATTCCAAATCACAGGAACAACACGCGTTCGGGCTCGTGTACTATCCAAGGGAATCTGGAGTGCTCTCAGCGAGCACCTGTATCTTGTAGAGGACTTCGGAATTCCATTGCGCATCAGCGAGTTGATGTTTAATCCGGTTGACGGAGAAGCGTTGGAGTTTGTCGAAGTCCTGAACATCAGTCAGATAACATTCGACCTAACAGGACTCCGTTTTTCAGGCATTGATTATCGCTTTTCGCCCGGAACCCAAATCAAACCATTCCAGGCGCTCGTCCTGATTCCCAATGACGCTCCCGAATTGTTTTCATCGATGTACCCAAAGGTTTCCGTGTTCGGGCTGTACCGGGGACATCTCAGCAATGCCGGAGAAGAAATCAAGATCATCGACGCCGCTGATAAAACGGTCTTTTCAACTTTTTATGAAGACGGCAACGGTGTTTCACCAAGTGCCGATGGTACGGGCTATTCTCTGAACGCTGTTAATATACGGTCGATGAATTCCGACGCAACCAACTGGCGAACAAGTAAGATCAAGGGAGGCACTCCGGGAGTTCACAGTGGATTGGATTCCGACCAGGACGGTCTCACTGACTTCGATGAATTGATATCAGGCACCGATCCTTTCGATAGCCGAAGTGGCCTGCGGATTGAAATCAAGAGAGTCGCGCAAAACCGGATTCGACTCTCCTTCGATGCGATTCCGGGACGGGAATATTTGGTCGAAGTCGTCGATGAAGTGAGAGGTATGGAGTGGGTGTCGGTTACAACGAGCCAGGCATCGCCAGGATTGATTGAAGAATCGATTGACGATGTTAACACTTCACGACTCTACCGGATCTCTGTCACAAAGGCAGAGTTGAACGATTAGCTTCCTACCTTTCAACCCCAATTAAAGTATAACTGAAGGAAGGGGGATTCACCTTCTCCGCAACAGGCTAAAGGGAGTCTTCCCACCATTGCATTGCTTCCAGTCTTTCCAGTTCCGGCTCGATGGTCTCACCCTGATAGAAAGAAAACCAACCTCTCAGAGTCTTAGTTTCGCCGGGGGCGCAATCCGGAAATTTGGGGTCTGAGTGCAGGCAGGGGCACCTTGGTTGTCCCCATGTATTGCGACAATGCGTCCACCCTGTTATCACCCAGCGATTCCCATCTTCCGATTTACATGTGGCGTAGG
>DUCD01000337.1:1927-2857 GCA_012959985.1 Verrucomicrobiales bacterium | reverse complement strand
CAAAAACACTGGTGATGAGCCGTTGAAGGTGTCTGGTTTCAAGATTAAGAACGATGCTGATGATGAGTTCGCTGCTGGTGTGAAGGACTGCACGAACACTTCTCCTTCCACACTCCCGCGCCCCGCCCGGCCCGCCACCTGGGTTAATAATTGAAACGTTCGTTCCGATGCCCGGAAATCAGGGAAATGAAGACTCAGATCAGCCTGAATAATCCCAACCAGTGTAACATTGGGAAAATGCAGTCCCTTGGCAATCATTTGAGTCCCCAGAAGAATATCGATTTTCCCCGTCCGGAATTCGTTGAAGATAATCCGGTAATCTTCCTTTCGCTTCAAGGAGTCTGAATCCATCCGTCGTATCCGTGCTTTGGGAAAAAGCTTATGCAGAATATCCTCTACTTTTTCAGTCCCCAACCCTGAAAATCGGATCCCGGGATTCCTGCAGGATTCGGTGCGGCAAACTTCAGGGGCTGCCTCGACGTGACCGCAGATATGACACTTCAGCTGTTGTGCTGATCGGTGATAGGTCAAAGACACCGAGCAATCCGGGCAAGTGGCCACCCATCCACACTGTGGACATTGCAATGAGGTGGCAAACCCACGGCGATTCAAAAACAAAAGAGTTTGTTCCCGCTTTTCCAATCGATTGATGATGGCTTCTCTGAGTTGCCCACTCAGAACAGGCGTCCCTTCCCGGTTCTTGTTCTTGCGAAACTCCATCCGCATGTCCATAACCCGGACCACCGGCATCTGAATGTCATCCACTCTTGAAGTAAGTCTGAGCAATCGATATTTCCCCATCAGGGCATTGTGATAACTCTCCAGGGAAGGAGTAGCGGACCCAAGCACCACAACCGTTTTTTCCATGGCCCCTCTCATGACCGCAACATCGCGAGCGTGATACCTAGGCGAATCACCCTGCTTGTAGGA
>DUCD01000337.1:950-1917 GCA_012959985.1 Verrucomicrobiales bacterium | reverse complement strand
AAGTTTCATGCTCCTCATCGACAATGATCAATCCGAGCGGATGAACCGGGGCAAAGACAGCCGACCGGGCGCCGATGACAATTCTCGCCCTGCCCTCTCGGATTTTGTGCCACTCATCATGCCGCTCTCCATTGGAAAGATGACTATGCAGAACCGCCACCAGGGTTTGGGCTTTACCCGAACAAAAGCGAGCCTTGAACCGCTCAACTGTTTGGGGAGTCAGAGAAATCTCAGGAACCAATACAATGGCGCCCTTACCTTTTTCCAAAGCGTGAGCAATCGCCTGCAGGTATATCTCGGTCTTCCCACTTCCGGTAACGCCGTGCAGAAGAAAGGTCGATCCCCCACGAATCACCTCCGGAGAACGGGCTTCTTCAGAATCTTCAGTTAGCTCTACAGAATCGACTTCCTTCACAATCTGCTCAAAGGCAGCCTGTTGTTCGATGTTCATTGAGAGCGGTTCCGTCGGAATAATCACCTCATCACCATAGGGATCTCTTTCGTCGATTTCAGAAAGAATCGTGACCAGGCCTCTGTCTTCAAGACGTTTCACAGTTGCCTGTGTAGTATGGGCTTTTCGGATGATTTCCTGAAGCTGGGCCCTGCCTGCCTCCCGAATACATTCCAGGACTTCCTTTTGGCGTGCTGTTAAAGATACTACGGGATCACGCGTCTCAATGGCTTTGACAAAAAGCCGGCGTCTCCACCCTTCCTGTTCCCGACGCACTGAGACCGGCACGACACTCTTCAATGCGATCTCAAGTGGACAGCAATAATAGGTAGCCAACCAGCGACTTAATTGAAGCACCTGGGGAGTGATCAGAACTTCCTCTCCAAGAATCTTATCGATGGGCTTGATCTTATCCAAAGGATAATCGGAACGATCCGGTAGACCCGTCACACATCCGGACACCTTCCTTCTACCGAATGGCACCTGCACACGGACTCCCACCTGAACGAAAGCCTC
>DUCD01000337.1:490-920 GCA_012959985.1 Verrucomicrobiales bacterium | reverse complement strand
GGGCAATTTCCAATGTAACACGGGCAATCACGGGACTTTATTCCTTCCAGTTCCACAGGAAATGGCTAGGAGGTAGGGCTCGCTGTCCTCAGCGCGCCGCCAGGATGCTATCATCAGCACATTCGTGGCACACTGGAGACAGCGAGCCCTGCCTTTAGGTATCTGTAGATTCAAAAGACACATCCTTCCTGATGCCGAATGTTAATATTTCTTTGTCGTCTCATCAAGAATTCGGTAAAATAACTGCTCGAGATTTACCCGTGGATTTCCTTCGAAAAAGTCTGATCACCCTAGTGCTCGTGTGCATCCTTTTCAGTATTCTTCGGGAATGGTTCAATTGGAATCAGGACGTGGCTCGCCAAATTGGGTCAGCCGTCAAGAAAGCCTCGACCCGGTACAATCTGGATCCGCATCTCATCAAGGCTGTCAT
>DUCD01000337.1:0-417 GCA_012959985.1 Verrucomicrobiales bacterium | reverse complement strand
CCGGGAATGGGCTGAAGCAGAAAAGGTTTCTCCGTTTGTTCACGAACATGTAAGCGACATTGAAACCAACATTCTCGCAGGCAGCTGGTATCTCGCCAAACTAATGAAACGCTACACCAAAACCGATAACCCTATTCCTTATGCACTCGCAGATTACAATGCCGGACGAGGCAACGTCCTGAAATGGATCCGTGGCAAGGCTGCCACCAATAGTGTGGAATTCCTGGCCGAAGTCGGATTTCCGTCCACCCACCAGTATATCCAGGATGTCATCGAAAAACGCAATAATTTACGAGCGGGGAAGCCCTGATGTTCAACAATTTTCTCGAGATTTACTCCTAAATTGGAATTCGCTATGCGATTGAGGGAGATTGAGTGTTGAAGTTCACGCTTTAGCGTGTTTTCTACCATAGTTGC
>DUCD01000336.1 GCA_012959985.1 Verrucomicrobiales bacterium | reverse complement strand
AAGTCAGAATCTGCTTTTAATGAAGGGTTTTAGGGCTTGTTTCATTGACTCAACACCTCGGAACGCCCATTCTCTCATAATGCCTGAAAAGAAAATTCCTATTAGTATTAGTAGTTCATTTTTCAGAAACGCGATTTTAATGGCCTTCTTTCCCGCTTTTGCCATTGCGCAAACCAGCGTCATTGATGACTTTGACGATGGGGAATGGGAATCTGTATGGATCATCCAGGAAAACAGCGTCGGCGCCATCGCGGTCGGGGAGGCGGATAGCGAAGTCATTATGATGAACACCGGAGCGAATCAAAATGGCGGCATCGCGAGCATTGTTTCGTTTTCTCCACAGGAACAGGGCGTTCGTGCGACGTTTGTGCTGAATGGGTTGATCGATCCTAACACCGGGGAGTCCACTCAGCCGTCGGCCAACGGATTATTCATGGGCGTGGTCGCGAACAATGGCGCGTTCTACCGGGCAGCCAACAATTTTGGTTTGGCATTTTTTGGACAGGAAAGCCGGACCGCCAGCGGGGGGGGCTTTGGACTTGTCGCGGGAGACCGGAATGGCGGCGCGCCCTCAGACTTTTTTTTCGATGACGGTGACGTGGATCCGGAGTCTCTCGCCGACGGCTGCACGGTAACAATCACGGCCAATGAGGCGGGCTGGTCTTACGAAATCATTGGGTTGTTGGACGTGGATTTGAATGAAATGAATTACTCGAACTCGGGCGCGTGGTCCGATGCAGGCACAACTTTCCAGGAAGTGTTCGGCGATGATCAGGACTGGCACGTATTTGTAAGCTGCCAGAGAGGGGGCGACGTCACCCATAGCTATGATAAAATCGAGCTGAGGCCCCTGGCGGTGGAGTTGGACGATCATTTTGATGATGCGGATTGGGAATCTGATTGGATCATCCAACACAACAATGTGGGCGCCACCGCGGTGGACGAGCGGGACAGCGAAGTGTTGATGATCAATACGGGATCCAACCAAAACGGTGGAATCGCGAGCATTGCTTCATTTTCTCCACAGCAACAAGGCGTCCGCGCGACATTTGTGTTTAACAGCCTGATCGATCCAGACACCGGGGAGTTAACCCAGCCGACGGCCAATGGGTTGTTTATGGGAGTGGTGGCGAACAATGGCGCGTTCTACCGAGCGGCCAACAATTTTGGATTGGCGTTTTTTGGGCAGGAAAGCCGGACCGCCAGCGGAGAGGGCTTTGGTCTTGTCGCGGGAGACAGGAATGGCGGCGCGCCCTCAGACTTCTTCTTTGACGATGGAGACGTGGATCCGGAATCCCTTGCAGACGGTTGTGCGGTCACCATAACCGCCGACGAGGCGGGCTGGTCTTACGAAATTATAGGGTTGTTGGACCCAGACCTCAATGAGATGACGTTTTCCAATTCCGGCGCCTGGGCCGATGCGGGCACGAGCTTTCAGGAAGTGTTCGGCGATGATCAGGATTGGCATGTCTTCGTGAGCTGCCAAAGAGGCGGCGACGTCAATCATAGTTATGATCGAATTACTCTCGCTCCCGCGGAGTCGGATATTACCGATGGCGACGGGGACGGCATTCCCGACTTCTTTGAGGACGCCAACGGCCTTGATAAAACCGTGGACGACTCAGCTGAGGATCCTGACGGAGACGGACTTGATAATCTAGCGGAGTTTGAGAAGCGAACCGATCCACAAAATCCTGACTCTGACGCTGATGGTCTTCTGGATGGGGTTGAAACCGGCACGGGGATTTGGGTGAGCGCCTCGGATACGGGCACTAGTCCGACGTCGGCGGATTCCGACGAAGATTCGCTAACGGACAATGTCGAAACCAACAGCGGCATATTCATTGGCGCCAGCGACACCGGCACGGATCCGAATCGCCCCGATTCTGACCGCGACGGATCCAGGGATGGCTTTGAGCTAGCCCGAGGGAGCGATCCCACCAGCCGAGACAGTCTGCCTCAACTCAACATTGAAGAGACTCTCGTGGGCCATTGGAAGCTGGACGACACAACCGGGACCGTGGTGACGCAATCCGTGACGGAGATGCCGGTTTACTTCTTCCCGTTTTGGATTGGTGGGAACGGAGAATTAATCAACTTCTTTGTCGATGATCACTGGGGCGATGGCCTGATCGGAGGCGCGCTCGAATTTGGCGGCGCCGAGGCTCAGCAGTGGTTTGTAGTTCCAGATTACGCAGACCCGATTCCCGATAGCGTGACCGTGTCTATTTGGGTTTGGGCGGATACCTTGGTCAGTTCCGGGCGCATTGTTGGGAATACATCGGACGCCACTCGAGGTCAATTCCGACTGGGACTTACCGAAGACGGGAACCATTTAGAAGTGAGTGCGCAGACGAAGAACGGAGACATCTCCGTACTCAAAGACGAGTCGCCTTTTCCGGCGGAGAGTTGGCAGCATGTCGCGTTTACATTCCTCGATAATGATCCGGCGGCTCAGTCTGGAGGAATGGTGCGACTTTATCGCAACGGGCAGATTGTCGGGGAATTGGAAGCCACCGATGGCGCGACCGCCAACGCTCCTTTTTTGATTTCGATGGGCGCTTTGCTCTTCGATGACGGGTTTTTTGGCGGTTTGACATTGGATGCGGATCCCGGATTCTGGGATGGCAAGATGGACGACTTTGGATTCTGGGCCAGGGCGCTGGAGCCTGAAGAGATCGTCGGCATCTACGAAGCGGGATTGGAGGGGAAAGACCTCACCCAGGCAACCGCGCCCATGCCACCTGAAATCCCTCTAAACCTCGTCGTAAATATCCTGTTGGACGGCAGTCAGGTTATGATTTCATGGGACTCCGCCGGGGCGAAGCTGCAATCTACGGGAAACATTGGCGATTCTTCGTCCTGGAGTGATGTTCCAGGGGCGGCCAGCCCGCACACGAAGAACCCGACAGAGTCTCAGGAATTCTTTCGTGTTGTCCCTCAATAGAGTGACACAGGCTCCCGGTCGTTCATGATCATGAAAACGATGAAATCATCTGCATCACTTCGGTTACCTTTCAATCAGGTCCGCTACGCGTAGTGTAGAATAATTCGGTTCGTACGGATAGATCCGGTAAACTCGTTTATGATTGTCTTTCCAGCCTTTGCGGCGCATCTGATCCAACAGAGTGGGAAACCCCCAACGCGGCCAGATTCCGGCAGCCTGAACAAGATCCCTGCGCAATTGAGAATCAGCGCTTTTACAACTTTGATATTCCAGAGCATTACGAGAAAGGTCGATCAATCTGCAGGCCCGTCTCTGACTGATTTGATGTTCCTGTATGAGATTCCTGGCCGCCCTGCGACGATCGACAGCCTTCACCACTTTTTTGACAGCACATCCTTCAGCATCTCCTTGTCCAGCAGAGTTTCAGCCAACAGTTTCTTGAGGCGATGGTTCTCATCTTCAAGCTCCTTAAGACGTTTGGCTTCATTGACCTGCAGTCCGCCATATTTTGAACGCCAGCGATAAAAGGTCTGTTCACATATCCCAAGCCTCCGGATCAGGTCGGAGACCTTTATGCCCGATTCGGCTTCGTTGAGTGTTTTGACTATCTGTTCCTGTGTGAAACGCTTTCTTTTCATTGTTTTCTTCCGGTTATTATACCCGGATTACTCGCATTGAAAATGGCTCAGTTTTTGGGGGTAGGGCCAACACGAGGGACATTTGTTCAGAAATACCTTGGAATCGTAGGAATAATTGAACACTTCTGTGAGTATGCCGCATCTTGGGCAGAACTTTTTCAGTTGCTCTTCGTCTGCCGGCTGTGATCCAGAGCGAAACGCCGTCGCTGTTTCTTGGTCTTGGACCCCATCTTTCCGGATCATCTCCTTCGCCACGGCACTCAGTTCTGTTGAGTCGAACCAGATGCCGCCACATTGAGGACAGTCATCTATAGTCTGGCCCCCATATGAATATGGGGAAAGTTCAGCGTTACAGACAGGACATTTCATTTGTCACTCAATGGCTCAAACTATTCTAATTGAGACGCACCCAAGTACGGCATATCCAAGGCAAAATCAGCTTCGCACACCCGTTTTCGCGCCTCTCCGTTTCTTCCACTTCATTCCTCAACCACTCTTGTTCACTTGATGAAGAAGCTCACCGTTCTCATCAAAAAACTTGAATCGCAACTTCGCGGCCGCGTCCCCTTTGCGGGGCTCAACCACGATATTCAAGAATCCGGCGGACGGCGTCCGTGATGTATAGGGTTGCTTCACCAACCCGTCTGGATCCGTGCTCTTCTTAGTGCCGGGAGGCACGCCCATGCGGGAATTCGCCTCCACGAGCGCTCCGGATGAAAATTCCTCAAACCCACTCGGATGGATGGAGTGATACTGCCAGTGCCGGTCGCCACAGGCCAGATAGAGCCCTTTCTGCTGAAAACCGCTCGTCTTCGCCCAATCGAAAAACTCGGTTCCTTCGTGCTGAAAGCCGCCGACATTAGTGTGGTTGTCCGTTTTTCCTTTCCCGTCCGGCCCGACCATCGGCGTCGGCGAAATCACAATCTTGTAGGTCGCGTCCGATTCAAGGAGTGTGCGCTTCAACCACGCCCGCTGAGTCGCGCCCCAGATCGTCTTCTTCGGTCCGTCCTGCATCCTGTTCGGACTGCGATAGTCGCGTCCCTCCAGAAGCCAGATCTGCAACTCCCGCGAGATCCGATGTGTGCGGTAGGTGAGAGCGTGTGGATCCTTCAGATCCACAACCGGAACCTGTTCGCGAAAGATGCGAATTCCCAGTTCACTCGAGGGCGCGCGGTCTCCAGTGTTGTCATTGTCATTGTAGCGATGATCGTGATCATCCTTTTCCCAATAGGTGGAAACCTCGCCAAACAAATCAACAAAACGCGCTTGAACAAACTGTTCGTGCCACTTCTTGCGCATCGTAGGGGCGTCGGTCGCGCTGAATTTCTTGTGATGGTCGTAATAGACATTATCGCCGGTGCCTACAAAGAAGTCCGGTTTCAGGTCGCGGATGGCCGTTAGCGCTGGAAAGCCCAGATGCTTGTCCGTGCCCGTGTAGGCCCTCTTGCCGTCACCCTTGGGGCCATCTTGAAAGAAAGCGTAGTTCATTCCCGACACCACCACAAAGCTCGTGCGCGCCGAGACGTTCTTACCGGAATTTGTCTTGAACGAACGCGTCGCACCCAGGCGGGCCGAATCCTTCGACTCCCCGAAAACCAACCGGTAAAAGCTCCTCGTCCCGACGGACAAGCCTCCAACCTTCACTTTCGTCATGAAATCATTTTTGGCGCTGGTCTTGACCCAGGGCGTCAGAGTCGAATTACGAAACTCGGTGTTGTCCGCAATTTCAAAACGCGCGAATCCCACAGCGCCCGGGACATCCCCGTTCGCGTCAATAGCGTCCCCGGTCAAGCGAGACTGAAGAATGACGCTGTTCGAGGTCGCCTCTCCCGCCATCTCTCCCTGCAAATGGTCAATCTCCACCGCCAGCGTCGCTTGTGAAAGCACTCCACACACACCTAGGAGCAAGCTTCTGTTCATCCAGTCCGATATCGTGATTCTCATCCCCGGAAAACTATCGCAGTCGCCCACAAAGTGGCAATGATTGTCTATTACTAACAGGATTTTCCTTTTCCAGCATCGAACCAAAATTGCCGTTTCTCAGCTTTTATTCAAGACCTAGTCCCGAAGGTTGCTAAGTTAAGGAATTTTGTTGCGTCCTGATTGGTTTTCCAATGTCCGGGGTCGACGTCCCCGGCTTCAGGGACAAAATCATGTCCGGGGTCGACGTCCCCGGCTTCAGGGACAAAATCATGTCCGGGGTCATTTCAAACTTGAAGCTGGCCGCGGTGAGGCCGGATTTGTCATCGGTCTGGTTATGTCAATCCCAGATCCAATTGCACATATGATTCGAGTCGGAAGAGAAGGGTGGGCAGGCCGACAAAGGTGCATACAAATCACCTCTTGGGAGAATGGAAACTCGGATAAACGCAAGGAGAAAACCACCCGGTTGAAAAATACACCGAAACAAATTTCTAAACGTCAAGACACGGCATCGCAATTGACTTATACATCTAGAATAGCGGAATCATTAAGGATCATTCAGATTTCTCCAACTTCTTCATTTCCAACGTAGACGAAGTTTTTCCGATGCACAGGCGCAATCAAAGTCTACAGCAGGGTTGGCAGAGGTACGACCTTCAAGGTGCTCTTCCCCGTCAATGAACTGCCCGAAAACGGTTCTGTGGGCGAAAGGAAGGATCCGATCAAACAGAAAGGCTGGCGCGGTAGCGGTCTCATTTTGATCGTCGATGACGAGAAGACGGTCTGCGCCACGGGTAAGCAGATGCTTGAACGTATAGGGTTCAGCTGTGATAACAGCGCCCGACGGTCGTGAAGCGTTGAAAGTGTTTCGTGAATGTGACGAGATTGTCTGTGTGCTCCTCGACCTGACAATGCCCCATATGGATGGTGAACAGACTTTTCGTGAGATGCGCCGTCTTTGCCCCAAAATCAAAATCATTCTTTGCAGTGGCTACAACGAGCAGGAAACCACCCAGCGTTTCATGGGTAAGGGGTTGGCTGGATTTCTTCAGAAGCCCTACACAATCGCCGAACTCAGGGAGATGCTCCGGGAAGTGTTGGGGGGAGGCAAGCCACCAGGAAACCTAACTGAATATTTGTAATGATGTTGATTGAAGTGGGGTACGGTCAAATTATTCGGGCGTACGCAATTTGAGGTTGAATTTCAAAGAGTTACGCGGATTGAATGGGGTGATGGAAATTCGGGTTCAGTTTCTAGTTTGCATGCTTGCGGGTTGGGTAAATCAGGAACAACAGTCGGTGATCGAGTATCTTCAGGAGAAAAATATAATCCTGCTGGAGAACCTTGGAGGAAAACTCAAGCCTGTCTTTTCCAAAAAACATATCTACATTTAAGCAGTTCAATGATAAGTATTTATGAATAAATTACGGGTTTATTGGTCATGTTCCGGTTTTGGGTGTTTACGGTGGCCGGTTGGGTGACCCACTCTTTCTCCCGTCTAACTGTCACCCAATTTATTCATTCGTGCTTTGATGCTTTATTCTTGCCCACTCGGAATTCTCCACCGATCTTTGTTTCCCATGTGCCACAAGCCAACACCTTCCGCCTTTTTTCTATGCCTGCTCATTGTCCTGGGGATCACTCCCGGGAGAGCATCAGCACAAATTTACGATGTTTTTGATGACGGAGATGACGTCGGTTGGACCCGCAGCGATCCACTGGGGGCAATTTCCATCGGCCCCCCGGCTAACTTCACCTTTCCGGATGGAGGTTACCGATTGGTTGCCCCTGCTCCGCAAGCAATCGATGCCGGTCAGGCTCGTGTCGTGAGTTTTCGCGCAGATACCATCGCCTATACCGATACTTTTGTCGCGGTGGACTTGGTGGATTGGGATAATACCCTGGACCAGGGATTTGGTTTGGCAGTGCATCTCAACGATGTCGGATTGGGCACCACTACCGGCTATATCATCATGTGTTATATCAATCCCTCCACCAGTCAGCCCTATGGCGAATTTGAAATCGACCGGATCACCAACGAAGCTGCCGATCAATTCATCGTCACCGAAAACATCAAGATGAATCCGGACCGATCCTACCGGATTACCGCTTCCTTCATCGGCCCCACCCTCAAGGCCTCTCTATATGATCTGGAAGATCTCACCACCCCACTCTCTGAAATCATCGCGGATAACTTGGACCTGTATCCCTCCGGGGCTGCGGGGCTCGTTGCCTTTCACCGGGGAACCGATACGGAAGCCTGGACCCAGTCGGAGTCCCACGCGGATATCACCTTTGACAATTTCGTGGCTCAAGAATCCCTCCCACTCAGGGTCTCGGCACCCGCCACTCCCCATGGAATTGCCGGAGCGCCTCAAGTGGTTGATCGGTCACCGACTTCCAATGCCAATTTTCACCCCGCCCAAAACGGTCTCACCTTCCGAGCCACCACGCTGACCGACTCAGAAATCGACTCGGCCGCCACCCAAGTCCTCCTTAATGGCCGGGATGTCTCGGGAGAACTCGAAATCATCGGAGAAGCCAACAATCGATCCATCGCCTACCGAGGACTTAAGCCAAACCAAGTCTACCGAGCGGAGATTCAGTTGGCCACCCCTGAAGGCATCACCACTCGCAATATTTTCACCTTTGACACTTTTGAACCGAAAAAATTCCAAGACGACGGATTCCTGGTGATTGAGGCCGAAGATTACAACTTTGGAGAACCGATATGCGATTTCATCAATGGGACCTTTCCCGTAGCCGGCGGGAAATTCCTGGAACTACCGGACCTTACCAACGTCGATTTCAGTGGTTTCGTGATTCCATTCGGAGCCGCCGGGTATGCCGACACGGTGGGAATGCCCGATGTGGATTATTCGGATTTCTCAAGCTTTCTGGATTTGGGGAACGACGATTCGTTTTATCGGTATTGTGATGCGGTCGGAGTCCGGTTTTCGCTGGATACGCGCCGTGAGGCCTACGTGGCCGCCAATCTGGAGGAACAGGAAGTCTACCGCACAGAAACCGGAGAGTGGTGGAATTTCACCCGTGGCTTCAGCCCGGGAAAACAGAATGTTTACCTCCGCGTTGCCAGCCGAGCCGAACAAGTTCTAAGCCTCGACCGAATTACTGGAGATCCCACTTCGCTTAACCAAAACCTCACAAAGCTCGGCCAATTCAATATCCCCAGCACGGTGAGCCTAAAGCGGCATATGTATGTCCCACTCAGCGATGGGGAGGGGAATCTCATTGAAGTCGACCTGGAGGGAAGGAACACCCTACGCCTTACTGTGGATGGCCCCCTGCAGGAATTCACCAAGAAGTGGACACTTGCCACGAATTACCTTCTCTTTGTTCCCGCTTCCTCACCTCCAGTGATTCCTGAAAATTTCGATCTCGTGGATCCAACAATTGCCGATGAAACGTTTTCCTTTTCCTTCTCCACCCAGGAAGGGTTGTCCTATTTTCCGGAATTTAAAAACTCCCTGAATGCCCCGAAATGGACGCCCCTGCCCGCGATCATGGGAAGCGGCGAGGACGCCACCGTCAATGATCCGGTTCGCGGCACCCACCGGATCTTCCGAGTGCGGATCGAATAATCGATGTGCAGGTAAAGGACTTTGGGGTATCCATTCTGAAACCGGATTCACTCTAATTGACATGACCGGAACGATGTCAAATCCGGCCTCACCGCGGCCCGCTTCAAGATTGAAAAGGCCCTGGACATGATTTTTTTCCTGAAGCCGGGGGTGTTAACCCCGGACAATGGAAAACCAATCAGGACGGAACAAAATGCCTTAACTTAATCCCATTCAGGCCTGTCCCATTATTTTCTTCTCGATGTCGGCTTGATTTGATGTGTCGGGGCGTCCGAGGCAACGCAAGACGCGGAATACTCTAGATACGTTGCGTCTATTCACGACTCAATCCATCAGCCGCACGTTGTACTGGCGAGGACCGGCCTTGTAGCCTTTGTAGGCCGACGCATTCAACCCCGCGGCCGTGTAGATCCAGATCCGAGAGTCCCACGGATTGTAGATAACGACCTCTTCCCGCGCATCCCCGCAGACATCCGCGGGGATACAGTGATACCAGCCCATTTTGCGGTCGCCGACCGGCTTCGGCAGCCCGGAAAGTTCGGCGAACTTTCGGCCGTCGCCGTGCCAGAGCACGCCGCCATTGTAGAGCAGTGCAGGCTCGCCAGCCCCAAACCAGTGAATGGCTTCGATGCCCGTGTGATTGGGGGAATCGTTGAGCACAAAGCGGTGCAGCACGACACCAGTGTTCGCCACCGTAATGACGTCCGGTTTATGCCCATTGCAGCGGATGATCATCTCAGGCCCCGGTGAATCCGGCAGAAAGTCGGCAATCCGCGCTTCCTGGCCGTGCGGCACGATCTTCTCGCCGAGCTTCAGGATGACCTTGCCGTCAGCACTCACGACATGCCCATACCCCGAGCAGATTGCCCGCATGCGACCGTCGTCCCATGGTGCGATGGCGACGGAATCCATGTGCTTGCCGAGCTGCTTCTCCCAGCGCGACTCGCCCTTATGATTCAGCAAATAGTAGCCGCCAACGACATCGTCGCGGCCGTCTCCGTCGATGTCCCCGACCGCGGGAATGTAGGCTGAATGCGTCCCGTACTTGTTCCACTTGACGCGATACGTCCACAGGACCATCAGCCCATCGGTGAACGCGACGACGGTATCACCGAGTTTGACCACAAAATCCTGCGCCCGCGGCCGCCCGCGAAAGTTGGCGGCCTGAATGCGGTGATGCACCCAGTTGGCCCCTTTGCCGCGGCGCTGGGTGATCTCTGGCGGTGCCGCTTCCCTCAACACCTGGCCGGTACGGCCGTCGCGAACTTGCACCACGACGTTTTTCAGGTCTTCCGGTGTGCCTGCGGGTCCGTCCTTCAAGAAGAAGCAGATGACCTCCGCCGCGCCATCGCCGTCAATGTCGTGGACGAGCACGGATCCGGGCCGCACAGGCTGGCCGCCGCCGCTGCCGATCTGCCAAAGCGGTTTCGCGTCGACTGTCAGCGCCGCCATGAAACACGGTTTGAAACCGCCCTCGGCCGACCGGTAAATAAGCAGATCAGCTGCGCCGTCACCATTGAGGTCGCCGAGGCGCATGTCCCCGGCAAAACGGAGCTGACTGCCCCCGACCTCTGCAGTCGCCAGCCAGGCATCCGGGACACGGACGACTCGGTATGAGATGGGAGCGCCGTCGCGGCCGCGGGCGTGTGCAGCAAACACTGCGACACAAAGTATAAATAGCGGCACGAGTCTGTTCATGGCGGTAGCCAATGTTCCCGTCTGTTGCAATGGGTAGCTCAGGAATCCCCAACTGTGGTCGTCGCCGTCCATTGGTTCCCTCTTTCTTAAAGTAGAACGTTTGAACTGACTCGTGTGAGATTGCGAGTATCTATTCAAGTGAATTGAAATTATAACGGATAAACGATTTTAAACATCTTATATCTTCTTAAAATACCTGGACTTGATATTGGCAGGAGGCATTCCAACTGTATCTCTAGTCCCAGTGTACCCCGGGCCGCCGCCGCCTACATAGCCGAAACTGGCGCCGGATTGCACAGGGCTGACCCAGAAAGCATAGAGGCTTCCGTTTGTTAAGTGAAACCTGAAACGGACCGTCTGTCCCGACAATGCTGAAAAATCTTTTTTTCAGGTCAGGACCGTGAGGGTCGAGTCGCCGGAAATGGGGCTGCAGTTGGCGAGTGTATACGGTTCGATCACATTATTGTTGGCGTCGAGCACTTCCGCTTTCAGTTCGCCCTTAGGACAGTCCACATTCACGAACAGATACTTGCCCTTGAAAGTCACAGGGCGGGTTGTCAAAGCGCCTCCTCCGGCATCGGCATCCATGGGCGCGAAACCATCGCGGCGGATCGTTGCCAGGCCGGTGGCGACATCGGCGGCCCAGAAATTAGAGTTCATACCGTTCCGGTTGTACATGACGGCGCTTGAATTTGCACGGGCTGAAAAATAAAAGCACAAACTATCCCCTACAATTAGCGGGGACCCAATGCTCGACTGCTCGTTACCGAAGCGCCAGCTTGTCTCTTCCCATGTGCTGGAAATGATCCTCGCGCAGAGAGGCTGAGGCGCTGTGTTTTTCCACTGGAATATCTAGTCTCTTCCTCTGCGTCACCGCATCTCTGCGCGAGGATCTTTTTCTCTTCTGGACAGTTAAACTGATTTTCCTTTTGCGCCTTAACGATGATCCTTAACCTTTTTAGATGTATCCTTTCCTGACCATGGGTCGAGCGCAGGGTCATATTCGGGATTGGGGGGCATCATTTGCGCATCTACATCTTTGCGCCATTGATGAAGCCTTGCGGTGAGTTCCGCGGCCTTCTGAACTTCAATTTTGGATAGATCGTTTTGCTCACCCATGTCGTCTCTCAAATTGAAGAGCTGAACCGTTCCGTTTTCAAAATATTCGAGCAGTTTGTAATCGCCGTCACGAACGGCGCCGCCCGGACTCTGCATCCCATGATTACTGTAATGCGGGAAATGCCAATAGATGGGACCTCTGTCCATTTTCTTGCCCCGCAATAAACGGGTGAAGCTTTTCCCGTCGATGTCTTTGATTTGGTTTTCCGCGCCGATCATCTCCAGAATCGTAGGATAGAAATCAACACTGATCAAAGGCTCATCGCAAACGGTGCCCTTTTTGCCTTCTTTCGGCCACTTCACAATCATCGGAACTCTGATTCCGCCTTCGTAGAGCCAACCCTTGGCGCCCCGCAGTGGAAGATTGGAAGAGGACGTACGAGCATCTATGTTATCTTTTGTTGTTTTATATCCAGGAGTGCCGTTCATCACCGACATGCCCCCGTTGTCGGACATGAAGAAAATGATGGTGTTTTCTTCAAGACCCAGTTCTTTCAACTTTGCAACAAGTGTTCCGAGGCTCTGATCAACACTCTCGACCATTCCGGCGAATTGAACATTGTCCTGTTTCTGTTTCACCTTCACCAAGTCGTTAGGATAGGATTTGTAGGTATCTGCATACTCCGGCAGTTTTATCAATTCATCCAATTCAGCTCTGGAAGGGTTGGTCGGGCTGTCAGGATTCCCTTCGAGTATATAGTAAGGTCCGGCCTGCGGCGGCCTACCCGCCAATTTCTTTTTATATTTCTCAACCAGATCGGGCCTTCCTTGAATCGGATCGTGCACAGAAAAGTGGGACATATATAAAAGAAACGGTTTGTCTTTCTTTTCTTCAATATATTCTGCCGCCAATTCAGCCAAACGGTCTGTTACATACTCACCCCCATCCAGCCCGGGAATTTTCTTGGGACTCAGAAAACCTCTCCTTCCGAGGTTGGAATTAACGGAATGCGGGACATGGACATCAAAGCCGTGTTCCGTTGGGTCAGTATCCCTTCCAAGGTGCCATTTCCCGAACAACGCTGTTTCATAACCCAGACCTTTCAACACTTCCGCAAGGGTGGTCTCGTCACTGTCCAATTTCATGACTTTTTCGGCATTCGCTAATACCTGGAACGGAAAATTCCCTCTGCCCCCGAGCCAATCTGTGAGATTTAAGCGTGCGGGATACTTTCCAGTAAGGATGCTTGCTCTTGTCGGAGAACAAACGTGACAGGCGGCATAGGCGTCAGTAAATCGGACTCCTTCTTCTGCAAGGCGATCAATGTTGGGTGTGTCGTAGAACGAACTGCCAAAGCAGCCGACGTCTGACCAACCCAGGTCATCAACAAGAAAGAACAGAATGTTGGGCAAAGTCCGAGCCGGACTGGCATTTGACGTTTGATCCAGTTGCGGCTTCGCCGCGGATAAATCGCAGGTTGTGGTGAGGAAGCCAGTCGTGATGAAGACTGCGGTCGTCAAACCGGTTCGGTATTTTGTTTTCATGGAAGTCATTCCTTTTAGTTATTGCTCTGCATTAATTGTCGGATCATTTGTTTCTTTCCGGATTGCTGCCATCCTGGCGCGTAAATCCTTTAGGACCGTATGGTATTCTGGATTGTCATACAAATTTTTCTGTTCGTGAGGATCTTTTAGCATATCGAGAAGTTCGTAGTTTGGTTCGTTGCTGCCAAAGGGCCGTCCGAGATAGTATTCGATGTACTTGTAGCGCTCGGTGCGAATGCCGCGGTGGGCTGGGGCCGCGCCGATGCGAATGCCGTTGTCGCTGATAGACGAGTTCTTTTTAGCATGCTCGTAGTAGGCGTAGTAAAAATCTTTGGGCCACGGAACGTCTTTGTTGGTCAACAAGGGCTCCAGGCTTCGCCCCTGCATTTCATCTGAGTGACGACCGGCCAGGTCCAGGATGGTGGGGGCCAGATCAATATTCAGGGTCATGGCGTCATGGGTTTTTGTCTCCGAGATCAGCTTGGGATACTTGATCAGCAAGGGAACGCGGATGGAAGGCTCATACATGAATCGCTTGTTCCATAATTTGAATTCGCCATGAAAAAACCCGTTGTCACTGGTGAAAATGATGACGGTGTTTTCGTCCAGATTCAGTCGGGTCAATGAGTCGAGTAATTTGCCCACAGCCGCATCCACACCCAATAACAGGCGATAGCGTCCCTTGACGAAATCCAGATCTTTCACTTGGGGCGCCACCTTGACCGCATTGGGCCTGTTCTTCGTGCCCTCGTCCCAATTGGGCGGATACGGAATCTGAGCGTCGCTGAATGCGCTCGTGTATTTGCTGTCCGCCTCATAGGGAATGTGCGGCGCCTTGAAGGCAAGGAACAGACAGAAGGGTGATTTGCAGTGCTTCTCCAAATACGTCACCGCAAGATCGGCCAACCGGCCAGTGGTGTGGGCTTTGGATGTTACCTTTTTGCCGTCAAAATCCAGCAACCCCATATCGTGATAAGCGCCTTGTCCATTGAAGCCTAACCAGTGGGTGAATTTTGTTTTCAGCAAATTCGTGCCCTTGTGGCATTTGCCGATGTAAGCGGACTCGTAGCCTGCCTCATGCAGGGTGTCGGTGAGGATGGGCTGGCGCTTCCATCTGGAGCTGTTTTTCAAAACACCGTTGGCGTGAGAGTATTTGCCGGTCAGGATGCACGCCCGGCTCGGTGCGCAGAGGGACTGAGTAACGAAGGCATTGGTGAAGCGCATACCACCCTCGGCAATTCGATCAATGTTCGGTGTTTTAAGAATACTATTCCCAGCGCAGCTCATACCGTCATAACGCTGATCGTCTGTAATGATAATCAGGAAGTTGGGCGCCGCGCTGGTATTTCTTTTTGCTTCGGACGCCTGTATAGGCGCAACCGTGAATAGCATGCCATAAGCGTAACAAAGCAACAGCAGGACTTTCATTGGTTGTATTCTGTTCATATTGCGTCCTTGTCTTGAATAAAAGTCTATTCAAACCAAAAGAAGTTGTTTTGGACAGCAGTGAAAAATTAATCTATATGAAATACTTCCACAAGTTCTTTGGCAATGGGACTGCTGTCCGGGTTGGAGGGCATAATAGGGCGCATGTATTTCCACCAACGTTTACAGACATCGGTCTGGGCAATGGCTTCAAATCGGGCTTCGTCTTCGATTTCCAGATACCCGAAAAGATGACTACTCTTGGGGTCAAGAAAAATCGAGTAATTATGCACTCCATGAGCTTTGAGTATCGCTTCCAATTCTTCCCAAATGGGGTTGTGACGCTTGGTGTATTCTTCGTGTTGATCGGGATTTACCCGCATCAAAATGGATTTTCGAATCATTTATTACTCTCCTGTATAAAGAGGTCGCATTTAGCCTATGCGGCGCAGCGGTTGCACTCCCCCAGAGTAACCTATTAGATCAAAAGAAACGATACCTAGGTTCAAGTGATGCAGTGACCACATAACAATTCCATTTCTAACAGAGATTGATTTGTTTTTCTTGATCAACATTAGTCTTCAACCGCTTTGTTGTCCAAGGGCGTTAACGTGCGCCTGGGGGAAGAGAAACGGATTAAGTCACCTTTTCCCGTCCACTACTTTGCCGGTTGCCTTATTCTTCCATGTGTATGGTTTCCAATCCACTTCATAGGCCGACTCGGGAGGCGCAGGCGCAGCAATGGTTTCAGGTATCCATTGGGCGTGATCCTTTTTGACTTGGGTAAAGTTAGTATCGCTTGCGAGGTTGTTCCATTCATTGGGGTCGAGGCGATGGTCGTAGAGTTCTTCCGTGCCGTCCTGATACCGTATGTAGCGCCAATGTTCGGACCGGACCGCAAATTGCCCCGGTTTATATTCCGTTATTGCAGGAAAGGGCCATTCTTCCAAAGGGTCTTCGAGCAGAGGCGCCAAGGATCTGCCATCGAGTTCTGGTTTTTCTGGAAGATGGCATAATTCGATGAGGGTCGGATAAATATCCATTAGTGAAACCGACCGTGAAACTTTCCCTGCCTTGCTGATTCCTGGACCTGCGATGTAGAACGGCACGCGCGTACTTTCCTCCCAGAGGGTAAACTTATACCAATGGTCCTTTTCTCCCAGATGCCAGCCATGATCCGACCAGAAAACGATCACTGTATTTTCTGCATGCCGGCCGGCTTCCAAGGCATCGAGCAGTCGACCCATTTGGGCATCAGTAAACGAAATGCTGGCAAGATAGGCTTGAACGGCCTCTTTCCATTTGCCTGAAGACTTGACGAGATCGAAAGCGTCCCGCCTGGCCTTGGATATCTTTTGTCCCTCAGGAGGGATATCGTTGAGGTCATCGTCAGGGACAGTGGGTAGTTTGATTTGATCGAGCGGATACAGATCAAAATACTTCTTTGGCGCATACCATGGCAAATGTGGTCTATATATTCCGCAGGCCAGGAAAAACGGTTTCTCTTGTTTACGGTTCAGGAAATCGATCGCACAAGTGACAGCGACAGCATCACCATACTGATCTTCCTTTTTATCGAGTATCCCCCAATCGAATCCACCTGAGCGTTGATATTTTAGACCATTGAAAGGATAGCCTTCAGGCACAGGAGGGGTTTTCCCCTCATACGAAGGATGAGCCAAACGATTAGTCCTGAGCCATTGATTGTCACTGATCCTTTCTTTGTATTCGTCCCACTGACATGGGGGATTGCTGCCCCATGTATGATGATGAATCTTGCCGGCGCCTGCACTATGGTAACCGTTTTCCTTAAAATATTGCGGGAGGGTCTTTACGTCCGGCATGTGGGGCTTCTACCACTGGTTATTATTGTAGATGCCGCTGATTGAGGGTCTTAGTCCTGTCAAAACCGCGCCTCTACTCGGGCAGCAGATAGGTGAGGCGGCATGGGCATTAGTGAATGCTATTCCCATGTCGGCCAGACGCTGCATATTGGGCGTATAGACCTTTCCGGAATATCCCCCAAGTCCCGTCCTCCAGTCATTCATGTCATCGACCACGATGAAAAGAACATTTGGCTTCCGCGGTTCATTTGTTCCAGCAACATCCAGACTGCATGCACCTGCCAGCAAAGCGCCGCTCATTGCTAGAAAAGAGGTTAGAAGTTCACGTCTGACCCTATTTTTCAAAATCGATATCACTGTATCTTTCTAATTGGAGTCTGTCCCAATTGGCACTAAGTTAAGACGGGGGTTCGATGGAATTTCTGGGCAATTGGATCTGGGATTGGCATGACCAGAACGATATCAAATCCGGCCTCACCGCGGCCAGCTTCAAGTTTGAAAAGGCCTTGGACATGATTTTGTTCCTGAAGCCGGGGGCGTCGACCCCGGACAA
>DUCD01000335.1 GCA_012959985.1 Verrucomicrobiales bacterium | reverse complement strand
CAGTAGTGAGCATAGCGGTCCTTCAAGCCACGCGGGTCCAGGCCGAGATAGGAGTAATGGGCCCAAAAAAGCGGACCGCCCTTCTCACCAGCTCCGTTGTGTTTCAAAGTCAGTACCAGGCTGCCACTCTTCTTCTTGACGACCTCATTGGCAATGCTTCCATCACGTGCCCAACCCGCGTGATAGACCTTAGGAGGAATGGAATGCGTCGGAGCACTTGCGGCGAGGACATGAGTAATCAGACATTCATCGTAGCCCTGGATACGGTGGTTCTTCTCCCAGGCGTGTTCCGGAGACCAGTGCCAGAAGAGAACATTCTGACCGCCATTGCGAAACCAGTCCCACTCGATCTCACGCCATAACTTGTCTATCCGACTTGCAAGTTTCCGTTCGGATTGGTTTCCAGAGACTAGATACTGCCGGACAGCGAGAAGTCCCTGGGTAAGGAAGGCGGTTTCCACCAAGTCAGCGCCGTTATCTTTACTCCCGAATGGCACTACCTTCCCGCTCTTCCCATCTAACCAATGCGACCAGGCTCCATGAAACTTGTCAGCATTTTCGAGAAACCCCACGATCTTGACGATCCTTTCGACTACGGCTTTGCGGCTGACAAACCCTCTCTCAGCTCCAACCAGTAGCACCATCAATCCGAAGCCGGAGCCGCCAGTGGTCACCACCTGCCGACTACGCCTCGAGGACTTGCCTCCGACGTGATAGCGCTCCAAGGCCATCCCGGAATGGGGATCCGCACCTTCCCAGAAGTAATTGAAGGTCTGTTTCTGCACGAGGCTAAGCAAATCATCCCCGGAGAGCTTTCCCAGTTTGACGAGCTCAGTGGTAACGAGAAGGTCGTCGCTGCTTGCTTGTTCATCGGCAAGAGCCAGTGAGCAGGCGCTGAGAAGAAATAGGCATAGGTAAGAGTGAAGCATTGCTTGGCCTAGCATTTTAAGCGTCGATATTATCATTCGTGCATTCAGATTAATTCCAATCTGTGTGATTAAAGCAAGCTCATCCTGGGTTTGCCACAGATCTCGGTGACAAACACTTCAGTAGCATCCATCTTTGCAGGACTGCATCCGCTGATAAGAACTCGCCCGTCTTTACCGACGAATTCAATCAGTGAGCAATTGATGACTGGAACTTGGCAGAGTGAAAAGCGGAATCCAGACAGAGTATTCCCTCCTGCCTACAAACCTTCATTGCGATAAGCGATGCCTCAATGAGTTTATATCAAACTCGCACGTGGAAATCCACAAATGAATCGATTTCCATTAAGGCTGGCCCGTCGCCTCTAGCAGCTTCCCTAAGAAAAACAAACACACAGTCGACGTCAACGATGTGTACCCGTGTTCCTCTCGGATAGCAATGAACAGATTGGGCCTGAACCGCGTGGAATGTTTACGCGGGTAAAGCTGGTGGAACCGAGTGGAATGATTGCGCGGGCTCAGTTTCGATCGCTAGTGGAGCGGAATGGAAAGTTTTACCGGGATCCGATCATGTTGGGGTCCCTCGATACGCTCGACCGCGGGAGCGTTCGAATCTGCCCGAGCTGCGACGGGCGGAAAGCGGAACTTAAGCCACGCAGAGGCTCTGCAACATGTGAGCTTGATAGAGTAGACTTTATCTCGCTTCACTCGACAGTGGCAACGGTCTGAAAAACGCATCACCATTCACGAACAATGCGAATTGCCGGAATGTCTTTATTCACGACGCATACTAAGCAGGCCGAGAGTATTCCTTGAAAAGTGACCATTCTCATGCAATCCTCATAATATACTGCCCCGTGAAAAACAAACGAACTTATAATTTTGGATGCAGACAAGGATTCACCTTGATTGAATTGCTCGTCGTGATTGCCATTATTGCGATACTCGCCGGTATGCTGTTACCAGCTCTGGGCCGAGCAAAGGAGAAGTCCAAGATGATCAAATGCGTCAACAACAAGCGCCAGATTGGGATCGCGATGCTGATGTATAAGGATGACAATAATGAGTCGATGATCCCACTCGCGGTTAATGATCGGAATCTAGGGGATAAGGTGGTCACGGATGATCGAAACGGAGGCCATCGCTGGTGGCCCGATCTCTTGAAGCAATACTCTAAGAATCGGAAAGTGAATCAATGTCCCACTGTGAACGAAAAGCATGGTTTTGGCATTGGGCTCAATTACCATGAGTTGAGTGTTTGGTTGCCGAAGCAAGGACAGGAGATCAAGTTCAACAGCGTCCGGAAGCCGACGGATACGGTACATTTGGCCGACTCCGCTGTGATTGAGAATCCACGCGAAAGGGATCCGGACAAATGGAAGGCGACAACGGATCCACAGAAGCAGTGGTCGATTTACCGGACAGTATTCTTTCGCACACCGAACAATGGGTCGTATACCACTTTGCCGTCGAGGATTGTGAATCGGCACGGCGGTCGAGCGACTGCTCTTTTCGTGGACGGTCACGCCAGCACGATTCGGAGTAGCGAGGTCGGCTTCCAATATAAGAAGGGGCACGAACTCTCACGCTGGGACCGGTAGTTTTCATCAGGACTAGTCCGTGCGTCGGTAGACTTTTCCTCGCTTCCCCCGGCTTCTCGATGAAGCGGATTCACATGAGCCGGATTCTAGCACATTACGCTGTCGCTTTAGCCTCATTGCATTCGGTCAGGTGCGGATTTTGGCGGTACGGTTTCCGGCCCTCTAAAGGGCTTGGCCACCACCCGTGATCACAGCGACCGCAGGCACCTTACGGTTGTGATAATCGTCCCCAGACCATGTAACAGCACGGCCCAGTGGGCACTGTAAACGCCGGCCGAAAACGGCGGAGGGTCGAATTGCCTGAAAGGGCACTCGAATATTGCGGTGTACTGCCTGGA
>DUCD01000334.1:7636-17336 GCA_012959985.1 Verrucomicrobiales bacterium | reverse complement strand
CACTTTTAATCACCCCCGAATAAAAGTGCGGTGAGGGTCAGCTGTAGAATCGGCTGTCTTCAGCCGATGGTCTCACTTCGAATTCAACCCTGTTTTCCGCGTATTTCATAGGCAATACGACCCAAATCTCATTCTGAGACTCAAGACTCGAAATCGTAGATGACGACTTTTTTGACCCGTGGTTTGAAGATTTTCTCGATAAATTCTATGTGGAGCGGGTGTGACTGGTAGTCGTCCTGGGTTTTTTTATCGGGAAATACAATATTGAGAGCTACCTGATAGGATTGGTCCACCACCTCGCGGGGACTGGATGCCGTTTTACCGACATGGAAGGCAAAAGCGCCCGGTATCGGTCGAAGGTAATGTTCGGCTCCCTCAATCAGTTCTTCTGCAGCATTGGGTTGATCGGGGTTCGTCCAGAAAATGACTATGTGTGAAAACATGTCAAAGGCTTATCGAATCGAGTTTCCCTAATCAAATCTTTTTCCTTGTAGAATTGTTCTCATGAGGATTGAATGGCTGAACAAGGAGGGGAAAACCTGATCCCCGGCATGAAATGAGGATACGACAGTTGACTTGGAATGCCACACCGATTAGACAGGGGAGGAAATCCATTTTCATACTCAAATCAGACCATGGCAGCAAAATCCAGCACTAAACCGGGAGCGAAATCCCTATCAAAAACCTCGCCTGAAAAGAAATCCGGAGAAAGCGGTAAGAACGCTGAAAAAGAGGTCAGGAATCGCGATCTGGACACTGCGCTTGCTGCCATCAACAAGTCCTTCGGTGAAGGGGCCATCATGCGGTTGGGCGACAGCCGTTCCAACCGGAAAATGCAAGTCATTTCGACCGGTGCGCTGTCTCTGGATTTGGCCTTGGGAGTTGGTGGTATTCCACGTGGCCGAATCATCGAGATCTTTGGACCGGAATCGTCGGGCAAGACAACGGTAATGCTTCATGTGATTGCCAGTGCTCAGAAAAACGGTGGTCTGGCGGCCTTTATTGATGTGGAGCATGCTTTGGATCCTGCTTATGCAAAACGCCTTGGAGTCAACCTTGATGATCTTCTGGTTTCCCAACCAGCCAGCGGTGAGGAAGCGCTGACCATCTGTGAAACGCTGGCTCGATCCAACGCACTGGATGTCATTGTTGTCGATTCAGTGGCGGCTCTGGTTCCCAAGGCTGAGTTGGAAGGCGAAATGGGCATGGCGACTATGGGTATGCAGGCCCGGTTGATGAGTCAAGCTATGCGCAAGCTGACTGGGGTTCTGAGCAAGGCGAACACCACCTGTATATTCACTAATCAGATTCGGGAAAAAGTCGGCGTGATGTTCGGCAGCCCTGAGACCACTTCAGGTGGTAAGGCGTTGAAATTCTATGCGAGTGTCCGGATAGATATCCGAAGACGTGAGATACTGAAAGATGCTTCAAATACTGTGATCGGCAATCATGTTAGAACCAAGATCGTGAAGAACAAGGTGGCTCCTCCCTTCACCGAAGCCGAGTTTGATATCATGTACAACTACGGTATCAGTAAGGAAGGCAGTATTCTGGATGCCGGATTGAGCAACGGAGTAATCACCAAGCGGGGGGCCTGGTTTCAGTTCGATGGTGATTTGATCGGGCAGGGTAAGGAGGCTTCACGAAAAATCCTGATTGAAAAACCGGAACTTGCTGAGAAGATCGTCGATGCCATCATGGAAAAACGCAGCACGGTGGAGTAAGAATTAAAGGTAGGGCTCGCTGCACTGCCATGAGGTTAAGGATATAAATTATCAGATCACTGGAACTGCTGCTCGGGTCTCCCGAGGATCTCTCCCGATCCAATGCGTCGACTTCGTCGCACCCAGTCCAAAACCTACCGGAATATCAGAGTTTTTTGATCAAAATAATTAGCGGTATGGACTGCGTCGACGAGTTCTACGAAGTCGCCGCTTTCCATGAGATGATCAGATCAGGCTTAACCGATTCGCAATGGGGCTCGCTGTCTCAGAGCGCCGATGATTCGAGGATAATTCGCCATGAATTGCCATATTATTTACCAGGCGGCGCGCTGGGACAGCACGCCCTACCTGATCAATCCTTTTTTGCCTGAAACTGGAAGAGCTCGATCAGAAGGCCCGGTAGATGGGGAATCTGTAAGGTAGGGCCCGCTGTCCCCAGCGCGCCGCTTGACGAATATCATCGACCGATTCGCGGCGTACTGGGACAGCACGCCCTACCGATCACCTTATTCGAAATCGCCTTGTTGAATGGGCGTTTTCCCTGAGGGGGCCACGTATCCAAAGGGCGCAGGCATATTATCCTCCAAACGCATGTAATGCCAAATAGCTCGAAGCTGCTGCTTTGTATCTCCTCCGTAATACTCTCCCAAGGGGCTGAATCCACCTTCAAAAAAAGCGGGCATTTTCGTTTGAGACTTGATGCCCAGAGGATTGACCATCCAGCGTTGAAAGTAATCCGTATTCAAGCGCCTGACGGAATAAGCCAAGTTGATCCCCTCGCTTTCAAATACGGCAGTCGGCAGGGCATCGGAGATGGCGTGGCAGGCAACACAATTGAATCCTCCGTCGCTGGAAACCAGTTTTCGGCCGATCTTTGCAGCTTCGGGATCAAAGGCTTCGCGTTCAGGTGTTTTCGGCGAAAACCCATGTGCAACAGCGAGACCTTTGGATAAAACTTCGGCATAGGCTGGAAACGCAGGCATTCGTGATTTCAGCCAGTGCCTGGTTTTAAAATTCGTCGTCCCGGAAAGAAGTTTTTGAATCCATTCCGGTGCGATCTTGCCTCCAATGATGTCGACAGGAGGAAACCCATCTTGATGCCCGTGACATTGACGACACCTGAGATGCTTAACCTGGATTTCAGCGGTTTCAAAAGAAGAGGGGCGGCTAAGGGATGGTATATTCAATCCTTTGTGACTTGCGAAATGTTTCAGGGCAGATTTTTCTGAATGAGATAATTCATACCGGGGGATTCCTGTTTTTGTCTCCTCGCCTAGACACCCTCGATCGAAACTTTGCTCCGAGAATTCATCAAATGCTTTGGCGGAATATTGGTTTGTTGATTTCGAATCATGACAATTCAGACATCCAGCTGCTTGGATTTTTTCTGCCCCTATTTTCACTAAGTTCGGGTCACTGAATAATTCAGATTCAGAAAAAGGGGGAGAATCCGATAAAAGAAATGCTGCTAAACCAGATGATTCTTCGATGCTTAATTTGAAATCCGGCATGCGAATTCTGGAATAATGTCGATTCGGCTGCATTAAGAAATTGGCTAAAGCCCCTCTTTTGAATTTTTGACCTAAATGCTGAAGGGAGATCAAGTCGGCACCCAATACGTTGGATTCAGGTGCTAAATGGCATGCTCCGCAGCTTAATTCCTCAAAAAACCATTCCTCATCAAACGGCCCTCCATGTTCAATAGACTCCGGGGAGGTGGAAGCATTATCAATTGTTGGATCTGATACCGATTTTAAACTTCCCAGGTAGGCTGCAATTGCCAGGGCATCTTTCGCTGCGGTCTCTCCATGCAGCATTTTCGGCATGACAGCAATTTTGCGTATTGATTGAGGATCTAGAATCCACCGGGCCATCCATTCCGGATTCAGACGGCTGCCGATGCCTTTAAATGATGGAGCCCCGAAATCATTCTCTGCTGCCATATTCACAGATTGTGGAAGTGCATGGCAGTGAAAGCAGCGTTTTTCAACCATCAAGGCTCTACCCTGTCGTCGCACATTACTTTCACGGGTTTCCTCACTTGAAATATGACTCAATAATTTGGCAGGAATGGGACTTAAGGATTTACGACGAGGCTCCCAATAGACTCGGAAATAGGCGTCTCCTTCCGCCGGACTCTCATAAACTAGGCGAATGGAATTGTCTCCTTTGTTCAACCTTGCCCGTTTACCAACTATCCACTCATCACTGGAGTCATCTGCTTCGATAATCGTTTTCCCGTTCAACTCCAACCTCACGTGTCCGTTATGTCGCGACTTGAATGTGTAGAAACTTCGGATGGGGGCAGACAGACTTCCTTCAAAAATCGCCTGGAAAGCGCCTTTTCCAAGAAAAGGCGTCGGACTCTCCCCTTTTGGCACATAAACAGCCAGATTCCGCTGAACTCTCACATCCCGACGATTATCGCTTTTTAGCGGATTCTTTGGAATAAACGTCACTTTCAGCCCCAATTCGGAGGTTGATGCCGTTCCTTTTTCAGAGGGCTGTGCCGGCGTATCGCTCGTGAGAATAACCGACAATATCAGGATTAAGATGCTTCTTATGATGGATCTCAAAACTAGTTTTTCAAAATATTCAAGAATTCCTATAAACAGAGTCTTGACGACCCTCAAGTCCTTTTCTAGGTTTTCCCACTCGCTGGATTCAGCAACGAGGGGTGTTCCTCGAGGATGGGTAGGTCTATTCCGTTATGGGATTAAACCTGCCAAGCTGGATTTTCAATTGTGGAACAAGAGTTTTCCTATAACAGAAGCGAGCAAGACAATCCGTTCATTCATTGATTAATGAACGTGCTTGAAACCGAAAGATCTGACTAAGTGAACGTAAATATTGATAATCTGGCACCTTGTAAGAAATTGATGCGTATTGAGATCGACTCATCCGAAGTGGACTCAAATTTCGAATCGGTCATCAAGGAATTCATCCGTCATGCCAAAATTCCAGGATTTCGAAAAGGGAAAGCTCCCAAGGTGAAAATTCTTCAGCATTACGCGGAGGATATCGATTCGGAAGTGAAGCGTAGGTTGATACCGAAGGCTTACCAAGAGGCTGTTAAGGAAAATAAACTGGATATTATAGGGCATCCGGATATCGAGGAAATTCAGTTTGGGCGTGGGCAGGCATTGGAATTCGCGGCAACCATTGAGATTGCTCCGCAGTTTGAGCTTCCGGAATACGTGGGTTTGGAAATCACAAAAGAAAAACTGGATGTAACCGAGGATGACATGCAACGTGCCTTCGACATCCTTCGTGAAAAGAAGACAGGCTACACGGATGTCGACCGGGAAGCCCAGAGGGAAGATTTCCTTGTTGTCAATTATCAGGGATTCTGTGAAGACAAACCGATCACCGATTTTTCACCAACCTATAAAGGATTGACCGAACAAAAGAATTTCTGGTTGGAAATTAAGGAGAACTCCTTCATTCCCGGTTTCACCGAGCAATTGATCGGTATGAAAAAAGGCGACAAACGAACAGTGGAAGTTGATTTCCCTTCGAGTTTTGTGGCTCCGAAAATCCAGGACAAAAAGGGCCGATACGAAGTGGAATTACTCCAAGTTAAGGAAAAGACGCTTCCTGAACTGAATGATGAGTTCGCCAAAACCTTCGGTGTTGAATCCATCGAAGCATTGAGGCAGGGCCTCAAGGAGAATCTTGCCCAGGAACAACAGAATGCTCAGGAGCGTGATGTGCGCAACCAAGTGATAAAAGTCCTGATGGATCAGGTGAAATGCGAGTTGCCGGAATCCATTGTCAAACAGCAAACCAAGAGCACCGTCTACGATATCGTTCGCGAAAACCAGAATCGCGGCATGAGCAACGAGGATATCGAGAAGCACAAGGATGCGATCTATGATGCCGCAAGCACCAGTGCCCGTGAACGCATCAAAGTGGTCTTTGTCCTGGGGGAAATTGCTGAGAAAGAGAAAATCCAGCCCGCTCCCGAAGAAGTGAATCACGAGATTCAGCACATGGCCGAACATTACAAAATAAAACCGAAACAGATGATTAAAAAACTCAAGGATCAGAATGCGATCTCGGAAGTTTACGAGCGCATTGTTTCCAGAAAGGTCGTCGAGTTTCTATTAAGTAAGGCAAAAATCACCGAAATCGATCGTCCGAAAATACCAAGCACGGTATAGGAAGATCGATCAACGGCCGAACTTGCGTTCAAGTTCTCTCTGGCTCATTTCAATCAATGTGGGACGACCGTAAGGTGAGGTATAGGGCATACGGCATTTCTGTAGCCTTCCGATCAGGGTTTCCATCTCCTCAAGAGGAAGCGGGTGTTCAGCAAGCACCGCCTGACGGCTCACCGTGCGTGCCACGACCTGTTCTCCCAGACGCATTGAATTGATCTCCTTACCGGCTGCCTGCAGTTGGTCGACCAGTTGCAGGATGAAGTTTCTTACCTGGTTGATTTTTACAAAAGGCGGCAGCGCATCCAGCAGAAACGTACGATTGCCGAATTCACTCAGGCCTACCCCTAAGCGGGACAGTGTCTCCATGTTCTCCTTCAGGATGATCGCATCATGATGGTTCACCTCCACGGTCTCCGGTAAGAGCAGCTTTTGGGATGCGATTTCTTCTGATTCAAGGCGACTCAGCATCTCTTCAAACAAAACCCTTTCATGGGCCGCCTGAGCATCCATGAGAACCAAACCTCTGTCCGATTCCATGATGATGTAGATTTTCTTGATGACTCCTATAAATCGAAGAGGAACATCAGAAAGCCCCACTCCGGCACCCGTCTGCTTTGTGCTTGTGGGTTCAGGGGAAGATTCACTTTTTTGTTTGACCCAGATAACTTTTTCACTTTGTTTGTCGCTGCTGCCTATTTCGTTGTCATTCCTTTCTTCAGGCTGATGCTTCGCGCTTTCTGTAGTGGGTTGCTCACTCTTATCGCGAGAATCAGCATCGGTTGAGGCCCGATTGAAAACTGGTTTTTTGGAGAGGTGAGATTGATCAGGGACTCGATCCGGAGAAATGAATTCTCCCTGTACAGAAGTCTCACTTTCTCTTGAAGAAAAAGGTCGTGGCTTTGGTGTTGGAGAGAGTGTTGCTGCCTCACTCGCCATCTCAGACTTTAAACCGGGAGGGTCGACTGTTCCAGAGCCGGGCCACTGAAGGGCTGCCTGTAGAGACCGCGTTACGAATCCGCAGATCAGGCCTTCACGCTGGAATTTCACTTCACGTTTTGCCGGATGAATGTTGATGTCTATCTGGGAGGGATCCAGATCAAGGAATAGACATCCAAGAGGATAACGGCCTTTAATCAAGGCGGTATGATAAGCTTCGCGGATCGCACGGTGAATCGGATTGCTTTCCACCGGTCGCCGGTTAACAAAAAAATGAAGATCCGTCCGGTTGGAGCGTGATTCATCGGGACGACTGATCAGTCCCCATATTCTCAGCCTGCCGTCAGGAGGGTGATTCAGGTAATCAAGTTCCGAAACCAAGGAGAAGTCCCCGCTCCCGGATGTGTAGCCGGCCACCTCCAGCAAAATCGGGTCGCTGGAATAAACCGAGCGGTATCGGTCACGCAACGCACGAATCATGGAATCCGTTTTTAGGGGGTCGACTTGGCAAACCGGCAACTGCCAAATGGATCGTTGGTTGTTCCGAAAGGAAAACCTTATTCCGGGGTGTGCCAGCGCCGCCAAAGTAAGGTAATGCTGGATATGCGCTCTCTCCGTCTCTTCAGATTTAAGGAATTTTTTTCGAGCCGGAAGATTGTAGAAAAGTTGTCGGACTTCAACAGATGTCCCGGTGGCACCGGGTGCGCTACCGACTTCGATGATTTTTCCTCCGTGAACAGTGATTTCGACGCCTTCCGGGGTTTCAGAATCCTTTTCCCGTGTCCGCAATACCATGCGTCCGACACTGGCAATACTGGCAAGAGCTTCGCCCCTGAAACCCATGGTCGATACTCGAAATAGATCTTCGGCAGTTTTAACTTTGCTGGTGGCATGCCGCTCCAGACAAAGAAGGGCATCATCGCGGCTCATCCCGCTTCCGTTGTCTTCAACTCGAATCAGGCTGCGTCCCCCGGCCTGAATCTCGATCCGAATGTCATCCGCTCCTGCATCAATGGCATTTTCCACTAACTCCTTGACCGCATTCCGCGGTCGTTCCACCACTTCTCCGGCCGCAATCTGATTGGCCACTTGATCTGGTAGAAGGTGAATTCGATTCATCGGTCTGGTAGTGCTTCAGTAGCTGGATATCAGTCGTTATCCGTAGGGATGTTGATTTTACAACTCACCGCAAGAGGAAGATGAAATTGGAATAAGGCGCCTCTCTCAGTCAGATTCCTGGCAGTGATCTTTCCTTTGTGATCTTCAATTATCTTCTTGCAGATAGAAAGACCCAGACCGGTTCCATTCTGCTTTCCATGAGTGGCAAATGCTTCGAAAATCCGATTCTCAATCTTCGAATCAATGCCTTCGCCCGTGTCACGGATACTTGTAACGATGTGGTCATCCCGAACCTCCATCGATATTACCAGTCGTCCTCCTTCGGGCATGGCTTCGACTGCATTGTGGCAAAGATTATAGATCAAATGGGACATCCGACGCGGATCGAAGAGTGTTCGATGTTCAGGCATTTTTTCCGGCATTTCGATCACGATGCTCTTATCTTCGATTTCCAGCCGTAATTCCTCAATTACCTGTTGGACATATTCTCCAAAACTCGCGGATTCCATCACTATAGTCGAACTGGATTCGTGGGTGAATTCGAGCAATTCATTAATCATATTGCCTATTCGCTGCACTTGATGCTGAATCCGGTCCAAGGCGGTCTTCCGGCTGGTCGGGCTCAGGTTTTTATCTCCGGCAAAATCGGAAGCCAAGCTGATGATGTTCAATGGATTCTTGAAATCATGGACAATGGACCGTGCAAATCTCCCTACCATCGCTAGCCGTTCGGCATGAATGACCTCCTCCAGATATTTCTGATTGAAATCCCTCAGACGAAGACTGAACTCACGCATCAGAATGATGGCGAACTTCGGCGAGCGATCAAGCATGGACTGAAGATGGGCTTTAGGAATGAACAAGACATGGGAATCTGTGACAGCCGTAGCCGTTGCAGAACGTGGCTCATCATCCAGAACGGCCATTTCCCCAAAAAAATCACCGGGTCCCAAATTTGTTAAAACTCCCACTTTCCCATTCGGATTCACCTCCGCACAGATTTCAAACTTGCCTTCAAGGATGACATATAGACTATCGCCAACATCCCCCTCTGTGAAGATTTCCTGCCCGGCTGCAACCGCAATTGACTTGGAAACATTATTCAGATCCGTTTGCTCTTCAGCGGACAAATTACTGAAAAGCTTGCATGATTCGAGGCTCAACATCTTTGATATTACGAGTGAATTCTCTATGGATTTACTACTAACCATCAAAAACGGGTCTTTTTCGATCAGAAAAAGAATTTGTTCTGGCGGCTTCCGGTTCCGAAATTTAACCTTCAAAGGAGGATATAAGCCTGATTTTAGCGAACTTAATCAAACCAGTCCAACCGCTTTTTAATAATGAGCGATTCACCGTATTTATCCGATCCTCATGTCACCCATAATTTCAATTCCCAGGCACTGAGGTGTACGAAAAATCACTGACCTAATGGCAGTGGGGCTTGCTAGCTCCGTAAACCATGTAACCAGATGGTTTCTCTGGAATCAGTGACCGTCGCAGATGCCACCCCAACCAATAGAAACCTCAACTCTGACTTGACGCTTGGGTAGTTGGCTCCTATCTTTCCAGCGGTTGGTGGCCGTAGTTCAATGGTAGAGCCCCAGATTGTGATTCTGGTTGTTGCGGGTTCGAGTCCCGTCGGTCACCCCAAAACATCCCCCTTTTACGAAACTCCCGTTCCCAGAGCAACAGTCTTCAATTAGCCTGCCGAATCTAAGGATTCACTCAGCAAAAGAGCAAATTTAACTTTCTTAG
>DUCD01000334.1:0-7626 GCA_012959985.1 Verrucomicrobiales bacterium | reverse complement strand
AGAAATTCCAGAAACTCTCTCCGCCTTCAATAACCATCCTTCAGTCCTTTGCAAAAAGGACCTCAAAACCCATTTTCAACCCCGAACTCTCCACTCTCTCCGGTCTCTCAAAACGCCAGAGCAACAGTTTTTTTCGAGCGGGCACCCAAACATCCGCAAATGCGAACTTGTAAATAGTTGGTTTTACCCGGCGACGATTGGGTTACCCCAAATATCACCCAGAATTCACGTGTTTGTTCAAAAAATGAAGAAACTAAATTGAAAAAAAAACCGGGAAGTAACGAAATTAGAAGCCAAAGAGACCTGAGATTGTGCAATTTGAAGCCAGGCAAAAATACAATGTTATCAATCCTCTGAAACCCGATGGACGCGAGTCTGCAGTTTTTGCCACATGATCCTCTGAGAATCCCAATGCAGCACATGTGTTATCGGGATAACCTCTTTGAGATGGATCATGTCCAAACCAGCCGCCGACTTATTGACGCCAACCAATTGCTCCTGAATATCCGGAGCTAATAGACGAAGATTCATAACCCGGGTGATCAGAGATCGGTCAACTCCGAGCCGTCGAGCCAGACCTGCGTAATCCTGCACGACACCTCTTCTGAGAAGATTCTCATATTTTATAGCCAGCGCCATGAGCTTTCCAATTCGCGACACCTGAGTAATTTCGGGTTTATTTTTCTTGCAGCCTTTGGCCAGCAATAGTCGTCCACGCCGGCCTTTTTTGAAGTGAGTTTGAATGGATAAGTTAACTTCTTTCAGAGCCATCCCATAGGATTTGATGATAAAACCCCTGTTTTTGTAGGGTTTCGGTTGCTTCTCATACCGAAAAATGAGTCCTTGCTATCCCACAAGGCCGTTCGATGACAAAAACACCCTGTTTTTGGTGGTTTCATGAAGTTTCCTATGGGATGCCTGTGATAAAAATTCAGTGTTTTTTCGCTCATAGAACACAGGTTTTTTGTAGTTGGCAACGAGACCTGCTTCGCCTAGACTTTGAGTCCTTGGAAGGATACCTCGAAAAGCTACCGTGGAATTCCCAACAAAACCCCTACCCATGCCAGTCATTGTATAAAAGTAAGCACAAATGAAGCGGATTAAACAAATACTTTGTTTTTCGATGTTGAGTTTTGCAGTCCATCTGCAGGCCCATCAATTCATCCCGATGGGAATTGAGCAATTGTCGGATCATGCTGATGTCATCGTCCATGGGACGGTGATTAAGAAGACAACTCAGAAAGATGAAAAAAATCAAATTTACACTTTGATTGAGATCAAAATCATCGATGTCTGGAAAGGCACGGTTGAGGGCCACAATTTCAAGTTAGTGCAGGCCGGTGGAACTCTGGGGAATCGCCGAGTCATGGTCACCGGTCAATCCAATTACCAATTGGGCAGCGAAGTTGTGTCATTCCTGGTGATCAATCAACGGGGAGAAGGTGTCACCCTAGGCCTGTTACAGGGCAAATTCGATATATGGACTGATGCGGTCAGCAGAACTAGATTGGCCGCCAATCCTTTTCACGGGAACACCGCTTCGAAAAACGGAAGATCGATACTTCAAAAAACGAACCCTTCCCGATTCAGCTTTGAACTTCCCGATGGCTCATTGACTCTCGAGGAGCTAAAGGATCGTGCCGTTGGATCGGAGGTGGAAAAATGAAACCTATCCTGACCTCAATTCTTCTCTTCACTGTTTCAACACTGGCATGCCAAGCGTTTGTTCTGAGCACTGATCCCGAAAAGAAACACCCCATCAAGTGGGATTTCTCCGGCACCAGCACCCTGGTAGATCCCAACGTTTTCGATCGAATCACAAAAACCATCCGATACTACATTGCCGAAGACGCCTTCACCGAAGCCAATAGGGAAGCTGAACTCAATGCGGTCAAGAGTTCCTTCGACCAATGGGAGGCGGTCCCCGATACGAACATTCGCTTTGATTATGTCGGACTGGCACCGGCGGATATCGACGCCATCACCGACAATACCAATGCCGTTTTCTGGACCAAATCCACAAAGATTTCAGATGGCAGGGAGGATCTCAGTTTTGCAGCCGGCGCCGCGCTGTGTGAATTGGTTGCGCCTTCGAACCTTGCCGGAGAGATCACCGGGGATTTCATCGTCAAAGAGTGCGACATCGCCTTGAATGGATTGCTGACCTGGTTCACAGACCCAACCCTTGAAAACAACCCTTCAAAAATGGTTGAAGGATTCATGCTTCATGAAATCGGACACCTGTTGGGAATACGTCATTCCCCGGTCGGCGCCAGCTCCATGTTTCATTTAGGCGGTCCGGGATTAACAACCTTGGCGGGTTTGTCAGCGGACGAGGTTTTGGCGGCACAATTCCTTTATCCAACCAAAGATTTCAACTTCGGATCCATCCATGGTACAATCACCAAGAATGGAGAACCGGTCTTGGGAGCCATGGTTTTCCTGGAAGACTCTGATGGCAATATTATTTCCGGCTCCGCTACTGAGGAAGACGGCAGTTACGAATTCCTGGCAGTCCCCGGAGGCGATTACAAAGTGTGGAGCTCTCCAGTCTACAGCCTTGATTCCAGCTTTTTTCTGATCGTCGGATTACAGATTAAGAACCCGGAGTTTTTTGAAGCCGACACTCAATTTCTTCCCACTGAAAAGCTGCCGGTCAGCCTTACAGGCGGAGAAACCGCGACTCAGGATTTCCAGGTTAATCAGGGCATCTCTTCGCGCCTTCCCATATTCATCCGTTCGGCATCGGCTGACCCTTTTCTATTTGTTCAGGAATCCGTTCCGACAACCATTAAACAGGGAACACAGAACGTCTCCGTTGGACTCTTCTTCGAAGAAGAGCTTCCCGAAAATGCCATCCTCGAAATCTCGGGCAATGATATAACGTTGAGCGACCAGACCACAGGTCTACTGGATTTCACGGTGGTACAATTCCACCACATCTCAGCCGTCGTTTCGGTGGCGGAGGACGCCAAGCCCGGAATCCGGACTTTTAAAGTCACCTTTGGAGATGAAATCGTATACGCAAACGGCTTTCTGGAAATTCTACCCGCTTTCCCCGATTATAATTTCGATGGTGTTGACGACCTTTTTCAGAGAGATTTCTGGCCCCTATTCACGACAGCGGAAGCAGATCCGGACCTTGATCCAGATGAAGACGGATTAACTAACAAGGAAGAATCCATTGCCGGAACCAATCCACTGGATGGAGCATCCATCCTGGAAATCGATCGCACAGCCTATTCACTGGATGGGGCTGTTATTGAATGGAAAGGTCGATCGGGAAACAAATACCAACTCATGACCAAGGACGCTGTCGAGGGAGTTTGGGTTCCTCTGGATGCCCCGTTTATTGCCGAAACGGATGACAATGGAATCATCAGTTTCCAGGATTCCTCCGCAGATGGTAGAGTTCGGTTTTATCAAGTGGTTGCCTTGTCACGTTAAACCATGAATCGGGCTGGATTCATTTTCTGGCTGCCGGCCCTTGCGTTTACGCTGCCCTGTCAGGCGTTTGTCCTGAAGTCCAGTGAATCCGGGAATCCGACTCTTTGGCAAAGCAGTCGGCTTCCTGATGGAATCCCCTATTACATCCAGGACTCTGCCTACTCAGAGTCCAACCGTGAGGCCGAACTTGAAGCGGTCCGGGCTTGCTTTGACCAATGGCAATCGGTTCCCGGTTCCGATTTGAAGTTCAAATTCAAAGGATTGGTTACGTCCGGATTCGACATCGATCTGACGGATGGAACCAACGGGGTATTCTGGGCCAAAACCTCCACTCTGGTTCACGGAGGATTGACGGACATCCGCAACGCTTTGGGTATAGCTCCCACTCTGGAGGAAGAGGACCACATTATTGCTGGAGATATCGCCTTGAACGGGGTTGATTTTGAATGGTTCACAGATTTTGAGAATCCGGTATTGGATGCACGATTCATCGAAGGAACGCTGCTCCATGAAATTGGGCATTTCATCGGACTCAGTCATTCTCCAGCTGGGGGAGCAACCATGTTGTATGTGAGTGATACCGGAATTCCAGTAGCGGCCGGACTTTCTATGGATGACCAACGGGGGATGCTCGAACTCTACCCCGACAATATCGAGAATTCCGCGAAAGGGTCTTTGACCGGAGTCGTGACGACTCAAAGCGGAATTGCAGTATTCGGGGCAGTCGTAAGTATAGAATCTCAACAGGGATCACTCATTTCCTCATTAATGACATCAGAGGATGGCAGGTTTAATCTGACGGGACTGTCTCCAGGAAACTACCAGATCTGGGTGGCTCCTTTGGGACCGTCCAACCTGAGAATTTCACTCCTGGTTCCAAGTCAGATCAATTCATCTTTCCGCACAGCCAACACTTCATTCCTGCCAATTGAAAAACAGAATCTGGAAGTGCTACCAAATCAAATCACCCAAGTGAACCTTATTGTCAAGGAAGGCAGTCCCGTCTTTCGTATCAACCGAATTCAGGAAAACAATCAACTCCTGAACACGGCGGCTGTTTTAAAACGCGACCAATCAGAGATGACTCTCGGAGTGGCTTCAAAAGATCTGGACGCAAGCACCGAAATGCTTTTAGAAGTAAGCGGTTCCGATCTGCAAATCCTTAATATGCGCCAATCGAAGATTCAGTCTTCGGGCGTTGACCTGTTGCTGATTACTGCAGACCTGAAACGCATTTCGGACCAAACGGCACCCGGTCTCCGAAGCATTACTCTGCGAAACGGTAATCAACTCGCACATGCCCCAGGTTACCTGGAAATAGAACGCTCTGCCCCGGATTATAATTTTGACGGTTTGGATGATCGCTTTCAAAGAAGGCATTTTGAGCGATTCACTTCAGCAGAAGCCGGTCCCACATCCGATCCGGATGTAGACGGGTTACCGAACACAGATGAGTTCACTGCCGGCACCCTTCCGACCGATCCTGATTCGGTTCTGGAAATCATTGAAACCATCTACACTCTGGATGAAACCACCATTCGATGGATCGGCCAACCTGAAAGGACCTATCAGGTTTTTTCAAAGAATCAGGCTACCGGAACTTCCTGGATCCGAATCGGTCCCAAACAAGAATCCACCGGCGATGAACCGACCCTGATGGAATTCACGGACTCGGAAAATCCACCGGAGAGCCGATTCTACCGGGTCAAGGTTTCTCTTCAATCTACGCTACCGGAATAGAATCAATCCATCCTTTCCCTTTCACCGGCCAACTCTTCGTTCCTCGCTCTCAGCCGCTTTGATCTCATCCCAAGAGTCCACCTTCCATACATGCAGGCTATTTCCTCCACACACCAAGGCATTGCCGTCCGGCGAAAAGGCAAGCAATGAGACGGCCCAGCCCCGGCCTGGCAAGGTCAGCACAGATTCGAAGGTTTCGGTTTCCCGGATTGCCACCATTTGACTTGAACCGCTCCCTGCCACCAGACGGCGGTCGTCACCGGAGAATGTGAGACCATGATAGGACATGATCGCGCCACTGAGCGACTTCTGAAGCGTCCCTTCAGGCCGTTTAGATTCCCACACATTGACCATCGCTTGAGGCTGCCAAATCGTTTACTACAGCCCCGTCTTGACTTAACGGATAGAGCGCACGATCGAACACGTCTTCGGCCTTCTTTGATTCCTCATTCATAAACAAAATGCGTCGTTTCAGTAACAGTGGCGTCGCAATCTCACTTTAGGGCTCACGGAAAACGAAATGTTTTTCGAATGGGATCCTTTCTCCGAGCTTGATGGCAACTTAGCAAGTCACGACTGACGGCAGTTTTTGGAAATGAGAATCTGAGGTGCAGAGCACGACATTGTGTTGGACCACGAGGGCGGCGATCCATAAGTCATTCGTCGGAATCGCCGCGCCCTTGTTCCGAAGCAGAAGATAGAGTTGCGCGTAGTGGTGAGTGGTTTGTTCGTCGGGTAAAAGAACGGAGACACGGGAACTGCTCATGAAACGCTGGAGATTTGTGCTGTTCGTGGGTTCTTGGAAATCGGCATTTTTCATTAGAGTAGATGCTCCAAGTTGACATATCACAGCATATGAATTACATTATGATTCATTATGAATCAATTAACGATTCGCTGTAATTCAGATGAACTTGACGCGGCACTGAGGAAGATTGCTGCGGATCGAAATTGGTCGCTCAATCAGGCCGCCAATTACCTCCTGCTAAAGGGAGCGGGCCTTTTGGACAACTCACCCCCACCGGGTATCGGCAATGCTTTGGACGAATTCATAGGATCATGGCCGGAGAGCGAAGCGAAGGCATTTGATCAACGGATCGCCGACACTATGGAGGAAATCGACGAAGAACTATGGTTATGAAGTTGGTTTTAGATACAAATGCCTACTCGGGATTGATGCGCGGACAGGCTGAAATCGTCTGTCACGTTCGAAGTGCTGATCAGATCTATCTTCCCGCTCCAGTTGTCGGCGAGCTCCTCTTCGGATTCAGGAGGGGCAATCGCCTTCAACAAAACAAGCAACAACTGCAACAATTCGTGAACGCCCCATCCGTCATGTTTGTACCGACTGATAAGGAGGTCTGCGATCGCTACGCACTCGTGCTTCACCAACTGAAATCCAAAGGCAGCCCCATTCCCACAAACAATATATGGATCGCCGCTCACACATTGGCCCTTGGAGCGGATCTCCTTTCCTCCGACCATCATTTCGCTGCCATCGACGGCCTAAGCTGGATTGAACCCGACGAATAAGATACGCCGCTACTGAAATTCGCAAAGGAGCCAAGCACGGGCATAGGCCCAATGACGTTTGGCCGTAGCGGGAGAAATTCCAAGAGCGTGCGCCGCTTCGGTCAATGAGTATGCGACGCATCGCCTCGGCAGCAGCTCCGAAGAAATGCCTTTGGCCATTCCACGGTTTGTGATTTCCCGAAAGCCGAATCCAGGCCTCATGGACCAACGCAGTGGGTTGTAGGGAATGCTCACTGCCTTCATCGGCCAAACGGGCGGCGGCCAACTTCCGCAATTCTTCATAGACCTAGGGCAGCAACTCGCCAGATCGGCTTGGGTCGCCTGTCTCGATTGCGTTGATTATGGTCGTTACATCCCGCACATAAAAGAAATACCCACTAATTCTTTCGAATGCGAGTTCAGTTCTGAGGGTCGCGTTGTTTAGGCAAAGCGGAAAGCGTGTGATTAAACTGAACGGCGTCTTTATTCCCCTCTCCATCCCCTGCGAAGATATCCAGTGCGGAACCGATGGTCAGATCAACTCTTCCCTTTCCAACCATTAAACTTACAGACCCACATGCACACTTGATCCATCCATTTTTCAGGGATATTCCACCTGCGCACATTTGGATTGCATTTCAAATAGGTCTCTGGCTTATAGATACAGTTGTTGCTACAACTGTTATATGGTAAGGCTTTTAGATTTTAATGCCAGTTTGGTAGAGCGTCTTATTGCCGTTGGGTTAAATTGTGTTTTTCGCACACATTACACCTTCTTACTTTTACTTTCCGCAAGTGTTTTTTCGTTACAATCGGACAATCTTTCTGCCAGCCATCAATACGGTTTTGAGAAATTCAATCCTCCCGGCGGCTCTATACTGATCGGCATCAAGTTTTCGGAAAATCCCAGGGGCTGAAATTGTCGGA
>DUCD01000333.1:7645-17388 GCA_012959985.1 Verrucomicrobiales bacterium | reverse complement strand
GAAAACCTTGAGAAGGATTGTTGTAGCAATTGCTGTTCTGACGTCGAGTCTTCTTGGTTGTTCCACTTTTTCTCTTTCTGCTGCGGAAGATACTAAGTTGTCCGCCACTGTTCAGGTAGCCGAAACCGATCGCCATTGGGCATTTCAACCTGTTCAGCTGCCGGATATACCCGAGGTTTCTGATTTCGCATGGCCTTCGAATCCTATCGATCGATTTGTGCTCGCCCAGCTTAAAGCGTCCGGGTTGACTCATTCCTCAAAAGCGAATCGACACGCTTTGATTCGCCGTGTTTATATCGATTTGATTGGCCTGACTCCAACACGGGAAGAGGTGGTATCTTTTATCCGCGATAAGACGCCGGATGCTTTCCTGACGGTGGTGGATGATTTGCTGTCCCGGCCTGAGTATGGAGAACGCTGGGGACGCCATTGGTTGGATGTAGCCCGCTATGCCGATGCGAAGGGGTATGTCGATGCCGGTGAAGTCAAATATCCTTTTGCCTACACCTATCGTGATTATGTGGTCAATGCATTCAACCGGGATCTTCCTTTCGACCGGTTTGTTCTCGAGCAGCTTGCCGCAGATCGGATTTCAGACAACTTGGATTCTCCGTCTTTGGCTGCCTTGGGCTTTATCACGGTCGGATCGCGTTTCAATTTTTTTCCTCATGACATCATTGATGATCGGATCGATCTGGTCACGCGTGGTTTTCTTGGTTTGTCGGTTGGCTGTGCCCGATGTCACGACCATAAATACGACCCCATCTCTACGGAAGATTATTACACTATGTATGGAATCTTCGCCAATACAATGGAACCGACACCGGATCAGTCAGATCCTTTGGGAGAATCCGGCCCTTCCGAAGACGCCGTTTTTCTGAAAAACCTGAAAGAGGAATCTGAAAAATACCGCAAGCTGCGTGAGGATCTGCACCAAAAAGTTATGCACGAGATGAGGGGCTGGTGTGGTGATTACTTACGCTTTGTAGTGCGATCCTCTGAAGAGCATCAAACTGAGGAACAGCCGAAGTATCGCACGGAGAGGGGGTTGGTCAGGGTCGTTTCCGCCTACTCTAAAGGCGGAATGGTGCGTTGGCGTCGTTTTCTCCAAACCCGGGAAAAGAATGATCCTGTCCTGGGGTTATGGAAGCGACTTTTTGATTTATCCCAGGAAGAACTCCCGGAAAAGTTTGAATCTGTTTTTACGGCATTTAAAAACAGTGGCCATGCCAATTCGATGTTGCTCGATTCTTTCAGGGACAAGGAAGTTTCCTCCATGATGGATGTAGCCAATATCTATGCAGACCTCCTCGAAGCGGTCGATGAACAGTGGAGAGAAGTCGGGGGGGGGAAATCGTCTATCCAACGATTTGAAGATGTGGATCTGGAACAATTGCGCCAGGTGCTTTACGGACCTGAATCACCAGGGACGGTGACCTTGGACGAATCGGAAAATCTTTACCTTCTTGATGAGAGCGTTGCTGTCCGTAAGCATTTCGCTGATATCGAGAGGGTATATCTCAAGTCGTGGAAGGGGGTTGCTCCACGTCCGATGCGGGTTGTTGATCGGCCGAGTCCGTTGGAACAGCATGTGTTTGTTCGTGGAAATCCACAACGGCTCGGAAAACTTGTGAAACGCCGAATTCCATCTGTACTGGGCGGAAAAGGATCAGATGCCATTCAGACGGTCAGTGGTCGTCTTGAGTTGGCCCGGGCCATTGCGCATCCCGAAAACCCGTTGACGTCCCGAGTGATTGTAAACCGAGTCTGGAAATGGCATTTCGGCAGGGGATTGGTGGATACCGCCGGTGATTTTGGATTCAGAGGAGGAGCCCCGACACATCCTAAGCTTCTTGACTATCTGGCCAATTGGTTTGTTGAAAGCGGGTGGTCCTTCAAGAAACTCCACCGTTTGATCCTAATGTCGATAACCTGGCGACAGAATTCTCAGGACAGGAATCATTGCCTGGAGATGGATCCCGATAATCGAAACCTGTGGCGCATGAATCGTCGACGATTGGACTTTGAAACTTTGCGGGATTCTCTGCTGAGAGTATCCGGACTTTTGGAAACCAGTCGCGGCGGACCCCCCATTCAGAAACGTCCGGATGATATCTCGAATCGGACGCGTACTCTGTATACCTATATCGATCGTGAAAGCCTGAATGAGCTTTATCAGGTATTTGATTTTCCAAGCCCTGATATCACTTCCTCTGGACGGTCGGAAACGACGGTTCCCCAGCAATCCTTGTTTCTTCTGAACAGCCCTTTTGTGATTCATCAGGCCGAGCAGGTTTGTCGGTTACTTGGATTGGCCGGTTATGTGGAGGAGGACTTTTCGGATCCCTCGCTTCTAAGGCAGATTCGAAAATTGTATCACCGGGTTTATTCAAGAGAACCTGAGCCTGATGAGATTGAAACGGTCCGTCGGTTCCTTGAGGTAAGCAGCCTGGATCCACCCCAAACTGAAAAAATGCCGGATTCCTACAATCCCTGGATCGATCTAGCGCACGCGATGTTGGTCTCGAACGAATTTCTTTTCGTTGACTGATGGCCAACTCCTGCAAGAATAGCTGGAACATGTCGATTTTTTCCCATGGAGACCCCGAAAAAATAACTTCGCCCTCCGCGTGCTTTGTATCCGGCACAACGGCGCTCCCGCCCAATGGTGAATTTATTTTTGAGCGATCTTCTACTCGAAGAGATTTTCTCCAACGTTCCGGTATGGGGTTTGCCATGTTGGGATTGTTCGGATTAACTGCATTCGGAGAGAATGCGAAACGATCAGGAAATAACCCGCTTTCACCGAATCCAACCCATTTTCTCCCCCGGGCTAAGCGTATCATTCATATCTTCCTGAATGGTGGATCGTCTCATGTCGACACGTTTGATCCTAAACCGGCTCTGACTGAGTATCACGGGAAGCCGCTGCCAATTCCCAATCTGGTCACCGAACGCCCGACGGGTAATGGTTTTGGGTCCCCCTTTTCATTCAAGAGATACGGGCAGAGTGGAATTCCCATCAGTGAACTGTTTTCTGATCTTGGAGAGCATGCGGATGATCTTTGTGTGATTCGGTCCATGCAGTCCGAGTTACCCAATCATGAACCGGCGTTGATGATGATGAATTGCGGAGACAATACCCTGAGCAGGCCGAGCATGGGGTCTTGGTTGACATATGGATTGGGAACCGAAAATCAGAATCTTCCCGGGTTCATCGCCATGTGTCCGGGGGGGCATCCCATCAAAGGGCCTGATAACTGGAGGTCCGCTTTTCTACCGGGAATCTACTCCGGGGCCTTTGTCAATTCCGATCACCAATCTGTAGAGAAACTCATTGAAAACATTCGCAATCCCCGTCTCGATCTGAAAACGCAGCGGCGTCAGGTTGATTTGCTTCAGACCTTGAATCGAAGGCATCAGGAATCCCGGAAAACGGATCCTCAACTTGAAGCACGGATACAGAGTTACGAACAGGCGTTTCGGATGCAGACCGCAGCCACCGATGCCTTCGATATCGAGAGAGAATCGGAATCGACAAGAGCCCGATACGGCAGCAGTGCACAAGGAAGGCAACTTCTTATTGCCAGACGCCTGGTGGAACGGGGAGTGAGATTTGTTCAACTCTGGCACGGGAAGGGACAGCCTTGGGATAATCATGATAAAATTGAAGAGAACCATCGCAGGCTGGCCGGTGAATGTTCTCCGGGGATCGGGGCATTGTTAAGCGATTTGAAAGAGCGGGGTTTGTTCGAGGAGACGTTGGTGATATGCGGAGGGGAGTTTGGTCGAACTCCCACAGTGGAACAATCCAATGCCGGAAAAGAAAAACTCGGACGGGATCACAATCACTATGGGTTCAGTACCTGGCTTGCCGGAGGAGGTGTTAAAGGCGGAACGGTTTACGGATCCACTGATGAATTCGGATTTCGCGCTCAGGAGAATCCGGTTCATGTTCACGACCTCCATGCCACAATCCTTCACCTCATGGGGTTGGATCACGAAAGGCTCACTTATCGACATGCCAGTCGGGATTTTCGATTGACGGATGTGCACGGGCGAGTAGTCCATGAAATTTTGTCGTGATAAGTTTGTTGGTAGAAAATTATACCAGAGAGAGTTCAGCGGACACAGAGAGTGATATAGAAATGATTGGTCTACCCGCGCTGATCCGAGTGCGATTAAAAGTGCGGAAACCGGACAAGTTAGCCCTTCGGCCTGTAGCGTGCGCTGTCCCCAGCGCATTTTCAGTGGAATTCGCGATCCTTTCGGCTGAGGACAGCCGACGCTACAGAATTTCGGCTGAGGAACAGCCGATGCTAGAAAATCGCTCTCTGAACTTTCGATCGCTCCCAGCTGATCAATTCATACCCTCCAGACTTGCATTCAGAACATGATCTTTTCATAGTCCGAGTTTTCGTATGCCGTCCCATTCATTTATTTCCGGGGTTGTTGAAGGTTTCTACGGACGTACGTGGACTCGGGAGCAGCGCCATGCTTTGTTTCAAGGTCTATCGAACTGGGGTCTGAACACTTATTGTTATGGTCCTAAAGACGATTTAAAGCACCGTGCATTGTGGCGCAGTTGTTACGATAAATCTGAAACCACTGAACTGAAGGATTTGGTTGATCGTTGCAGTGATCTCGACTTGAATTTCATCTATTCGTTGGGGCCCGGCCTGGATATCCAATATGGAAAACCGGATGACCTGGATATCATCAAGTGTCGTTTTGGGCAGTTAGTGGATCTCGGCGTACGAAATTTTGCTCTGCTATTCGATGATATTCCCGCTGTCATGCACCCGGATGATCAGTCGCAATTCAGTTCCTTCGCCGAAGGGCAGTCTTTTGTTGCCAATGAGATCTACCAATGGTTGGGCACCGACAATCCGGATATCGGATTCCTGTTTTGTCCGACTCCTTATTGCGGTCGGATGGATCAGGCGGGATTAGGAGGCCCCGGTTACCTGGAAGAAATCGGCGAGCGTCTTCACCCGGCGATCCGTATTTTCTGGACCGGGCCTGAGATCATCTCGCAAACCATTTCCGAGGAGCATCTTTCCGAATTGAGTGTTCGATTGAAAAGGCCGGCGATCCTTTGGGATAATCTGCATGCCAACGATTATGACATGCAACGTGTTTTTACCGGTCCCTATTGTGGACGTCCTGCTGAACCGGGCAAATATCTCAGTGGGATTCTGATTAATCCGAATTGCGAGTTCGAGGCGAATTTTGTGCCGATTCGGACCTTGAGTTTTTATCTTGGAGAATCAGAGTTGATGGGGGGGCACGCGGCGCGCTGGGGACAGCACGCCCTACCGAGTCCTGATATTGAAGAGTCGGAATTGAGGGCTGAGGACGAGGCAAGGGATCCACGTGCCCATTACATGAAGGCGGTTCGGGAATGGTTCGGTCTGTTTTTAGGAGTTGGGGATGAATGGACACTGGACGACGTGGTTTTCTTGGCTGACTTATTTTACCTGCCTTTCGAACTTGGAGAGTCGGCGTGCGAGTTTCTTGAGGATGCTTCGATTCTTGTCCATCAATCTTGCGATGACTGGGGGGATCGGGAAAACCGTTTTCGAAAAAGAGTGAAGCAAATTGAAGCGATCTCAGTTAAACTGACAGAATTGAAGAATCGTGATCTGTTTTATGCCTTCAACCGGCAATGGTGGGACCTTCGCGAAGAAACTGAGTTGCTGCTTAAGTATCTGGATTGGAAGAAGAATCCGGAATCCGGTGATATCTTTTCCTCTTCAGAACACCATGCCGGTACATTTCGGGGAGGCACTTTGAATCTACTGCAGAACTTATTGAAAATGACGGACCAGGGAACTTTTGAAACAGGCGATGAGTGAAGACAAATTCAGAATCCGTCCCTTCCAGGCGGGGGACGAAATAGCTGCCAATCATGTATGCATGAAAACGGGGGATAACGGCGCTGATGGAGAGCCTTTCTTTCGTGAAGATCCGGATGCGTTGGGTCGGATTTATGTAGAGCCTTACTTGAAGTTCGAACCCGAATTGGCTTTAATGCTGGAGGATAGTGGCGGGGTCTGTGGATACGCGCTGGGAGCGCTTGATTCGAAAGCTTTCTTTCAACGTTATGAAGGGGAATGGCGTCCGCAGTTGGTGCTGGGTTTTCCGGAACCTCGTGGAGATTCCGGTGATTGGACGCGAATTCAGCAGGCCTACCATCTTTATCATCATCCTGATTATTTTTGTCCGGAACCCTATTCTCAATACCCTTCCCACATCCATATTGACCTTTTGCCTCGGGCTCAGGGTAAAGGATTCGGACGAAAGATGATTGAGCAAATTCTGGCTGAACTGAGGAAGACTTCAACTCCAGGTGTGCATCTGGGAATGAGTGTGTTGAATCCGACCGCCTATGGGTTTTACTGTAAGCTGGGTTTCAAGGAACTTGCCCGTGACGGACAGGGTGACGAGGAGGCGATCTATCTCGGAATGATATTCAAGAACCCTGATGACTGAAATGCCTGATTCCGGATATGTCATCGGGATCGATGGAGGGGGATCGGCGAGTCATGGAATTGTCGTTGATGCTTCCGGCAAGGTAGTGGCAAAGTCCAAGGGGGGACCTCTGAATTTCTACACCACTTCGGACCCAATATTTCGGGGGAATCTTGAGCAGCTGATGTCCGAGTTGAAGCGTCCGCTGGCGAATCGATATTGTCTCCATACTGTTGTGGGAACGGCAGCACTTATGGATGTTCCGGATGACCAGGAGTTGAAACGGGCTTTTGGGGGATTCGATTTACCGGATCGAAAACAGCTGACTCTGGTTGGGGATGCGGTGACTGCTGCCTTCGGTGCGACTAAGGGGGCGCCTGGCGTTCTTATAATTTCCGGGACCGGCTCCATTGCTGTCTCAATCGTCAGCCAAGACGGGTATGATTTCAGTGGGGGACTGGGTCCATTGATAGGTGGAGATCCCGGCAGTGCTTTTTGGATGGCGGCGGAAGCGGTTCAGCTTGCATTCAGAAACCAGGCAGCAACCGGGTCACTTTGTGCTATCGGTATCAAGGTGGTCGAGTATTTTGAAATTTCCCGGTTATCGCTCATCATTCCCATTCTCTACAACAGGGACTTCAACTCGGGGCGATTAGCTGGACTCAGTTGTTTTTTATGCAATGAACTTTTGGTGGAGAATTCACGGGAGTGGTTGCAAATTCAGAAGGCGGCAGGAAAGCGCCTTGCGGAGTTGGCCCTTCCACTCATTCAAAAGTTAAACCTATCTGAAATTCCGATATTCGGCACCGGTTCGGGGATCCGTAACAATTCCATTGTTCGTGGAAGTCTGGAAGAAACACTTTCCGTTTTGCTTGAGCGAAACATTGTCATTCAAAAGCCACAGATGGACGCACCCTCAGGAGCAGCCCTGCTCGCATTCCAGAAAGCGGGGATTACCATCGGCGATGAAACATTCCAGGGATTTGTAACCAAAGGTAGTTAACCGCAGTGTTTTCCTTCGGAAACTAGCGCTTATTTCGGGTGCGGGTAGGTGCTTGCTGTAGCGTTGGCTGTCCCCAGCCGAAAATAGCTGGCTGTTCTCACTGAAAAGGCGCTGGGGACTGGCGCACTCCCTGGATATACGGCGCGCTGGGACAGTGGGCCCTGCCTGGCCAAAGGGCTACTTTACAGCCCCCGCTCATTTCGGATTTCACATCTCTGAGGTGACATTGTCAGGCCTTGTATGATACCTTCCTTTCTGAGCTTAAACCCGGTCATCTTGAGGAAGTGGGATTTGCTGAAATGAAAGTCACCGACGATTATCGAGCGAAGGTAAAATTGTGGGTCTCCAATCCCGCCGTTGTCTCAGCGCTCCCTCCGCCAAAGTTACCGAAGTTTTCGCCGAAGAAATTTTCAAACCACTCGGAAATGAACGAGTGGAAAAGCAGTCTGCTCCGTCAACTGGCCAGAGAAATCAAGGAAGATGGATGAATTACTTCAAAAACTAAATGAGGGGCGTGTGCGATATCTGCTTATCGGAGGGCAGGCCATGCGGCTAGCCGGGATGCCGCGCTATACCATGGATTGGGATTTTTTCATTCCCTCCAAAGATTGCATCAATTTGAACAAGTTGAATGATCTGTTGCAGGATGAGTTAGATCTCCCATTGGAGTCACTTGGGGGGCGAGGGGAGAATTTTGTGCAAACCTATCAAACCCGCTGGGGGGTTGTTCAGTTTCATCTTGGTGTCCCCGGTGTGCCGAGATTCGATGAGGCAGAGGCGGTAGCCCGTATACGGCAGACTGAAACCGGCATCTTTGTCCCCTGCCTCAGTGGTTCCGACCTCCTGGCCGCTAAGGAGGCAGCCAACCGACCTCAAGATCAGGCGGATATTGAATTCCTGCGGGAACTCCGGAAGGTGGGTAAACTGTAACCCACCTTAAGAATCTATAGAGCATGAGTCTATCTGACGAGTATTTCAGGATTGTCTGCGATCAGTTGAACGAGATTAAGCGGACTCAGAAATCCGTGATGGAAAAAGCGGCAGATCTATTTGCCGAATGTTTGATTCACGAAAGGTGGATTTATCTATTCGGGACAGGCCATTCGCACATGCTGGCCGAAGAGTTGTTCTATCGGGCCGGGGGATTGGCCCGGGTTCGACCGATTCTCCGACCGGAATTGATGCTTCATGTCAGTGCCTCGGAGTCCACCGAAGCTGAGCGTGACTTGGAAAAGGTGACCGGAATAATGGCTGACTATCCAATGGGGCAGGGAGACGTTCTGCTGATTGCTTCCAATTCGGGGAGGAACGCGGTTCCCGTGGAATTGGCAATCCGAGCGAAGGAGACTGGAGCCAAGGTCATTGCGCTGGTGAGTCGTCGACACTGCGAAGCGTTTCCGTCGCGACATCCTTCGGGGCAGAGCTTGCCGGATATTGCTGAATTGACCATTGATAATTGCGGAGTGGCCGGGGATGCCTGTGTGCCGGTGGCTGGGCTTGGAATGAGTATCGGGGCAAGTTCTTCAGTCACCGGGACGGCAATCCTCCAGATGGTCGTGTGCGATGCGGTTGAGAAAGCCCTGAATCGGGGCAGTGAGCCTCTGATGTTCTGCAGCAGCAATGCCGACCGGGAACATGACAACCACGCGATTCTGGACGGCTTGAAGGGGATAGTGAAACACATTTAAACCCGGATCCGAAAGGTGGATGAGTCACTGGGGAGACCAGTGACCACGTCTCCGCGGATTGCCATGAATACTTGACCTGGTGAGGATATCTGGGTTAACAATTCCTTCATGCCCCCGACGGATGCAGCTGTATTGACTGGAATCGATCAGATAATTGTCATTTTTTATCTGGTTGCAGTCTTGGTCATGGGGCTTGTATTCAGTCGCTACGTTAAAACTTCGGGCGACTTTTTTCTCGCAGGAAAATCCCTGCCTTTCTGGGCGATTGGCATGTCGATTGTTGTCAGCGACATTGGTGCCATCGACATGGTTGCCGGGGCCGGTTCCGCCTATAAATATGGATTGGCTCAAGCTAATTTTGATTGGTTGGGATCCATACCGGCAATGGTGATTGTGGCTTTTGTCTTTATACCGTTTTATTGGCGGTCAGGGGTCTGTACCCTGCCGGAATTCCTGGGAAAACGATATGGAAACGTCGTCCGTGAAATCCAGGCACTGATCTGGTTGGGCTTTTTGATCAGCATGCTGGCGGTGATGCTATGGAGTTCGGCGGTTTTTCTAAACGAAATCCTTCGATT
>DUCD01000333.1:2303-7605 GCA_012959985.1 Verrucomicrobiales bacterium | reverse complement strand
GCTGGTATCTGGATTACGGTTTCCATTGTCGGATTATATACCGTGATGGGAGGACTGGCGGCGGTTGTACTGACGGACGTTATTCAGACCGTGATCATGTTTGTGGGTGCGGGCGCTCTGCTGATTCTGAGTTTATGGAAAATCGGAGGAATTACTGAACTGGTGAATACGGTCCAAGCCAGAGGGCCTGAATTTGCCGAACATTTTAAACTGTTGCTTCCTAACGATACCGCCTCTCCTTATCCCTGGTCCGGAATTCTTTTCGGTTTGGGGATCGTTTTGTCGACCGCATATTTTTCGAGCAATCAGGCCGTCATTCAGCGGGTGCTTGGAGCCCGGTCGGAATGGCACGCCAAAGCCTCCATGCTGTTTGCCGGATTCCTTAAGTTGTTAGTTCCGCTTTTGATCATTCTTCCGGGATTGCTGGCTGTGGCTCTTCACCCGGATCTTGAACAGGCCGATCGTGCGGTTCCCCGCTTGGTGGCTGATGTCTTGCCGCCCGGAGTCATGGGTTTGGTTTTCGCGTCTTTCTTTGCCGCATTGATGTCCAGTGTGGATTCCTATCTCAATTCATCGACGACGATCATTATATCGGACGGTTACCGCCCTATCCGAGAATGGATCAAAGGGGCTCCTCCGAGCGACAAACAATGCTTGGTTCTTGGGCGAATTCTCACAATAGTGTTGATTGTCGCCGCAGGTTTGGTGGCCCCCGTTATCCAAAAATTCGAGACGATCTATACCGCCATGCAGACCATGTTTTCCCTTTTCCAGGGGCCTACTCTAGCGTTGCTGGTTCTCGGAATTTTCAATAAACGAACCAATTCATATGGGGCGTTGTTCGGCTTGGTGACCGGTGTGATTCTATCAAGTTGTTTAAATCTGATCGGAGATCAACTGTTTCCTTCCGATGATCCTTTCCTGTTTATTGCTTTCTGGACGTTCGTCTATTCATTGATCGTCACGACGATTGTTAGTTACTTAACTCCTCCTCCTCACCCTGACAGGATTCGAGGCTTGGTCTGGGGGTCCATTGTCAATGACGAGGAAACACAGAAACTTCTCAAGAACCGAATGAACGAGATCGGCTGATCTTCTTGGAGTAAAAATGATTGAGTCCCTTAAAAGTCTTCTGGAAAAAACGCTTGTGCCGGTATTGAAAGTGGGGCTGGATCCCCTGCATGCGTTTTTGGATGGCTTGCCTCCGCCTGTGTGGAGAATCAGCGTGTGCCTTTTTATCCTGATGGGAACCGTTTGGACATTTTTTCTGAGTAAAGAGTCGGTATATCGCGGACTCGATTCACAAAGCCGCTTGCTTGATCTCAGAATTTGGGTGGGTGTGATTGTGTTGCCATATTTACTGATTTACATGTTTCTATGATATGAACGAAGAAGCGAACCAGAAGGATTTCCGGAGCCGCGACGCGCAGATATTCAAATTGCTCGGTGCTTTCTTTCTCTGTTTTGGCGTCCTGGTCTGGTTCGGACTGTTCTGGGAACAGCCTTCTGAAGGGCGCATCGTCAATTTCGTTTCCGGCCTGATTTTGTTGTTGGTGGGCTTTGCGAGTATCAGGCTCGGGAAACGCACATCCATTGAGGACAATCAGGATTCTTGATGAAGTGGGGAGTCATTTCATCAATCCTACAGTTGATTCCGATTCGGCCTATCAATTGCTGAATCCCCGAAAGTTTTTTTCATTCAAACGAAAACCACGATGTCGCTTGGAAGCCATATGTCTACCCTGCCGTAAAGTCATTCGGGTCGGTTCCTGTGGCGATCCCGATCTTGAGATTCTTGTGAATGGATATGGCCATTCGGCCCAATTGATCCGTTCTATTGAGCAGTCTCCCGACGGCGGGGCATTTTCTGCAGAATTCGATTATCCTTTGTCGGATGAAACGACTCTTCAACTCGCTGAGAAGATGATTCTTAGCTGGACTTTGAATCGCGTGATTCGGGTTTTGAATGAGTCGTCCGATTATCAACTGGGAGATATCATCCAATATCCCTTCTGGGTGGGATATTCTGAGAATCCGAATCAACAAGTTTCATTTCGGATTTTCGATGCGGTCACCGGTAGAATTGCAGGCCATGATGTGCGTGACGGTTTTCTGATTGCGCTGAAAACGAAGAATCTGCCCAGTCATTGAGTCCATTTCTCCTATTGGCATGATGCCGCAATTCTGATAGTCTCCTAATTAAATTTCATGAAACAACTCAATCGACGTCATTTTTTAGGGAATACCGCGACAGCTGCCGGAGCGCTGACTCTGTCCGGGTTCAACATTTCGAAATCGGGTGCTGCCGCCAACAGTAAGATTAATGTGGCGGTGGTCGGGGCAGGGGGTATGGGAGGCTATGCCGTCAATGAAGCCGCCCGTGAGAATCTGGTGGCCTTTGCTGATGTTGATGAAAGTCGGGCGGCGGGTGCGTTTAAAAAGCATCCCCAAGTGCCTCGATTCAAGGACTTTCGGGTGATGCTCGACAAAATGCACAAGGAAATCGATGCCGTGGCGATTTCAATTCCGGACCATATGCACTTTGCTGCCGCCATGGCTGCCATGGAACGTGGAAAGCATGTCTTTATCCAAAAACCTCTTGCCCACAATATCTGGCAGGTCCGGACACTTCGCAAGGCCGCCCGACATTATAAAGTGATTACTCAGATGGGCAACCAGGGGCACACCTTTCCGGGGATGCGTCGAATCAAAGAGTGGGTGGATGCCGGAATCGTCGGGGATGTGAAGGAAGTCATTACCTGGACGAACCGTCCCAATCCTCCGTGGTTCGTTCCACCTGAAACATTCCCGCCGGCGGGTGGCAAGGTGCCGGCGAATCTCGATTGGGATCTTTGGCAGGGACCGGTTGCCGAGCGTGAATACAGTGAACATTATGTGCCGACCCGTTGGCGTGGGTGGTGGGATTATGGCTGTGGTTCCTTAGGTGATATCGGATGTCATACCTTCGATGCGCCCTTCTACGCACTCGACCTGGGGTCTCCGAGTAAAGTCGAAGTAGTGCGGACAGCTCCCCCGGGAGACGGATTCATAACCATGGGAAGCGTGGTGACCTATCAGTTTCCGGCTCGAGGAGAAAAACCACCGGTCACATTGAAATGGTATGAAAAAGGTTTTGATGTTCCCAAGCCGAGAAGATGGGATCAGAAAAAGCCTCTTCATGGAGAAGGCGGGATGTACATGGAGGGAAGCAAAGAAACTCTATATCACTCCGGAATGAGACCGACCAGTCCAATGATCACTCCGGGAGAGCGATTTATGGAAATCAAAAAGGACTTGGTCAAGATTCCCAAGTTGGCTCACGTAGGGGATGGGCCGATCGATGAGTGGTTTCACGCTATCAAAGGCGACGGCCCCACGCCGGGGTCCAATTTCGAGTATGCTGTACCGTTGACGGAAATGGTTCTTCTAGGAGCCTTAGCTCAACGTATTGCCCGGACCATTGAATGGGACAGTGAAAACATGCGGGTTAAGGGGCAACCTGAACTGGATGAGTTGATCAAAGAGCCTGTCCGGGAAGGGTGGCAGTATGGAGAAAACCTCAGTTGATCCATGGCTCCCTCCTGATCCAAAGCGGCGACTTCGTCGCACACAGTCCAATACCTAGCGGAGAATCAGAGTTCTTTGGCAAATGCCTCGGCGGCTTGGAGAAAGTGTTTGTATTCCCTTTAGAATAGTAGTTTTCTTGAGAGATGAAGAAATTTCCTATGCAGAATTCACAACCGACTTTCCGGGGGGTGTTCCGGGTTTCTCGGGGATTTACTTTAATTGAACTCTTGGTTGTGATTGCCATCATCGCCATTCTTGCTGGGATGTTGTTGCCGGCATTGTCCTCGGCGAAGAACTTGGGACATCGGACCCGATGCATCAACAATCTGAAACAGTTGGTTTTAGGGGTTCAGATGTACACGGAGGACAATGAGGGTTTTCTTCCGTTTCCAAACTGGGGAACTCAGACCGAAGGTTGGGCGTATAAATATAATGCCCGGGGTGGACGCCGAGGTGTTTCTAAATTCAAAGTGGAAGAAGGTCAGATTTGGCCCTATATCAAAACTCGGCACGTCTTTTACTGCAGTATGGAAAAAAAGGGTGGCCCGTTGTTTCAAGCAAGGGTCAAAGGTGGGTTTCAGGACGTGAGTAGTTATGTGATGAACGGAGCGGTTGCTGGATTTCGCAATTCACCCACTTTCAAAATTTCCCAATACCGGCCGGAAAACGGCCTGTTCTGGGAAGCAGATGAGCGCAGACCCTTCAATTTCAATGATGCGTCCAGTAGTCCGGGAGTCATTATGGCAGATGGAATTGCTTCGGAGGGCGTCAGTGCCCGTCATAGCGACGGAGCCGTGCTCGGGTTGTTCGGTGGTTCGGTCGAGTATATTACTTTTAAAAATTATTTTGAATTGACCAAATTGAAGCCGGGTCGATTGTGGTGTGCGCCTGATACCCGGAATGGAACTTAGGCGAATAGATATTGTCCGCGAATGAGCCGAAATACCGCGAAAATAATGACAATGAAGAACAAGTTGATTTCTATAATTCTGATCGCGACAGGGTTGGTTTTGAGCGGTTGCAATCGGGAAGAAGCGGTTGATGCCGAGTGGTCGACTGCTGAAGCCGCAGAGCAACTGCAACAGACTTTCCCCTCCAACCAGAGCCCGATCGCCAAACATGTTGCGGCCGCTACGTCTTCCTTGAAGTCGAAACAATACGAAAAGGCTTATGTTTCCCTGCAGGTTCTTGAGGGGCATCCGAATCTGAGTTACGAGCAGACCTTGACCGTTCGACGTTCCATTCAGAGTATGCAGTTGGACTTGGCCAATGCACTTCTGGCAGGAGACCCCCAAGCCAAGAAATTGATCGAAAAAATGAGACGGCGTCAATGATGAGAACTGGGAATGATTACTCGATTCGCATGGCAATTGGCCTTGCGATTTTTGCTTGCTGTTCCATCATCACTTTTGAATCCACCGGTAATGCGGCCGGAATCAAAGTGGAGACGGTATTCGGCCCAGAGGTTCCAACCGGACCTTATAAACATCCCTCATGTTTTGATGAACTGGACAATGGAGATCTGTATTTGGTTTATTACGGTGGTCAGGGGGAATATGCCGGGGGAACGGCTCTTTTTGGATCCCGCTTAAAGAAAGGTTCCGGGCTATGGAGCGAGCCTGAAATGATAGCCGGGAATCCGGTCCGATCACTGGGCAATGGAGTCGTTTGGCAGAATCAATGTTGTCATTAACAGCGCTGGCCATGGCCCAAAGGGAAGACTGCTCGACATCAG
>DUCD01000333.1:0-2293 GCA_012959985.1 Verrucomicrobiales bacterium | reverse complement strand
GATGGCAAGGTCTGGCTTTTTTATGTTACCCGCTTCGGGGACACTTGGTCTACTTCCAGAATTAAGGCAAAAATTTCAGAAGATGGAGCCCATACCTGGTCGGATTCTTTCATGGTGACTTTGGAAGAAGGTACTATGGTTCGAGGGCACCCGATTGTTCTTAACAACGGACATTATCTTCTACCGATCTACCACGAAACTGGCAACGATACCGAGTTTGTCGGATCTGATACTACGTCGCTTTTTCTCAACTTCGATCCCGAAATGAATACTTGGAAGGAAACCGGGAGAATTCGCTCGAAAACCGGAAATCTTCAGCCTGCTGTGGTTCAACTCAGTGATCGCCACCTGATTGCCTTTTGTCGAAGAGGAGGAAACTATGAGCCGACGAAGAACGGATACACCATTCGATCCGAGTCATTTGATGGAGGATGGACCTGGAAACGTGGAGAAGATTCGGAATTCAAGAATCCGAATTCAGCAGTTGATCTGATACGACTGACAAACGGACATCTCTTCCTGGTGTACAATGATAACATGAATGATCGGACACCTTTGACCGCAGCCGTATCAACCGATGGGGGGAAGACCTTTCCCTATCAACGAAACATCGTGCAAGGGGAGAATTCCTTTGCTTATCCGACGGCGGTTCAGACGAAAGACGGAAAAATCCATGTGGTCTATACCTCGGATGAGCGATCTGTTGTGAATCACGCGGTTTTCGAAGAGGCGTTTATTACCGGGCAATAGAAACAGATCCTGTATGCTGAGGCGTTAGCTGTCCTCCAGCACATTGCATTTTTCTTCGGCACGCTGAGACAGTGAGCCCTACCCGTCATCTTCAGGCTTCTTTTCTTAATGCGGCGTCCCGGCGGTTTGCTGCGATCCTTTTGACCAATTCGTCTGCGGTGACTCCTGCCAGGATGACGGCACCGATGATGGCGTATTCGATGTGAGTCGGGATCCAGTCTACAAGAGTGATCATGTTTTTCAGGACACGCATCAGCGCGGCGCCGATCACGACACCCAGAATGGTGCCTTCGCCTCCGCGCAGACTGCATCCTCCGAGAACAGCGGCGGCAATCGCATACAGTTCATAAAAATTACCGAAGTCGACCGGTTGTGCCGAGTTGACATCCAGGACGAAGAGTAGCCCCCCCAGACCTGCGCACAAAGAGCAGATGACGTAAGCTAGAATAATCATCCGGGAGGTATTGATTCCGCTGTATTTGGCGGCTTCTTCATTTCGCCCCAGAGCCAGAAGGTAACGGCCATAAATAGTTTGATTCAGGAAGATTCCGGCGGCAACTGCTACCAAAACCAGAATGATGAAGGGAGCAGGAATCCCGATTTCCGGGAGATCTCGTTCGATGACTTTTACTCTGACGGTTTTCCAATTGCCGGGAACCTGCTTTCGGATCGATTCAAGAGAAGGCACCCTCAGTTGTTGAGATGTGCTGGAATCTGAAATGGGTAATTCTGTCAAAGATGACCATTGCCCGGAATCGGCTCTACCTTCGAGCGAGACCTTTCGAGTTCCCTCTGGAAGATCCACCGCGAATGATTCGTTCTCGGTAACCGAAGTCGGAACGATCGGTTGGTGAATTGATTTGTAGATGCCGGAAACCATGATGCCCATTCCAAGTAATGCGGTCACGACGGGGGGCCATAGGGGAAAGGACCCTTTTTGTTTTCTTTTTCTTTGAATCAAAAACCACCCTGTTGCCACCGCTAGCAGCAACCCGCCTATCAGACCGAAAGCCATGGCCGTCGTTACATTCGCGATTTCAGCTGTCGCCAATTGGCGGAGAATGGGGTATTCGTCGGAAAATCCCTGAGTCTGGTCCTGCGTGAATCCGCGCGGGATTCCACGATACAGGAGCAACCCGCACAACGTGACCACGAAGGGTTGCAGTTTCATTTTAGCGACCATGAAACCGTGCCAGAGTCCAATTCCAAGTGAAACCAGGAGCACCAGACTCAGAGCCATAGGCACTGACATGCGGGGTTTCCGATCCAGAAGGACAGCATAGTCCGTATGGGTTTCCGGTAGGTTGTCCAGAATGATTTCATCCTCGACCACATCCATGGCCCGCACTGTCTGGCCAAGGGTTCCATCCGTACCGATAAAGTTGATGCGATCACGGGGTGTCAGCGAATGTTTCTCAATCCGGATGGATTTTGATTCTGAATTCCGAGTGGTTACCGGAAACAATTGTACGACTTGTCCGGTGTCAGAATCCCGGGGCGGTTTTGGTGTCGCGATCCATGTGGTGTCATTCAATTGTTCTGT
>DUCD01000332.1 GCA_012959985.1 Verrucomicrobiales bacterium | reverse complement strand
TGACTATAAAAAACTTCCCCTGTTGGTCATCATAGTCCACTCCATTTACCTCCCAGCTGTCATCCAGCCCCAAAAGCCCGTGAAAAGTCGTTTCCAAATCCATGAAATTTCATTATACAGGATTTCTTTTTAACACTCAATTCCACTGAAAGTGTCGAGGAACCAAAAATGTCAATCTCCAAATCAACGATTCAACAGGGTTAGGTCGTCGATTCAACCCTCTTTAATCAACTTCTCTTCGATAAAATCCATCAAGTTTGAAGCTATGTTGATTCCGAAAATGGAATCCAACTCCTTGATCCCGGTCGGGCTGGTTACATTGATCTCAGTCAGGAATCCACCTACCACATCGATTCCGGCAAAGTAGACGCCCCGCTTTTTCAGCTCCGGCCCTATTTCCTGACAAATCCACATTTCATGTTCTGAAATCATTTCCCCACCGGCACTGCCTCCTGCTGCCAGATTCGCTCGAAACTCGCCTGCTTTTGGCCTCCGCTTAAGAACCTGCGGAATCGGATCCCCATTGACTAACAGTATCCTATTGTCCCCCGTTTCGGTAACATCGGGAATGTATCGCTGCGCTTGAACAAAATTGGTTCCACCAGCAGTAGCGCTGGATAACAGGCTCTTACTATTCGCGTCGGTTCGTGACACGGCAATCACTCCCCTTCCCCCCATCAGATCAATCGGTTTCACGACAATCCTCTCGTGAGTATTCATAAAAACCTCCAACTCAGACACTGAGGAAGTCACTACAGACGGTGGGCAACATTGGGAAAACCTGGTTGCGAAAATTTTCTCATTCACATCCCGCAAAGCAACCGGACGGTTAACTACTAAAACGCCCGCTTCCTCAGCTCTCTCCAACACATAGGTTGAAGCAATGTAATCGATGGAGAATGGAGGATCTTTTCGCATCAGGATTACATCCCAGTCGGTCATGGCGACGCTCCTCATCGGCTTCAAGTCATACCAAGCTTCGTCATCGTCGAAAACGGTGATCTCTTCTGCTTTTGCAAAAGGAACTCCATCGAGAAGACTCACAGCAGAAAGAGAAGCCACCTCAATAGTCCAGCCTCTCCGCTGGGCTTCTTGCATCATCGCGACAGTGCTGTCCTTTTGTGGGTATATAGAATCCAAAGGATCCATCACTACTCCCATTCTGATATTCATAATAAACTTACGCGAAACTTATGTCTCTTTGCGTCTTGAACCATACCGACCAAATTGATAGAAAACTAGGGAATTCAAATCAAACTTGAGAGAACCGTATGAAACAAACCATTCAAATTGCCCTCGGTACAGAAGCTGATATCAATAGGCTCTTCCCCAATGTACCCACTGATCTCAATCTACAGGATTTCATTGCTCACACGATCAATCAATCACTTCTCCGGGACCTCATGTATGGATCGTGGTGCGAAGTTTTCCTCAGTTCCGACCAATATGGCGTGAAGATCACCAGCCCTTTGAATGACTTGAGCGGTTACGAAGAGAAGCTCCCTGCCTTACTGGTTGCCGCACAAAAAGGATACGAAAGATTTGAAGAGTTAAAGATTACAGATCCTGGTCTACATTTGCTGTTCCCCTTTGGCTTGCCCATCGCGCGTGCCAAGTCAGTCCAACTGCTCCATTTTCCCCCGTTGGAGTGTCTCATTTATGTCGACTACCTCTATTCCCCTACCAATCGTCGATGGGAAAGTTTGCTGGGATCCAACGGTTGGCCTGGAGAGCGAAATTCGCTTCTTGAGAGGATTGTCGATGTAGTGCCACTCGCAGCCCTGGGCGGAGACTCCAAAGGAATCGAGCCATACAATTTCGAGTTTAAAGAATATGGAATCGCGATGCTTAAGGCAGTGCTTTCGATAAGTGCAAATGGCAAAGCGACTCAACCCATTGTGGGTTATGGTGGCCCCATTCGGAACTGGCTTGAACAGACATTTCCCAATGAAGTGAAAAAGGTGAAGCCAGACGGTAATCTTGACGTTCTCGACATAATCGAAATCCCCCTGGTCAGTGATACAGTTCTCACACCAGTCATTTGTGCCAATCATCCGAGTCTCTATTTCTATTTGATCGCAGATAATCCTTATGAAAAGAAGGCCGGGATCATGAAACAGGACTTGGTTGCCGCTGGGTGGCAGGTCGCAATGGCTGAAAATTGGGAGGCCTGTCCGAAGACAGTTCTAGCAAATCTGCAGGCATCCTGGGAAACGGACTCTGCTCGAATGAAAGCGATTGTAGAAGAGCAGGATTCCGCATTTGGCTTCGCCCACATCAATCTCCCTCCGGTGGCACAAGTTGAGTGATTGAATTTTTCTTTCCCGCAAAAAAGCCCCAATCAAAGATTTCCGACACCATCCAGATTCGCTTCGATCTACCCAGCTTATCAAGATTTGCACCCCTCCAATCCCGCCTTCCGCCAGTAATCAAAGGTCAGGGTTTAAAAGCAAATTCCTGGCGGTAGTAAACTGCTGAATTGAAAAAATAACTGCTCAATAACATCCACATCACAATGAAACGCATTTTTCACCACATCGGATTACCCACGGATCAAAGTCGTCCGGGGGAAGTTTTCATCGAGGCCACAAGAGTATGGATTTCGGATCCTGCTAATGATCCTTACCGGACCGAGTATATTCGGTTCGAGCCGGACTCGCCCGTCACCGGGCCGCTCCGCGATATGTCGCACGTGGCGTATCGCATCGAAGAAATGGACGTGGCGATGGAGGGAGAAGAGGACGTAATCATGGAGCCGTTCGTCCCGAGGCCGGAGCTCACGGTAGCTTTCGTGATGCAGGAAGGGGCGTTAATCGAATTCATGAAGTTTGAGGGCGGGGAGACGGAGTTTGTAAACGCCGGCCGAAAACGGCGGAGGGTCGGATTGCCTGAAAGGGCACTCGAATATTGCG
>DUCD01000331.1:1048-2915 GCA_012959985.1 Verrucomicrobiales bacterium | reverse complement strand
AAGCTTGATCTAAATCCGGATCGAAAACTGTTTGTGAACTCATAATCCACGCACAATGACCGGCTCAGGCGAAAGTGATTAGCACTGTTCTTAGAAAACCCTCGATAGTAGAACCTTACGTCGGGTCACGACGAAGCCGTGTCATAAATGGATTTGATTGATGTTGAGGGTAAACCGTCATCGTTAGTGAAACGATTGACAACGCCCTCGGAAATTCGATACAGCCCATTTTTAGCTCCAATCCAAATGTCGCCGCCGGAATCGGTCTTGATCTCGAAAATAAAGTTTGGGTTGGGAATTTCGTCCAGGTTGGTCGTGAATGGCCGAAAGTCTTTTCCATCATAGACGATAAGCCCATTGTCGCGGGACCCGATCCATATATTGCCCTCTAAGTCCTCGCACAAAGACCTAATAATAACAGCTTTCAATCCGTCCTTCTTGGAGTAGATTGTAAAAGAGATACCATCGAATCGGCACAGTCCGCCTTGAGTTCCGAACCACAAATACCCTTCACGATCCTGCAACATCGCGCGGACCAATCCGTCTGGAAGGCCTTCGTTACTACTATATTTGCGAAAGTTCAGAATGCCGCCGAAGCACCGAGTGGCCAGAATTACAAGAATCGCCACGATTAGCGCAATTCGTGTTTTTTTCAGCGTCAAGTAAAGGCAGTTCGGAGTGTCCGCATCACTACCGAGAGTCAACCTCGTCACTGACTGTAGTGACTTGCTCATGGCTCACTTCTTTCAAATGGAAGAACTGCCTTGTGGCAATTGCGCAGAATATGCTGCTTTTCATCGGCTTCGCGGGAAGGTCTCGGCAAGTTGCCGAAGTCTTCGTGCACTGGTACGTGTTTTGTGGACATAGGTATGGTTCTGCAAGCCATAAAACCTAACTGTTCTGGGGAAAAGTATCCATTTTTCCGCTATGAATCCGGGGGGGTGGAGTTTTGGAAAATTCACTCCTAACCGCCAAGTAAGCTATACTTGGAAGCCCTTCTTAAACAAGGCGGAACTCGCCCCGCGTTCTTATCCAATTAACTGTCAGGAGTCGGATTCCATCAAGAATAGCCCAACCATCGTCTGAGAGACGTCAGGAACATACCACTGGATGGAATTCTCGACTTTGTATATAATCATTCTCAATTTACCGGGAGAATGACCTGATGCCTTTAATGGATTTGCGCTTGCCGTCCCAATACCAACAGCCCCGAGCACCATGTTCCCATTGGGTGAAACCGGCGAGATTGGATTGGATAGGATGAAAACAGACTATTGAGAAAGGAAGGTTTCCGACGAATCCGGTTTAACTAGCGCCATTTGAGGGGCAATTCCTGCGAGTTGAGGGCAGATGTCACCTAGCGTTTCTTTTGGTCGAATACTTCTCCATCATCTCAGCGGCCTGCATAGTGCTCAGCAGTTTAGAACCAAACGGTGTTCTTCCAGCCAGTAACTCATTCAACAACATGGACAAGTGCGGTTGCTTGAAGCGTCTGCCCAGGTCTTTCCTTTGCCATCTTTGCAGCTGCAGGTCTGCGCAGGTCCTTCATAAACCTGCGGTAGGAGTTCATCGCCGGCTTGGGGATCATCTTCAGAACATGAATTCAGAATGCGGGTGGTTTCATTCACGAATTAACCGATTCTTATCAATATCTGGTGGAAACCACTAGTTCAAAGGATTATGTCCTATTTTCCATGTCCCCACCATTACCCGTTCCCTGTAGAACTCCAAACTTATCATTTAATCCTTTTTCGACTTGGGCTGAACTGGAAACATGATGCCGTTGGAATTCCCATAGGATTTCAATAGTTATACTGATCGGCAGCAAGTTTTCGGAAAATCCCAGGGGCTGAAATTGTCGGACTTG
>DUCD01000331.1:0-931 GCA_012959985.1 Verrucomicrobiales bacterium | reverse complement strand
ACCCTGTTCTGCCCGGCATCAAGTTTGTGAAGAATTCCGAGGTTTAAATCCGAAAACTTGATGCGTAAGAGTATACTACCCAAACGCCGCAATCCCAAAATAATTGCAACGCCCCTTTTGGTTCAGATTACATTCGATTCCGGTCCCAGGTTGGAAATACCGGTTGAAATCGGATCTTAGGGGACACCAACGGTAAACCAATACCTCCCCGGTAACCTACCAAGAAGTAATGAAGAGATTGGCCCATCGAGAGCAAACTGGCTGGAGCACGCGCATAAGCAGGGATTTCCGCTCCTGGAGACGACCAGGCAGTTTTGTCCGCAACCACTTCGCCTTGAATCCAGCGGCGACGCTGGCGGTGCCGTTGCCAAATATGAGGAGGTAATTTCTAAGGATTCCAGGCATGGAGGCCTCCAGAGATTCAGAAGCAAGCATTCAGAGTCGTAAGGAAAAGCTTGGGTAGATGCTCGGATTGGGATAAACCATTTCCAGAGCAGAGGTACACCCACGCTTAATAGGGTGGTGTCCCGACCAAAAGGAACTTTGGGTGGCGTCCCGACCAAAAGGAAGTGGCCACTCAACAATAATCGAAATATTATTATGGCACTTACACCAAGCAAAGACTACAAACGCCAAGAGCGAGAGCAGAAAAAACGTGACAAACGCATTGAACGCGAAGCAGCTAAAGCGGAAAAGAAAGCTGCAGGGAAGAAGCTTCCTCCATCAACTTTAAATTCCAATGCCGCCCCTTCCTGACCGATCATGAAGCTGTCGCCCACAAATTTTCAAAAAATTCGCCACACCACTTTTTGATCTCCAGCATTCCAAATCCGGCCCCCAGTTCATATTTCTCCAAGGGCCTCTTTCTTGAATGACATCTGTGCTGATTGGAGGAGCCATCGTATTGCTATGGGTCTGGGCTGATAATCGC
>DUCD01000330.1 GCA_012959985.1 Verrucomicrobiales bacterium | reverse complement strand
GGCTTCAAGTTTGAAACGGCCCTGGACATGATTTTGTTCCTGAAGGCGGGGGCGTCGACCCCGGACAATGGAAACCCAATCAGGACGGAACAAAATGTCTTAACTTAGTGCCATTTCCACCACACCCATAGTTTTTCATTGAAGCAGGCATGGACCGAAGTCAATTTGAAGCTGCGGTATTGACCTTCTCGGCATGCCGCCAGACCACGTCGCCGTTCATCGAGTTCTCGGTGGTAATCCCACCATCATCAATCAGGTTCAGCCCCACGCTATAGATGACAAACCCTGTAGGTGTGGTTTGATAGACAAGAGGCTTCTGTGTAAATGGATCGATAAACTCTTCGGTGCCCAATGCACTGAGATCAGAGGGGTAGGGACCGTTGTTCTGTCGATAACTCAACGCAGCCAATCCCGCGCGGGTAAGACGAGTGTTTGCTATCATCTGGAGATACCGGCGCTTGACCTGATTTATTGCGGGCATGAGTAATCGGGTTAATATGCAGTAAAAGGGTAATTTATCTAACCGTTGATTTACCGTGGTGCCGTCATCGGGGGAATAGTGTTGGCCGGCCATCTTGGTTTGAATGTGCATCAAGTTCAGATGAGCGGCGTGATCGCGCATGCGGAGGGGTGAAAAATGGAGAATCCAGTCAAGCATTGATGAATGGCTGTTGCCGAGGATTGGGGTGATTTCGTCAAACTTCAGGTTAAATGCCCATTCCCCGAAGATGAGTCGTTCTCCATCCATGGCCGCAACAAAGGGGGCGATATCATCAAACCCTTCCAACAACACTTTCAGTTCCTTGAGTTGTGAATCTGTTGGAACGGAAGAGGCTCCGATAGAGTGAATTGCGTGGATACTGATTGTATGCTGGGCGAAACGGACCAGTTGATTGAGAAGGAGAGGTTCATTCTTCAAGTCGTCAGCCATGCGTAGGCTTGCGATAGCCGTTTCCCAGGCTGCATCATGATTTCCATTGGCTGATTGTAGGCTGGCATTGGCGCAAAGGACACGTGTGAGTCTCTTTAGGTCAGCTAGGTGAGTAAGTAGAACAGCCGCACCATCGGAATAGTTGGTGTCGTGCCAGTAGGACGGCTTTCTGGTTCCTCGTACTAATGCCGTCAAAGAATGTAAAACAATCTCGTCTTTGGCGAGTTGCCTGAATTGTTCTAGAGCTTCGGCATCCAGAGGGTCTGTTAGCACTTTATCAGCCATTTCGTCGAGATGTTCAAACAGACTCTGTTCTCCTGCCGCTTCAGCCTTGAGTTGGAGAATGACGCCTTCGTAGATAAGCGCGGCATTGTCTATGTCGGGAATCCTTTCGGGAATGATTTCTAGTGACGCCATGGGACGGTCATCGGCTTTCAATGCGGCATATGCCTTGTGGAGGGAGCGCCCCGCCATCCATAGAACGAATGTGTATACTACGCTCAATGCGATGGTTGTGATCCCAATCCTTTTTAATACTTTGACTGTTCGTGGCTTCATGTTTTCTGTTCCCGTGTCCTAATCGGGTTTTCCCTGGCTCTGTACCCGGCCTTATAGGCTATGACAATCGCTGTAGTCAGATCTGTCTAACGAGTTTTACTTTTTCACTAATGCTTCATCGCGCCTGAGGTTCCGGATTCGGATAGTTCCCTGATTTGACAAAGGTGATGTAGAAGTTCCAAGGGGGCGTTTTTCCTGGGTAAAGATGTCGCCACTTCCGCGAGCAAAGTCAAACCCGTGTGTTTCCATCCACCCGGATCCGGATCCGGTTCAACGGTCATCTTTTCCACGGCTGGTCGAGTTGCTGAGCTCCATTCGGCGATGGAGCGCGTCTGCAGGATGTTTGCCGAAATCACTAGAAACATTGCCGCAGCGACGGATGCCGCCAGGCGGACTACAGGGACAATCCAAGAGACCTCGGCCAGTTCGTTGTTCGTGGTTATCCAAACCTCGCGGGCAGCTCCCAAGACGCGCTTTTTCAATTCAGCTGAAGGCGCTTCAATGTGATGGCACCCCATCGCCTCCGGGGCAGGTTGGGGTGGTTCATTTGAAGTGTTCATTGGCTTATCTCCTGCAGTAATTGTTTTAGCTTGGCCATCCCGTAGCGATAGCGGCTGGCGGCTGTGTTCTCGGGAAGTTTCAGAATTTCTCCAATCTCGCGAAAGGATATTTCCCGATAAAACTTCATGATGACAACACTCCGTTGATTCTCCGGTAACTCTACCAGTGCTGCTTCGATCTGGTCTGTGCGTTCATCCCGAGTTCCCCCCTCTTCGTTGAGCTCAAGCCATTGAGGGGCAGCGAGATGTTTGTCATGTCTCCGCTTGTCGCTCTTAATTCGGTTGAGGGCCACATTTCGAGACATCCGAAACAGGTAAGGCTTCAACTGTTTGGCATTGGAAACGGCGGTCCGTTTCTTGGAAATGGTGACGAAGACATCCTGCAGTGCATCTTTTGCGTCATTTCTGCTGCAGAGGATCCCAACCAAATAGCCGAGCAGATCGGAAGCATAAAGGTCCCAGATCAAATCCAATGCCGATGGATCATCCCTGGCGAGGCGAGCCCGGATTTCGTTGTCTTCTTTTACTCGATCCACACAAGAGTTAAAGTGTTCAATGGCTATGACAACTGGATACACCGGATCTGTCTAACTGGCCCGTATTTTTTTGAAAAAACCTTTTGTATCGGCAGGAAACCACCTCCTTAACTTTGGGCCATTCAGGGCTGTCCCCATGCTCTGTCTTTTCCGATTTCAACCATCCCTGAAGCTGGCCGCGCCGAGGCCGGAACATGGAAGAATTGTGTTCCGATTTCAACCATCCCGGCTCAACTCGCCGGGCTTCAGGGCTGTCCTGAATGGCACTAAGTTAAGGCATTTTGTTCCGTCCTGATTGGGTTTCCATTGTCCGGGGTCGACGCCCCCGGCTT
>DUCD01000329.1:13735-17570 GCA_012959985.1 Verrucomicrobiales bacterium | reverse complement strand
TCAGCAGATCGCCTCCTTCGTCTGGGAAATCGCCAGCTCCAATGTTCACTGGGGCCGTATTCGTACCTGCCAACCAACTGGCCCTGCTCAACATCTTCATTTCAGCCTCCACTGTCCGCAATATCCTTCGTAGGCCCTACCCTCCGAGAAGTCCTGAGGCCCGAATCTCCAATGAAGAATCTTCTGTGATATCAGCAGCGCCTCCCATTCCAGCCTGGTATCCCAACCATGTCTGGTCTATCGATACGACAACAATCCTGACCTGGGGCTTGATGCCTGTTCACGTCCTGATGGTCATCGATCATTTTTCACGTAAGGTTGTCTGTGTTACTCCACTGGAAGGACCCAACGCAGCATGGATCATTGATGCCTTGGAAAAAGCTATTGAAATTCATGGCCCGCCAAAGCACATCATCTCGGATCAGGCCAGGGTCTTTGTTGGAGACGCCTTCGCGGAATTGTTAGTGCGATGGCATATCAAGCCTCGTTTCGGAGCGGTCGGAAAGCACGGATCTATAGCGGTGACTGAAAGAGTCATCAAAACTCTCAAAGAGGAATGGCTTCACCGAGTTGCTTTAATCCGAGGGTTTGATCACCTGACCCAGCTCTGCTCCGAATTCGAAACTTGGTATAACACTTGGCGGCCGCATATGAGCCTTGAGGGCATCCGCCCGGATGACTTCTATTATAACAACCGGCCCGAGAAACCCTTGCACGAATCCAAAACAATCCGGTCCAACATCGAGCGTCGCCTATTCCCACAAACACGGACCACCGGTTACCGGCTGAAGTCCGCCCCGTAAGTTCCAGGATCACTTCGAGCGCTGCATTAAAGAGATTACCGGTCTGTCGAATTCCAGTTGGCGACTCAACTCATGACATCATCCAACCGATTATTGATCGACATTTACAATTGGAAACCTCCCCATACTGTTCTCTACAAGATTAATAACGCGGAATTCGGTCGAGCCAGGGTGGTCCGACGGTCGCTTGACAAGTACAGACAGGCTCGCCATGGGAATCAATGGACTGAGGGGCGGTCATTTTTATCGATTCCGTGTTTCCGTGCCGGCATTGAAACCAAGGGTCAGGAAATAAGCTCGCAAAGTTGTTGATGAATCGTAAACTTTGAACGGGTTGCCTTTGGGTGCTTTGATTTATTTTGCATCCCTGCTGAGTGGCCGGAAATAACTCATCAGCCTACCCTCCTACATTTCCATGTGGGTTGCCTGTAAAGTAACAACATTGTCGAAAAATTAAACCATGATAAGGTGTCGAAGTTTTATTTTTGGAATTATCCTATTCGTATGGATGCCATGGACCTCCGAGTCAGGCGTCATCATTGAAGAAACCGCAAACTGGAATTATTTCAAAGGACTGGAAGAAGCCTCCTCCCCCGATGCAAGCGCCTGGCGGGAAATTGATTTTGATGATACTGCCTGGCAGAAGGGAAAGGCTCCGTTTTATTACGATGAAAATTCGGAGTTCTCAGGTAATACAGAACTGACGGATATGCGAGACAACTATAGTTCAGTTTTTCTTCGGAAGACATTTCAGATCACCCATCCTGCGAACATACTTGATCTGACTTTGGAAGTGAAATCAGATGACGGTTGTATTATCTGGATCAATGGAACGGAAATCGGAAGAATCAACGTGAGGGGTCTTGTCCCTGCATATAATGGCACTTCGTCGAGAACCAGTGAAGATCCCAGTACGGCCAGCATTAACATTGAAACTGCCTACACCCTATTAGTTTCAGGCAAGAATGTGATTGCGGTGCATGCTTTGAATTCATCGATCGGGAACAGTAGCGACTTTCTGTTTTCCGCGGTATTGTCAAGTCCCACGGATGATGTGGCACCCACCCTTGTTGAACTTGTTCCTCCCGCCAATGCCGTCGTGCGTGAATTAAATCAGGTGGAAGTTTTTTTCATCGAAAATGTCGAGGGAGTCGACGCAACTGACCTGCTGATCGATGGAGTTCCCGCCGTCAATCTGCTGACGTATTCTCCGAGAAACTACGCCTTTGAATTTCCGGCGCGACCCGCGGGTAGCGTTCAAATTGAGTGGGCTTCAGATCATGGTATTGTCGATCTTAGTGCGTCGCCCAATCCTTTCAAGGGAGATAGCTGGAACTACACGGTAGATACCACTGCACCCGAAGCCAAAGTTATCATTTCAGAATTTCAAGCAGATAATGAAAAGGGAATCCGAGATGAAGATGGAGAACGCGTGGATTGGATTGAAATCCAGAATCTCGGACCGGTTGTTGTGGATCTGGATGGATGGTATCTGACAGATGATGCCTTAAACACAACTAAGTGGCAGTTTCCCAGTGTTCTTTTGAACGTGAATGAATACCTGGTAGTTCATGCCTCAGGAAAGAATCGGAGCGATCTCAATGTGCCGTTGCACACCAACTTCAAACTCAACCGGGAAGGTGAATATCTCGCTTTGATAAATAACCGAGTTGAAGTGGTCTCGGAGTTTGCACCGGTTTACCCTCCTCAGGAACCGGATTTCTCCTACGGCCGAGACCGAATTGATGTTTCGAAAACCGGTTACTTGGTCAATCCAACACCTGGGACGCAAAATTCAATCAGTGGGCCTGGATTTGCACCGTCGCCCGTGTTTTCCGTTCCGGCCGGTGTTTACCGTTCAAATTTCTCGGTAAGTCTGACAGCCGAATCAGGCGTCATCCGATATACCGTCAATGGCACCGTGCCGACAGAGGCCTCACCGCTCTATTTTCAGCCCATCAGCGTGATCGGCAGTCGAGTCATCCAGGCACGGGTCTTTGAGGATGCTCTGCTTCCAAGTCCGATTATCGTGAACACCTATACGCTTATTGGCTCAGGCCTGCAAAGTTTCAATACCAACCTGCCTCTGTTGATTATCAATACCTCCAGGCAAATCATTCGACAGGATCAGCGCATTTCCGCCACCATAACCGCGATCGAACCCTTACGTGGAAAAACCACGTTTGAGTTGCAACCTGATTTCCAGGGCATCATTCAGATCGAGGGAAGGGGCCAAACTTCGGCCGGATTCGCAAAGAAGCCCTATAACCTGGAAATCAATGACGCCTTTGGAAACGATCTTGAAGTTCCCTTGCTGGGAATGCCCCCCGAGTCGGATTGGGTTTTGAATAATCCCTACTCCGACAAGACCTTTCTGAATAATTTTCTAGCTTTCGAACTGCATGAAAAAATGGGCAACTATGCGGTTCGCCGCAGGCATGTGGAAGTCTTTGTGGACACCTCGGGAGGACGGTTGGATTATCCGAAGGATTATGCAGGCGTTTACCTTCTGCTGGAAAAGATCAAGATCGACAACAATCGTGTAGATTTGAATCGGCTATCAACAAGCCATAGTCAAGAGCCTGAAATTTCAGGCGGGTATATCATTAAAAAAGACAAAAACAGTCCGGGCGACCGGAGTTTTTCAACTCGGGGAGGCAGCGGATTTTCGGGACAAAGTTTAAAATATCACGAGCCCAAGCCCCGGGAAATCACCCCGGTTCAACAAGCATGGATTCAAAACTACATGAATCAATTTGAGCAATCCCTTTACTCCAATAACTGGCTGGATGCCTCTGGAGCTGATCACTACTCACATTATATCGATGTCGATTCGTTTGTGGACTACCACTGGATTGTCGAATTCGCCAAACAAATTGATGGTTACCGATTGAGCAACTACATGAGCAAGGATCGGAATGGAAAACTGAAAATGGCGCCGATCTGGGATTGGAAATCACTCAAAGTGGCAGTGCTATCCGTAATTATGGGCTAAAAATAACCGATACCCTAATGGAGTCGGAGACCGGTAT
>DUCD01000329.1:3193-13725 GCA_012959985.1 Verrucomicrobiales bacterium | reverse complement strand
GATTGGAATTTAAGTTTTGGTAATGCCGATTATCTGGACGGGGCAATCACCAGAGGTTGGTACAATCAATTGATCGGTGAAGGATCACATCCTTATTTAAGGCGGTTAATCTATGGTTCTACTTCCGCCAGCAGAATTAATGGAGATCCGGATTTTTATCAGAAAATTACTGATCGCTGGGGTGAACTGCGCACGGATATTCTGAATGGCGAAAGAGTAACCGCACGGGTCGATGAAATGGCAGCCTATTTGAACCTAGCTCAGGTCCGTGATTTTCAACGATGGCCGCGTTTGGGAACCTATGTCTGGCCCAATCCCGGGTTCTATTCTTCGGCTCGGAGCTACGCCTCTGTCATCAGCGCCATGAAAAAATGGATCCGTGGCCGGTATGACTGGATTGACAGCCAATTTCTGGAATCGCCGACGTTCAGCCACAATGGTGGATACATCACCGAGGGATTTGAACTCGCCATCAAGGCCTCGCCCAATGTAATACATGCCACCACCGACGGAAACGATCCGCGAGTGTCGGGGGGAGGCATTTCAGGAAATGCCAACCGAGCTTCTCAAACTATTTCTTTGAACATGAATTCCATTGTGACAGCTAGAGCAAAGGATGGAAACAATTGGAGCGCTCCCACGACTTCTACATTTATTGTGGCGATACCTCCCCTGACGGTTACCGAAATCATGTATCATCCCAATGATACCGAAGTGGAGGGGATCGAAGACCCAAGTCTTCTCGAGTTTATTGAATTAAAAAACATCGGTTCCAACCCCTTGAATCTGCAAGGATTTGAATTCACTGAAGGAATTCAATTTGATTTTTCGAACGGCGCTATTACTTCGCTTAATGCCGGAGAAACGATTGTTCTTGTGAAAAACCTGTCTGCGTTTCAAATCCGTTACCCATCGGTTTCCAACCTGGCAGGTGAATTCATTGGCAGCCTCGATAACAATGGGGAAAAGCTTGTCCTGGTCGGTCCCCGTCAGGAAATCGTAGAGGCATTCAAATTCAACGATACTTGGCACCCCGCCACCGATGGACTTGGGTTTTCTTTGGTCAGAGCGAATGAACTTTCACCCACCGATGATTTGAATGATGGTTCCAGTTGGAGAGTTGGGGCAAGAGCCGGAGGTAGCCCCGGAGAAGAATCAACACCGGCTTTGGAGATTCCTGTCATTTGGATCAATGAAGTATTGTCAAATACCGAGGACCCGCTGATGGACACCATCGAGCTCTACAATCCCAACCCATTCGTTGTGGATGTCGGTGGATGGTATCTTTCCGATGATGAACGAGAACCCAAATTTCATATCCCTTCGGGAACCCTGCTTTCAGCAAACGGATTCAGAGTCTTTGACGAACGGGATTTCAATCCCACACCCGGTATCTTACCAAGCTTCAGTCTGAAATCTTCCGGTGACGAAGCATTCCTGTTTTCCGGTGATGAGGATGGCAACTTGACCGGTTATATGCAAGGCGTTCGCTTCGGAGCCACATTGAACGGTCTCTCCATCGGACGTCATGAAATCAGCACCGGCAAAACGCATTTTGTGACCCAATTGCTTCCTACTCCCGGTGCCACCAATGAAGGTCCAAGAGTCGGTCCCATCGTGATCAGTGAAATCATGTTTCGGCCAGAGGACATCGCCCGGAACAATGCGTTCTGGGACAATTCAGAGGACGAATTTGTCGAGTTGTGGAATATCACCGACTCGCCCGTGTTGCTGTACGATCCCAATGCCAACTCTAATACCTGGCAACTGGAGGACGCGATCCGGTTTCACTTTCCACTCAATGAAGTCATCGACGCCGACGAGCGAATCCTGGTCGTCAATTTTGATCCCGTTGATAACCCGATCGCCGCCAATCAATTCCGAAATCACTATGGCATCCCTGATTCAATCCGTTTGTTTGGTCCATTTCAAGGGAAATTGAACAACGACCGAGACAATGTGGAGTTGATCCAACCGGACTCCATTCTCACGAACGATGAGGGAACGGGAATAACGGGCGTGATCATTGACAAAATTGACTATCGTGACGCATTCCCTTGGCCTTCGGCAGCCGATGGCATTGGATTTTCGTTGCAACGCATCGAAGGTTCGACCTACGGCAATGATCCAGTCAATTGGATGGCCGCGAGTCCCACACCTGGCGCTTCAACGCCGGACGGAGAAGCGCCTTTATTTCATCTGCATCCTACTTCGCAGTCCGTGACTCCCGGCAACAATGTGACATTGCAGGTAGAAATGGTAGGAGAGGGTCCATTCCAGTTTCAGTGGCGACACAATGGTAATAATATTGAAAACGCGACCGATTCCACTTTGACCTTACAGAACATACAAATCACTCAGGCCGGCACATACACAGTCGTCGCACTGAGTTCAAATCATTCCGTTACCAGTCATATGGCTGCTCTGATTGTCGCCAGCCTTGCCACAATAATGGTGCCACCCGCACCGGTGAACGCACAACTGGGTGCGGATGCACAATTTTCAGTGGTCGCCTATAGTGAATCTCCCATAACCCTGCAATGGAGAATAAATGGTTTCCCCATTCCCGGCGCTCATCGTTCAACTTTCAGACTCCAAAATCTCCAGCCCTCAGACGCAGGTGAATACGACGTGGTGATCTCCAATGTCGCCGGAGCAATGCAAAGCCTGTCGGCACAGCTTACTCTACCATTTGAGGACAGCGACAACGACGGATTGCCAAATGAATATGAGATCGTCAACGGTTTTGATCCGGAGAACCCCAATGATGCCGCACAGGACCAGGACAGTGACGGGTTTCCCAATCTTTCAGAATATTTTGCCGGCACCGATCCACGGGACAACTCCAGCTTTCTTCAAATTGAATCCATTCTTGTCGCGAATGATGTAGCGATTCGTTTTCATGCCGTCGCAGGCCACTCGTACTCGATTCACTACAGTGACCATTTAAGTCAAAGCAACTGGAAACTTCTGGAGAACATTTCTCGAATTCCCACATCAAGGATCATTGATGTGAACGACCCAGGGCCCTTTACAACGAACCAGCGCTACTACCGACTGGTCACCCCTGCTCTATCGAATCCCTGATAGTGTTGAGCAAGTAAATCCTGCCCCGAATAGGTTCCTATCTCAAGACAACGAGTGTTATTTCAACGCCATCAAATCTCGTCCGAACCAAGCACACCCCAAAGGCCCGAGACACGAAGTGATTGCCAGCTTGGGTAAAGCGCCCTGCCTGGATGCTACTTCCAGACGAGGGCGGGAAGATGTCATTGATCTACTTGAGGGAACCTACACTCAACAACGAGCACGCCAGCTTGAATTCGGTTAGCAAGGACAGAATCAGTCCCCACATCCTAAATGGGTCGAGATCGACATCGGAGGATTGAGCGTTGAGAATGTGGGTGACTTCGGTCAAGTCTACCATGGGTTGGCGTTGTGGCGTCGACTTGGTCTTCATGAAGTCCTCAAGGATCACATGTTTTTTGAGAAAGAAGATGCCATGCCTATTGGGAGGATTTCCAGACTTAACCGGACTTTTTGATCGAATCAACAATAAGCAAAGAATACAACAAGCGCGGAGGGATTCCCCGACTGGGAATCGATTACAAGTGCGGGTGCCTGCAAATCAGTCCTTTAGCCTGTAGGGTGCGCTGTTCACAGGGCATTTCCAGTGAACAAGCAGCCTTTTCGACTGAGACAGCCGACGCTTCAGCAGCCCCGCTCCTTACTTTTAATCGTACCTACCTGCCTGAGATAATCCATTCACGACTTGAACATTGCTGCTTGCTTGAGGAAGATATCTGAAGATTTAACATCTTATGATGAAAAGGATTCTATTAGTGATCCTGGTAAGTGCGTCTTTTCAGACTCAACCACTGCACTGCTCAGACTGGCCTCAGTGGCGTGGTCCAAACCGAAACGGAAAATCCACTGAAACTGGACTGCTGAAAGAATGGCCTCAAAGTGGCCCGCGTTTAATCTGGACAAAAAAAGGACTCGGTGGAGGCTACTCGAGTCCATCGGTGAGCATGCAGCGAATCGTGGGTTCTGGATATGTTGATGGAGATGAATTCATCTGGGCACTGGACGAGAATTCCGGACAGGAAGTCTGGCGTCAAAAAGTTGCAGAGGCAGAAACAAATGTCGGATACGGCGATGGACCGCGGTCAACGCCTACCATCGACAAAAACCTGATTTTCACCTTGAGTGCCGGCGGTGAAATAACCTGCCTGCACTTAACCAAAGGTAGAATGTTCTGGCAGCGGAATCTAAAAAAGGAATTCGGTGGCAGGATGATGTCGGGTTGGGGATTTTCGGAGTCAATTTTGGTGGATGGCAGGCAGGTGATCTGTACACCGGGTGGTCGTCAAGGAACCGTATTGGCCCTGCACCGCAGTACCGGGCGAGTTCTCTGGCAAAGCCGAGATTTGAAGGATGACGCAGCCTACACCTCATTGATTAAAGTGACCATCGGGGGTAAGGAACAGTATGTTGTTCTGACAGAAAAAACTCTCGCGGGCATCCAGCCTCAGAACGGGAAAGTGCTTTGGAAGGCCAAAAGACACGGCGAGACCGCTGTGATTCCAACTCCCATTTACTATGAGAATGAGATATTTGTCACCTCGGGCTACAACGTCGGTTGCAATCTGTTCCGAATCACTCCGGGACCTCGCTTTACTGTTCAGGAAATTTACAAGAACAAGAACATCAAGAATCATCACGGTGGAGTGATTCAACTTGAAGACTACCTTTACGCTTCTAATGGCCCCGTCCTGGTCTGCATGGAAATGAAAACCGGCAAGGTAGCCTGGAAACAGAGAAGCGTTGGCAAGGGTTCCCTATCCTACGCGGACGGACACCTTTACCTACGAAGCGAAAATGGCTCGGTGGCTCTTGTGGAGGCAAATCCTTCCCGTTTTGTAGAAAAGAGCCGTTTCCATCAACCCTATCGCAGTGGCAATAAAAGCTGGGCTCACCCAGTTATCGCCAATGGACAACTCTACCTAAGGGACATGGGAACCCTGCTCTGCTTCAACTTGAAAGAGTGAAATCGTGTCGCAGGCCTTTATTCTGACATGACAATCCGGTAAAATTCTCAGCCTGACGAATTCAAAAAGCAAGTCTGCGGGCTGGTCACGACACCGGCGACTTGTTCGACCGGTATGCACGGCTAGCCTCATTGACATCCGTTGCCGACACAACTGCCTGAATCGTCCCCACTAGTTTGTGCAAATCAAAGGTTTTCACAGCACATGGTCCACTCCCTACAATTCATCTGGAATCTCCATTTCACCTGTTAGCACGAAGGACATCATCCTAGCTGCTACGTTGACTGATCCCCGCAAAAACAGCCATCAGCGAAGTCCTGAACTTTTCCATTTATGCATGCGCCTTTTCAACCTGAAGATGATATCATATCCATCTGATGCAAAATATGGTTTCCGGAAAAAAAGTTTCTGTTCTGGTGGGAGGGATATGTATGTTCATCACGTCTTGGACGGGTCAGGCGGATGACCCGAAAGCCAGTTACCGCAATTGGCAGATCTACCACGGTGATTACGGCGGCACGCATTATTCGGAACTCGACCAAATCAACCGCTCCAATGTTTCCCAGTTGGAAGTTGCCTGGACATGGGAAGCAGGCGAAACGGGGAGCACCATCGAATGTAATCCGATTATCGTGGATGGAACTTTGTTTCTGACGACACCACGCCTCCATTGCGCCGCACTGAATGCAACCACCGGTGAACTCCTATGGCGATTTGATCCATGGCAAGGTCGTCGCGGGGGGGGAGTGAATCGCGGCGTCGCCTATTGGACCGACGGCAAAGAAGACCAGCGCATCTTTCATTCTGCAGGCGACTACCTTTACGCACTGGACGCCACAACGGGACGTCCGGTGGCCTCGTTCGGGCAAAACGGCCGGATCAGCCATCGCAGCGGTTTCGATACCGATGTCTTTTTCTTCTCCATAGGCAACAATACCCCGGGAATTGTATGGAAGGATCTGCTGATTCTTGGATCCACCACCGGGGAAGGACCTCAACCCTGTGCCCCGGGTCATATCCGTGCTTTCGATGTTCGAACTGGAGAAAGAAAGTGGATTTTCCATACCATTCCTCACCCTGGCGAGTTCGGCTATGAAACCTGGTCCCCGGAATCCTGGAAAGAGGTGGGCAGCGCCAACAGTTGGGGAGGATTCACGCTGGATTCAGAACGGGGAATCCTTTATTGCGGAACGGGCTCCCCGGCATATGACAGTTGGGGAGGAAATCGAATCGGGGCCAATCTTTTCGGAAACTGCACCCTGGCTCTGAAGGCCGAAACAGGGGAACGCATCTGGCATTTTCAGGCAGTTCACCATGATTTGTGGGATTATGATCTGCCGACACCTCCCGTTCTAGGTCGAATGCAGTCCAATGGCCAATCTATCGACGTGGTCGTTCAACCCACAAAATTGGGCCATCTGTTTATCTTGAACCGGGAAACCGGAGAGCCCATGTTTCCGGTGGAAGAATTACCCGTCCCACAATCCACAATCCCAGGAGAAGTGAGCTGGCCAACCCAACCCTTTCCTCCTAAATCCCTCCGCTTGGCTAAACAGGGATTCACCCGGGAGGATGTCACCGATTTGAATTCCAATGCCCGGAAAAAAGTTCTCAAAGATCTCGAAAAAATTCATCCAGCACCGGTTTTCGCTCCTCCGGATTTCCAAGCCAAGGCAGTCATGCCTCAGTTCAACGGGGGTTGCGAATGGGGAGGCGCCGCCTTCGATCCGGAAACCAACACCCTCATCGTCAATGTCAGTAATGAAGTCGAATGGTCCTCCATGGCACCCTCTAAACCCGTGGAGAACATTTCACTGAACCAGCTGGGACGTCATACCTACCGGGCCGTTTGTTCGTTCTGCCATGGTCTAAGCTCACCCGTAAACCTCGCCTCCCCTTCTTTGAAAGACGTCAAAACCCGACTCACCAAGGAACAGATCCTGACTTTAATGGAAACAGGACGAGGACAGATGCCTTCCTTCGCATCCTTCAGTCCTCTGGAGAAACGTGCCATAACGGCATTTCTGTTTGATGAAGGCAAGGACGAACAAATAGAGGTCAAGGATCTCCAGCTCAGTTGGGCAGAAGAGATTCCCGTCGCAATGACCGGACACCACGATTGGTTTGACCCCGAGGGATTCCCCGTCAACAAGCGACCCTGGGGTAGCTTGAATGCGGTGGATTTGAATGAAGGAAAAATAAAATGGCAGGTCCCCCTGGGTACTTACCCGAAATTGGAAGCCCGTGGTTTACCTCCGACGGGAACATTCAATATTGGAGGACCGATCGTCACTCAGGGAGGACTCGTATTCATCGGAGCCGCCCGGGACGAACGGTTTCACGCTTACGACAAGAAAACCGGTAAGCTTCTCTGGGAATACCAGCTGAAAGCCGGAGGATATGCCACTCCGGCGACCTATGAAGTCGATGGAAGACAGTTCGTCGTCATCGCCGCAGGCGGAGGGGGAAAAGGCATGACCAAAAAGGGAGACTCCTTTTACTGCTTCGCTCTCCCGCTATCCAAATGAGAAATACCGCTTAATCCGTTTGACTACGCGCCGGACCAAACATACCTTAACCTTCTGGCTGAACTCAGAGTTGAATTTATCAATTATTGCTACAAGGACATGAAAAGAACACTTATGGGTCGTACTTTGACCTTTTCAATGGCCACCGTCATCGGCGGATCGGTAATGCTGTTATCCCCAGATATCGGTAGGGCACAATCACCTAGACCGGTAGGAAAACCTCCAACGTCTTCGGGATCCCGTCCAAAATCACCACCCAAACCTGATTTCCCTCCTTTTTCTAAAATAGCGGAAGGCTATGAAAAGGTGGTTTCCTCCATGGACAAAAAGCCGTCCCTTTACACCATCTGGGTTCGCAAGAAGGACAACCAGATGCTGGCAGAATTGCCACCCGGATTTGAAAAACAAAAGCACTTTATTGCTCTCACGGTCGCCAGCGGAGACCTTTATGCCGGTCTCCAGGTAGCCGAGAAATACGTCTATTGGCGACGCTACGACAAACGACTCGCGTTGATCGAACCCAATGTACAAACCCGTTCAACCGGGGATCCCGAGTCAAAATCTTCGGTCAAAAGATTGTTCACCGACCGGGTCCTTCTGGACATACCGATTCTAACCCTCGGTTCGTCGCGAACACCCGTCATCGATATGGATGCCCTGCTGGTCGGACAAGCATCCAAATTCTTCGGAATGAGCCTCAATCCCAAACTCATTACCATCAAGACCGCCAAAGCATTTCCCAAGAATGTCGAACTCGCCTTTGAGGCTCCCTCCATAGGACGATCTTTTTCATCGTTCGGTGGACGCAGCGGATCGGGACAGTTGAAGACCCTTCACTATTCCATCAGTCTGATCCCGGATAAAACCGGATACAAACCCCGGGCCGCCGATCAGCGCGTCGGCTATTTCACCACCGGCTACAGTGATCTCGGTATCTACGACAGCGAAAAAAACCGCATCCGTTTCATCAATCGATGGCAGCTGGAAAAAGCCGATCCGTCCCTGAAACTCAGCCCTCCGAAGAACCCTTTGGTTTTCTATATCGAACATACCACTCCCCGCCGTTACCGCTATTGGGTCAAACAAGGCATCCTTCAATGGAATGAAGCCTTCGAAAAAATCGGAATCCGCGATGCCATCGAGGTTCTTCAGCAGGATAATTCCGATCCTAAAAACCCCAAATACATGGATAAGGATCCCGAGGATGTGCGCTACAATTTTGTCCGTTGGTTGAACAACAATATCGGCACCGCCATCGGACCCAGTCGAGTCCACCCTCTGACCGGTCAAATCCTGGACGCGGACATCATTCTCACTGACGGCTGGATCCGTCACTATGAAAGACAATTCAGTGAAATACTTCCCAAAATAGCCATGGAAGGATTCAGCCCGGAGACTCTCGCCTGGTTGAATCGCAACCCCCGTTGGGATCCGCGAATTCGCTTGGCCCCACCGGCAGAACAGTCTCGTCTTATGGCAGAACGGTTTCAACTCATGAAGCAACCCTACGGGGGACACCCGATTGCCAATGTCGACAACCGGGTGATGGGAGACGACGAATTCGATGGACTCATCGGCGTGAACAGCCAGATGAACGGCCTCTGTCTGGCGGCCGAAGGAAAAGCTTTTGAACTTGCCCTGCTTCGAATGAATCTGGATCTCTTGATGAGCGCCGAAAAAGAAAAAGCCGAAAAAGATGAGGAGAAGGATAAAGAAAAAGACGAAGATGCGGACAAGGATGCTAAAAAGAAGGATGAAGACCAAAAACTGGATGGTGTTCCTGAAAAATTCATCGGTCCTCTGATCGCGGAACTCGTCGCCCACGAAGTCGGCCATACCCTGGGATTAAGACATAACTTCAAGGCTTCCAGCATTTATTCACTGGAAGATATCAATAGTGAAAAGATCAAAGGCAAACCACTCGCCGGTTCGGTGATGGACTACCTGCCGATCAATATGCGCGTGGACGACGAAGGAAATTTCGAAGGAGATCATACTATGGTCGGTATCGGCCCCTATGACATGTGGGCCATCGAATACGGTTATACACTTGCACGAGATCTCAAACCGATCCTGGCGCGCGTCGCCGAACCGGAACTGGTTTACGGTTCGGACGAAGATACCTGGGGCCCTGACCCAAGGTCGCGGCGCTACGATTTCAGCCGCAATCCCTTGGATTACGCCAAAAGCCAGATGATCCTGGCGGAACATCACCGCAACCGCCTTCTGGATAAATTCGTCGAGGATGGCGATTCCTGGGCGAAAGCCCGTCGAGGCTTTGAAATGACCTTGTCACTTCAAACTCGGTCACTGAGCATGATGGCGAACTGGGTCGGAGGGGTCTTCCTGAATCGGGACAAGAAAGGTGACGAAAACGGACGTCCGCCGCTGGAATTAATTTCCGCGAAAAAGCAACGCGATGCCCTCACCTTCGTCATCGAAAGCGGTTTCCGTGATGAAACATTCGGATTGACTCCAAAAATTCTCCGTCACCTTTCCACCGATCAATGGCTGGACGGTGAGTTTTTCTCCTCAAATAGCGCCGATTGGCCATTCCATGATCGGATCATGGGAATCCAGGCATCCGTGCTGACCATGCTGATGAATCCAAGTACTCTCCGTCTCATCTATGACAACGAAGCCCGTACCGAAGAAGGAGAAGACGCCCTGACACTTCCGGAACTTTTGGATACAATCAGCGATGAAATCTGGTCGGAACTAAATCATCAACCCAAGACGGAAACCTCGAATCTGAAGCCATGGATTTCGAGCCTGCGCCGCAATCTGCAAAGGGAACATCTGGAAAGACTGGTCGATCTAACCTTGCCTTCCAATGGATTTAGCGCTGTCTACAAACCGATATCCAATCTGGCACTCATGAAACTGCGGAAAGTCCACAAGAAAATATCAAAGGTTCTGGAAATCGAAAAAGAAACCGAAAACGAACACGAAA
>DUCD01000329.1:0-3146 GCA_012959985.1 Verrucomicrobiales bacterium | reverse complement strand
GTACATCTATAACGCCGGCAGCATGGGAGGAAGCTCTATACCTTTCATTTTCTTTCAAACACCGTGAAGCAAATACCTGAAAACGGCTCTACAGACCTTTTCATGAATACAAAGGGAACCATTAAGGTTCCCTTTTTTTTGTGTACTCCCACAATTACGGGACAGCCCTGAAGCCGGGCGCGTTGAGCCGGGATGGTTGAAATCGCAATACAATTCTTCCATGTTCCGGCCTCGACGCGGCCAGCTTCAAGTTTGGAAAAACCGTAGACATGATTTTGTTCCTGAAGCCGGGGGCGTCGACCCCGGACTATGGAAAACCAATCAGGACGGAACAAAATGCTTTTACTCAGTGCCATTCGGGACAGCCCTGAAGCCCGGCGCGCTGAGCCGGGATGATTGAAATCCCAATGCAATTCTTCCATGTTCCGGCCTCGGCGCGGCCAGCTTCAAGTTTGCCCGCATTCAATTAAGAAACCCGATACCACTATTTATCAAATCTCGCATTCTGGAATCAAGGATGTCAGAATTCCTCACTGATGTATTCTGCAATAAAAGTAAAAACGTCCATAATTTCGACTCCCCCCAGTTTCAGGAACTGATGTGAAAGCCTATCACCAAATCCATTCAATTTTAATCATTCTGATCGTCACAGCGATTTCAAATACGTCGACGGTATCGGAAGAGAATCAGACCCTGACGCGAATCAAGTTCAACCATCCCGGCTTGGTGACCGATCTCGGAGTTGGCTTGTGGTCATGGCCCCTACCCATGGATTGGGATTCCGACGGTGATCTTGACTTGATCGTTTCCTGTCCGGATGTTCCATTCAACGGCATTTACTTTTTTGAAAACCCGGAAGACACCGGAAAAATGCCGGTATTCAAAGCGCCGGTCCGAATCGGAAAAAGCCTGAAGAATGTCAGAATGTCCTTGGTGAACGGCAAACCGAGAGTCCTGACACCAGGCACGGAATGGACAAAGTTTCTAGGTTCTGGATTCAAGACCCAACAAAAAATTCACTCGGGTGAAGTGCCCCAAAAGTCTGAACGAATCCGGGCGAATCAGTGGCACTATGTGGATTACAACGGCGATGGAAAACAGGACTTAATCGTCGGAATTGGTTCTTGGAAAGAATACGGATGGGATGACGCATTCGATGAAACGGGACAATGGACAAACGGGCCGTTACATGGATTTGTCTACCTCCAACTGAATCAGGGATCCAACAACGAACCTCAATACTCCTCTCCAGTCAAGGTAACAGCAGACGGAAAACCCATCGATGTCTATGGAATGCCTTCTCCAAATTTTGCCGACTTCGATCTGGATGGAGATCTGGATCTGATCTGTGGTGAATTCATGGACGGATTCACTTACTTTCAAAATATCGGTTCCAGGACAGAACCTGCCTATGCTTCAGGAAATCGTCTTTCATTTCAAGGTGTGCCGTTGGCAATGCATCTTCAGATGATTACCCCAACAGCCATCGATTGGGACCGTGACGGCGACATGGACCTGATTGTCGGGGATGAAGATGGACGAGTTGCCTTGGTTGAAAACACGGGACAGCAGAATGAGTTTAACGTTCCGATTTTCCTCCCTCCTGTTTACTTCAAACAACAGGCCGACGATTTAAAGTTTGGCGCTTTAGTGACTCCGGTAAGCATCGACTGGGACGGGGATGGAGATGAAGATCTTATCTGCGGAAACACCTCTGGAAATATCGGGTTCATTGAAAATCTCAATGGAGGCAATCCACCCAAATGGGCCGCTCCCGAATTATTGCAAGCCGACGGCGTAACCATTCATATTCAGGCAGGTAGTGGCGGATCCATTCAAGGACCATGCGAGGCAAAATGGGGTTACACCACATTGAGTGCCGCCGACTGGAATCATGACGGACTCCTTGATTTGGTGGTGAACTCCATTTGGGGCAAGATTCTCTGGTTTCCAAATATCGGTAATAAAACAAAACCACAACTGATAGCAGCGAAACCCATCGAAGTCGAATGGGAAGGAACTCCACCTAAGCCTACCTGGAATTGGTGGAACCCCAGCGGAAAAGAACTGGTTACCCAGTGGCGGACCACCCCGGTCGTAGTCGATTGGAATCAGGATCAACTCAATGACCTTGTCATGCTGGATCACGAAGGATACCTGACGCTCTTTCAGCGAATAGACCGAAATGGTCAACTTTTATTGCTCCCGGGAAAACGTATTTTCCATGCAGAGGCCATTAACCAAAGCGGTAAACATCCTCTAAAAAATCCATTACGACTGAACACCGGAATGGCGGGGAAAAGCGGAAGAAGGAAACTTTGCATCGTCGATTGGGATGGAGACGGAAGGAAAGATATCCTGATCAACTCAACCAGTGTGGATATTTTCCGGAATATCAGGACATCCGACGGCAAAACTCAGTTCGAAAAGCCAGTGAGACTGGGAACCAGAAAGTTAGCGGGTCATACCACCAGTCCAACCACTGTGAATTGGAATAAAGATGGTATCCGGGACCTTCTCGTCGGAGCAGAGGATGGAAGATTCTATTTTCTAAAGAATACGGATCACTGAAGCTGTCATCAGAAAAGCTATGGCAATGGATCGTTTCTCCAAGTTCTGTTGATATTTTAGAATTGGGTCCGTCGAAATCAAGAGCTCATATTCTTTATGCTCGGCTTCGGCAATCAAATCACATTGGACAACTGCCTCCATCCTAACTCGTAGGCTGTTTAAACCTGGGAATTTTAGAGGTATTTCTTTAAAGGCACAGGCGTGCCGCGCAACACCCCGATTCATATTCCTGTACAAAGGATAGGAGTGATATTCAGAGTTTTCTACGGTGTAAAAATGACATGGCTTGTTCCATAAATGTCAGGTATTGCCATGATCTTTTTTGAAATCCTTCATAAACTCAATTGTTTGCTCAAGTTCATAAATTCTTTTTTGTAAAACAGCCTCTGTATCGTCATTATTAGTTTTGTAGAAAGCATAAATTATACTCTTACGCATCAAGTTTTAGAGTTTTAACCTCGGGGTTTTTCACAACCTGATGTTGGGCAGTGCACGATTCCTGAAGCTGGCCGCGCTGAGGCCGTTCATGGAAAATCACGTGTTTATACTCCATGAAAAGGTCCCGGTTCAGCGCC
>DUCD01000328.1:11485-17625 GCA_012959985.1 Verrucomicrobiales bacterium | reverse complement strand
ATGCCGGAAACCGAGACGGGTCAATTTATCTCAGCACAGACGGGTCAATTTACCTCAGCGCTATCGGCCCATAAAGCATTAAACATAATGCTCATTCTCGGATCAAGCGCATCTGAAATTGTTCCCGCATTGGTGGAATTTTTAAAGGATCGTGATTCGATTAACCGGCCATCGTTGGTAAACTCATTTACGCATATCGGCCCATCTTCTATACAGGTGATTCCAATTGCATTGGAGGACCTCAATTCCGCGTTGGAGCAGATTCGGCAACAGGGAGTCATTCTGCTGGGATCAGCTGCCAGTTACGATGATGGTGCTTTGAACGCAGTAATAGCAGCCACCAAGGACTGGTCAGACCGAGTGGCGCAATCAGCAATTTATATCCTGTCCGAATTTGTCTTTGATTCGAAAAAGGCTGCCGTATGTCTTCACGATTTAAAAGAAAACAGTGATTACCGACACAGTTCATACGTCAGGTAGGTTTTGAGCATTCGACGGAAACAAATGAATGCCGGCAAATTATACAAACGGCAACTGGAGCGCCACATGAATTAAAGCCAAATCAATCAATCTGGAATCGCAGTAATTCTTATGGAGGAGGGATAAATCACATCTGTCTGACTTACCCGCCCATGTAAAACAGTCTCTTTGCCGGCATGGTTTTCGAACCCGAGAAATTTATACCTATTTCCACCGCATATAATAAAGCACGGGCACTGCCATCCGACTGATGAACAGTGAAGCGATTTCACCCGCCATCAAGGCGATGGCGAGTCCTTGAAAAATGGGATCGAAAAGAATGACTCCCGCACCTACGACAACGGCCATGGCGGTAAGGAGCATGGGGCGGAAGCGTACTGCACCAGCATCGACGACTGCCTCGTCAAGCGGCATACCCTGCTTTAAGCGAAGTTTGATGAAGTCCACAAGGATGATGGAATTTCTGACCACGATTCCAGCACCGGCCATGAATCCGATCATGGAGGTGGCGCTGAAAAATGCTCCCATTAATCCATGCGCCGGCAAGATGCCTACGAGAGAAAAAGGGATAGCAACCATGACCACTAAGGGAGTGGAAAAAGAACCGAACCATCCCACCATTAAAACGTAGATCAAGACGCAAACAACGGCAAACGCCGTTCCCAGGTCACGGAATACCTCGATGGTTATCTGCCATTCTCCGTCCCATTTAAGAGCCGGTTGTTGATCCGAAAAAGGCATGTCGATATTCAGGACTTCAAGTTTTGATCCATCGCCACCAAAGTTTTTCGTTTCCAACATCGATAGTTTTTCGTTCATTTTCAATATGGCATAAACCGGACTTTCAATATCATCCGCGACATCGCCAATGACATAAGTCACCGGAATCAAGTTCTTGTGGTATATCGTTTTATCCACTTTCGTCCATTCGACTCGAACCAGTTCTCGTAGCGGAATAAGAGGAGGTTCCTGTCTGCCGACGCCTGGTTCGGGTAAAGCATTGGCATCTCCCGAACGAACCCGAAGCCCCAGCAATTCCTCGGGCACAGTACGCTTGGATCGCGGTAGTTCCAGCATCAACTCAACGTCGTCTTTTTCCGTGACTTGATGAAGCAGATCGACCGATTCACCATGAACAGCAATCCGCAGCGTCCGGGCAATCGTCTCTGCGCTGATCCCATGCAGTGCGGCTTTCTCTGTATCGACAACAAACTGTACCTTGGATTGATCGGCTTCAATATACCAATCGACATCGACTACGCCGGCTGTCTGATTAAAGATCTCGATGACTTTGTCAGCCAGGACGCTTCGACTGGCCCCGTCTGGACCGTATATTTCGGCGACCAGAGTTTGCAGGACAGGTGGACCTGGTGGCACTTCAGCAACCGCGATGCGAGCGTTGTATTTAGCGGCAATCTCCGTGATGCGAGGTCGAATCCGTTTGGCAATATCATGACTTTGTGACTGGCGCAGGTGTTTCGGGCTAAGGTTTATCTGCAGATCGGCAACACTGGCACCCTGTCGTAGAAAGTAATGACGAACCAGCCCATTGAAATTTAATGGGGAGGCAACCCCAACATAGATTTGATAATCGGTAACTTCAGGTTCCAAACGAATCACCGCAGCCATTTCGCGAGCGACACGGGCGGTGTGCTCCAGAGAACTGCCTTCGGGCATGTTCAAAATAACTTGAAATTCACTCTTGTTGTCAAACGGCAACATTTTCACCTTAACCCACCCAACACCTACCGTAGCCATCGCACACAAAAGCAGAGCAACAATTCCAATCAAAAAGCTCCATCGCCAAACGCTACAATGAATCAACGGACTCATCGTGCGTCGGTATAGATGAGTAAAGAAATCCTCTTTAGCCGACTTACCGAACTCTGGGTCCGGGCTTTCAGTAAACTCTTTCGTGTTTCGATTTCCATATCCGGATCTCCATTTCAAAATGCGGACCGACGCCCAGGGAGTGACGATGAAAGCGATCGCCAAAGAAAAAGCCATGGCAGCGCTTGCTCCTATTGGGATAGGACGCATGTAGGGTCCCATTAAACCACCGACGAAGGCCATGGGTAGAACGGCGAACATGACGGCGAAAGTTGCCAGGATGGTAGGATTTCCGACTTCGTCGACCGCCTCCACCGCAATGGCAGACCAGTTCTGCTTCTTCCTGCCCGGGAGCCGAAAATGTCGAACGATATTTTCGACGACGACTATGGCGTCATCGACCAGAATACCGATGCTGAAAATCAATGCAAACAGGGTTATGCGATTGAGCGTAAAACCATAGAGATAAAACACCAGAAGAGTGAGCGATAGAGTGGCCGGTATGGCCACTGCGACAATAAGAGATTCTCGCCATCCGAGGACAAACAATACGAGCAGTGAAACACCCACCACAGCAATCCCCATGTGAAACAGGAGTTCATTGGATTTTTCTGCAGCGGTTTTGCCATAATCACGGGTGATGGATACACTGACATCCGATGGTATGATATAACCCTTCAATGTTTCAATTTTGGCGAGAACCTGGTCCGCAACGCTGATGGCATTGGCTCCCTGCTGTTTGGCAATGCTGAGTGTGACAGCTGGCTGCTCCCCGTATTTTGAACCGAAAAACACATAATCCGAGGATTCCTCAGCTCCATCTACTATTTCTGCGACATCATGCAGATAAACCGGTTTTCCAGTAAACACACCCACCACCACATTGCCGACATCTTCAGCGGTCTTGAGGAAGGAACCCGTTTCAACAACAACTTCCTGATTGCGCGAAGTCATTCCGCCCGAAGTGTATTGACGGTTGGCCTGTTGCAGCATGGGAATCAATCCGACCGGACTCAGGTTTCGGGCAGCCAACTTCACAGGATCCAGCAAAATCCGAATCTGACGTTTTGCCCCCCCGATGATGGAAGTCTCGGCGACCAGTGGAACTTGTTTCACCTCGTCATTGACCTGCGTAACAAGGCGACGCAGCATCAGATGATCATAACGGGCACTGTGAAACGTCAACGCCAGAATAGGCACATCGTCAATGGTCTTCGGTTTGATTAACGGAAAGGAAACCCCGTGCGGAATCCGGTCAAAATTGGAATTCAGCTTCTGATTCAAGTTGACCAGACTACGCTCCATATCCTCTCCGACTTTGAATCTTACAATAATCAGACATTCCCCTGGACGCGAACTGGAGTAAAGATACTCGACACCCGGAATCTCCCAGAGCAATTTTTCCATTGGGCGGGTGGCTCGTTCCTCCACCTCTCGGGCACTGAATCCCGGCATCGCCACCATCACATCGATGATCGGAACCGTGATCTGCGGCTCTTCCTCACGGGGTAGGAGAAGGACCGCTACCAGACCAAGGAGGATAGATGTAATGACAATCAGAGGTGTCAGCTTGGAATCAATGAAAACCCGCGCGACACGACCTGCCGGCCCAAGATGCTGATTGGAATTGTCCATAGGTTCCTACACAGACGTTCGTAAACCTCACTTCACCGCAATGGGCTGCCGATCCCGCAAAGCAGACGCCCCCTCTATTACAACTCGTTCCCCAGCATCCAGACCGGAAAGAATCTCCACGTCTTTCCCCAATCGTTTTCCCGTTTTTACAAGTCGCAGAAGCGCATGTCCTTCAGTAGCCACAAAGACGATTTCCATCTGCCCCCTTTGAATCAAGGCATCGGCCGGAATACGAACATTGGAGGGCCCCCTCGCCATAACGGCCAGTCGACCGTACTGTCCTGAGCGCAACTCTTTGTTTTTCGGAAAATCAAGCTTCACCAGCAATGTCCGGCTCAACGGATTGGCCGATGGCGCCATCTCGGAAACTTCGGCTGGTATTGCCTTTCCAACGGAGTCCACTCTCACTTCCATCACTTGGCCAATTTGAATACGACTTGCAAGAGCTTCGGGCACGTTTGCTTCAAATCGAAACCCCGTCAGACCCTCCAACTCAAGTAAGGGCTTCCCCGGGGAAGCCAAGTCCCCGATATCAGCGAATTTCCGAGCGACCACGCCGTCGAAAGGCGCAAGGATTTGAGTATATTCCTGAATTGCCTCAGCTTCCCTGGCGGAAGCTTCTGCCATCCGATGACGTGATTCCACCGCATCATATTCCGATTGAGTGGCTGCGTTTTGATCAAGCAGTTCTTTATAACGGACCAACTCCTTTGCCGTTTGATCCCGCGCTGCGGTCGCCATTTCTAAACGGGCTTCAACCTCTGCTGAATTCAGAGAAACCAGCAAATCATCCTTCAAAACCCGTTGCCCGATTCGCAAGGTAAACTCAGTAATCCGACCACTGATCTTCGATGACAGCTTAGATTGCAACTTCGCTGTCACTGTCCCTACAATCTGATCCACAATGATGTTTTCCTCGATGCGAGCTTCTGCCAATGAGACGGTGACGGCCGGCAATTCAGGAGCTGACAACTCAACGCTTTTCTCAGGGCGACAGCCCGTCCACGAAAAAGTGAGAACCAAAAGCCCCATCCCTATTGAAATCGTTCGCTTCATTCTTTGCTTTTAAAATGTTCTAATTGAGGCAGACCAAGCGAGTAACGCAGTGCTGCAATCGAAATTTTCCGGTCGCCACGTGCCTGGGCCACACGCACACGAGAGTTGGTCAACGCTGTTTCGGCATCAATTAGTTGCGTTGCAAGCGTCAGTCCCTGTTCGAACCGTACCCGTGTCAACTGCACACTTTCCTCGGACAACACCACTGCTTTTTCTGCCACTTTTAAACGTTCGGTCGCCGCTTTCAAATTAAGCCGCGACTGATGCAGTTCAAAATCAATACTAAGACGCAGTTTGCGTTCCTGTTCCTCAACCACTGCTACGCGGGCACGGGCTTCATCGATTTTCCCACGCGTCATAAACCCATCCCACAATTTCCACTGAATCATTAATCCCGCCGTATAGCTATTGCCATCGCCGTTGAATTCCCAACCTCGATTATGGTCTGCACTCAGGAAGGCGCTGACATTGGGCAGGTTGCCGCTGTTGGCACGTCGCACATTGGCACGGGCGGCTGCCTTACGCCCTGCCATGGCTTTCAGTTCGGGGCGATCCTGATAAGGCTCCATGGAAGGGACCCTCATTTGATCCTGGATGTCTTCGATGTCAGGTGCTTCATTTTCCCTTCCCAAAAGATTCCCAAGCGCCCGACGTGCCAACTCATTGGCATTGCTGACATCGACAAGATCTGCCTGCGCTTCCGCAAGCCGCACCTCCAAATCGAGTACATCAGTTTTCAATGCGGTACCTGCTCTCATCCGTGTTCGGGCAATGGACACATTCTGTTCAAATGCCTGTACAGCTGACTGAGCCGCATCGATCATGGCTTCCGTCTTCGAGATGGTGAAGAAAACCTGTGTGACATTGAACGCAAGACGATTACGCACGGCATCCGCTGAACGGGACGCTGCTACCGCATCTTCCCGTGCTGCTTCCCGCGCAGATGAAATACGTCCACCGGTGTAAAGCGGCACACTCACCACTCCCTGGACTAGTAAGTTGTCAACATCGGGAACATCATTGAAGTCGAGAGTCGGACTAAAGGAGCGTTGGTTTAAGGCCGCACCAAAAACACCGATTGGATCAGAGAAATTCATGTTGGCACATCTACTTTTTAAAATGTACATACCTCCAGTTAC
>DUCD01000328.1:0-11475 GCA_012959985.1 Verrucomicrobiales bacterium | reverse complement strand
AAGGACAATTTCGGCCAGAAGAATGAATTGGCCTGTCGGACTACCGCCTGTGCTTCGTTGATTCTTCGCTTGGAAATGCGAGCATCCGGGTTGTTCAACTCCACTTCATCAAGCGCCTGTTCGAGTGTCAGAGCCTGACCGGCGTGCAACAGACCAACCTCAGTTTCTATTAAGGCCCCACACACAAAGAACCATGCAGACAAAGGATAGGTTAACAGACGAACCTTACCCAAAAACCGGGGAATAAAACGTGGCACCCTTTTGCAGTAGGTCACATATTCAGGAAAAACCTCCCGCAAGTATCGCTCTTCACGTCTTGCTTTTCCATTCAAAAAGACAGCAAACAAAAGAGCAACGGCCAATCCCGTCCCACTTGCCCATGTCAGAGCCCAGCCAAATGAAAGCAGTATCAGGCTGGTGTATAATGGATGTCGAATCCATCGGTAGATACCATGCTTTATCAAGGTTGCCTCAGACTTGGGAAAGGGAAAAGCTGTTCTGACATTGCCCAGAGCCAGAGTTCCGACTATGCCCGTATAGGCACCTGGAAACAATAACGCCACTCCAACCTGCCAACCCCATTCTCCCTGCCATTGAAATCGATGAACCACAGACAGAGCCCCCACGACCACCATTAATATCGATTGAGCGAACACCCACAATCCACCTCTATTCGAAAAACCAGAACTAAATCCATCATGGGCTTTGTTATTCATTGTTCGAGTCCGAGACGTTTACCAGATTAACAGTTCAATTCAGTTCATCGATTCAACAGAGAGTCGACCCCCTCCATCTCAATGGTCCAATCAAACACATCGAGTGCCCGTTGATCGTGATTAACGACAATGACACCGGCTCCACGTTCGCGTGCAACTTTGGCAAATAGCTCCATTATTTGGCGGCCTCGATAACTGTCGAGAGCGGCCGTGGGTTCATCGGCCAGAATGATAACGGCCTCATCCAAACCGGTTTTTAATACACTTCATGATTTCCCCGAGGTGCGGCTCGGCAACCTTATAAAAAGTTCTTCGACCCTCTCGATTAGGTTCAATAAATCCACAGAGTTTCATCAGTCGGAGATGTTCCGAAGCTACATGACTCTTGACTCCACACGCTTCTGCCAACTCACCCACGGTGTAGCGATCATGCAAGAGCATTTGAACCATCTTCAATCGCACCGGATGTGCCAAGGTTTTCAAACAACCAGCCGCCTGACCAAAGGCCTCAAGATTCATGAATTTCTTGTCGCGTGACCTCATTAATAATCAATATATCGATATATATAGATATATCAATATATTAATATTTAATATCATACAATACGCGTAAAAACATCCGAGTTTATCAAAGAAAAAGTTTGCAATTACTTAATGAGTCTATAATACTCGTCGATACTAGGACGGGTATTCCTGCTTTCTTCAGTCGGCAGCATCCGCCGCACCTCCTTGAGCGGGAATCTCTTCCTAGTTAATAATTTCCCCTTGGAAGCCTCAATCAGACGTGTTGATATGATTCCCACATCTCATGGAGTTTGCCGCTAAGCCTACTGAATTCTTTTAAGCTTCCGTTTTGAATCCTGCATTGCGATATGACAGCAATTTATACGTTAGAGAGCGGCGACTGATTCCTAGAACTTTCGCTGTTTCAGTTCGATTAAAGTCCAATTGCTGCAATGTTTTAAGAATTGTCTCCCGTTCGACTTCATTCATTTTCGGCATAGTTTGACTGGAAAGAATAGACGGATTCGAACTCGAAATCATCTCCTTCTGAATCCTGACCGGAAGATGCTGTGGAAGGATTGTGCCGCCATGGGACATCAAGGAAGCCCTTTCCATGGCATTTTTCAATTGGCGCACATTTCCGGGCCAAGAATACCCTTCCAGAATCTCTTGAACCGCGGGAGATAGTTTTGCCATCTCTCCCGCGAATTCAGAATGAAATGTATTGGCTAAGGGAACGATATCTTCTTTTCGATCACGAAGAGGAGGAATCCAGATATCCATCACATTCAATCTAAAGAAAAGATCTTCACGAAACCGACCTTCACTGGCTTCAAGTTCGAGATTTTTATTTGTCGATGCCAGAATCCTGGCATTGGTCCTACGGGTCTTATTGGAACCAACACGCTGATAAGTCCCATCCTGAGCCACACGAAGAATTTTCGCTTGAATGGCTAACTCCATCTCACCTATTTCGTCCAGAAGTATTGTGCCATGTTCGGCTTCTTCAAATCGACCGATGCGAAGATTAATGGCCCCGGTGAAGGATCCTTTTTCATGTCCGAACAGTTCGCTCTCAAGAAGGTTGGAGGGGATGGATGCACAATTGACCTTGATCATCGGTCCCGAAGAACAACGACTCCAGGTATGAATCAGATCCGCAACGATTTCCTTTCCGACGCCGTTTTCCCCACTAATCAAGACCCGCCCCTGTGAAGAAGCGACCAACTCCGCATCGCGAAGCACAATCTGCATGGATGAGCTCAAGGCAATAATTCCATCCGGCAAATCATTACCGGGTGATACCGGCAATAATTCAGGAGATTTAATTTCCACGGCTCTGTAGATGGCCTCAATGAGTTCATCCAGATCGATTGGTTTTTCAAGATAGTTCACCGCCCCATCTTTCATAGCCACCACGGCATCCCGAATGTCAGCATAGGCTGTGACCAGCAGAACGGGCAGGTTGGGTTTTAGGTCGCGACAATGCCTGAGCGCTTCCAAGCCGGACATACCCGGCATGCGAACATCGGAAATCATCATATCCACAGAATGGTTTTCCAAAGCTTTCAGCGCTTCTTCTCCGGAATCTGCAGTAAGGATATCAAACCCCTGCCCTTCAAGAAAATGACTCAAAAGACTTCGCTGACCGGCATCATCATCCACAACAAGAATGGATTTCCCCCTGATTCCAAGGCCACTGGTTTCGGATGAATTCATGTAGATCGACCGGCAACCACCTTGATCCCGCTAATTCTGAAAACGGCGCCACACGGCTTCCCCGTGGAACACTCGATATCCCATCCATGAGCCAGGACGATCTGCTTCACTATCGCCAAGCCTAATCCGGTCCCCTTTTCCCGCCCCGTATAGTAGGGACGGAAAATGTCCTGCCGAAGTTTTCCCTCAATCCCCGGACCATTATCGGAAATCTCAAGGCACAGCGATTTTCCAGACGGCAGTAATCGGGCCTCAATTCTCCCACCTGAAGAAATTGCCTGAATGGAGTTCATGAGAATGTTGAAGACAGCCTGTCGAAAGAGTTGTTCATCCGCTTCGACCATTGAGTCCTTTCCAATCACCTCGAAATCAATCGAATTGTCTTCCAAATCACTCTCGAGAGCTCCGGCAATATCACGGATAACAGACTTAATGGGAACGGGAGTCGGTTTGACTTCACGCGGCTTAGAATAGTTGATGAATTCATTGAGTTGCTCGGTCACTTGATCCACTTCCCTGACAATATTACAAGAACGGGTCTGATTTTCAGAACCGGCTCTCTGGTCTTTGGATATCATCTGGGCAAATCCGCGGATAAGATTCAAGGGGTTCCTGGTTTCATGGGCCAAGCCGGCAGCTGCGATTTTTGATTCTCTAAGATGGACGTTAATTTCATTTGCTCGAAGAAGACGCATTTGCAAGGCAGAAGAACGAAGCATATTGCGGCGGGCGACACCGAATCCTATGACAGAAAACAAAGCGAACGCACAGACACTGCCTCGCAAGCCTAAATCCTGAGAAACAGTATTTTGAAAAGTCCGAGTCGACATGACAAAAACAAATCCATGCAATCCCTGTTTCTTCAGCAACTCCTGGTAGCGGTCCTTTTCCATCCATGGAGGTCGACCGAAGCGTGGTCTACCTCGCCCTCGCCTTCTTGCCTCCTGAACCTTGGGCGGAGTCACTTTATTTTGAGAAGCCACCCCCTCTTCAGCTTCAGGCAGCGAATCCGCCCCCTGCTCGACTTCAGGAGGAGAATTTGCTTCAGACGACTCCATATTGGTCCGCCTTTCACCTCGCCCCCTCGGCCAACGGTTGCGACCTTCTCGCGAGATGGATTCAAGCTCGGAGGCAGGAATGAGAATCGGCGGATTAGAATTTCTACCGCCCTCGGAATTCGGATCCCCAAGGTCTACAAGATTGATTACGGTTACCGAATCTTCCTTCCAGTGCTCCCCTACCTGCAGCATTTCGCGGGATTGCTCAAGGGCTTCTCCAACCGAGGCCACCACATCCCCTTCTGAGTTCAGAAGGGCAACCGTTTTCAGTTCAGCAGACTCGACCAGGCCATTCAAGGTGGACTCGAGGCGCCGCTCAGTAATCACACCGAAAAACTGACGTGATCGGATGACGATTCCCAGAGTATTGGAAGTATCCCGGGCCCGGTTGAGCAATGCGTTTCGGGCGTATTCTTTGACGCGGAAATGTTCGATGGACTGCCACACCAGGATCGCTCCCCATAAGGCAGCCAATAGAAAAGGAACTCTGAGATTCTTGTTGAACCTCATCGAATCAGGTTGCGTTTTCCGGAACGAACACCGGGGGAGGACGATTTCCGTGCGGCCGAGCTTTTCCCTTTGTTAGAGGGATCAATCTGACCCTCTTCGATATCACCGAGAAAACGGTTTAAATCTTCTTCTTTAAAACCATTTACCGATTTGCTTGCTCTTTCTCTTTCCAGCTGGGAAAGCCGAGTAAGTTCGAAAGGATCATAAATGATGTGCGGCGTCAGGAAGATCAAAAGTTCCGTTTTGGATTCGGCCTTGACGGTCCTGCGAAACGCAGCCCCCAACCAGGGAATATCCCCAAGAAGGGGAACTTTTCTCACCACCTCGGTGACGTTCTTCTCCAACAATCCTCCAATGATGACGGTTTGGCCGTCTCCAGTTACGACAACGGTATCTACAGATCGTTTGGCGAATACGGGAGCATCGACTCCGTCCGAGATCGGAACGGTTTCATCGGTGATCGTCGATATTTCCGGAGCCACGATCATTTCGACGAGTCCATCTTTAGTAATGAACGGAGTCACTCGAAGAATGATGCCGATATCTTCATATTCAATTGTATTGAATGTCTGTCCTCCCTGGAGAATCTGGGTATTGCGCACGAACGGCACTTCCTGCCCAATCGTAATGACCGCTTCCTGATTATTCCTCGCCAGAATGGTGGGACGGGAAAGGACTTCCACTTTGCCTGCTTCGGCCAGGGCCTTCATAGTTAACGTGAAATTATCGTTAGACAGCTGGTATAATCCTCCCTGGGACGGGATGGCCAGCCCGAATGCGGATTGAATGAGATTCGTCGTGGAGCCGCCTTCATTGAGATAACCCATTTGGACGCCGAGATCCAAGTCATCTCGATGAGTCACTTCCAGAAAAACAACTTTGATCAGGACCTGCGGTTTCGGTTGATCCAAGGTTGCAATGATGGTGCTGATCTGTTCGTTGGTCTCTTCGTCGGTAATGATGATCACCGACCGGGTCTCCAAGTCCACTTCGATCAGAGCATCTCCAATCATTGTATTGTTGTAGTATTGTCTGGAACTCGTCCCCCCGCTCAAACCACCACCCTGCTGCCCCCTGTTTTGAGAATAGAGATGACAACACGAGATTAGGCTGAATCCAATGATCAGCAGTGTAATTCCAATTCTTGGAGTGAATGAATTATTCATATTATTATTATCAAAGGCAATCAAACTGGACAGTTATATTGAGTTTAATTACCGGCCTCCCTGTCCGGTATTCCCCCGTCCAAGGGTCTGGTTTCCAACGGTTCGATTGTTTAAAGGATTGTTGTTCTGGTTGGAATTCCGGTTGTTGTTGCTTCGTCCGTTGACGCTGGTCTGTGATTCAAACATTCCTCTCAGGATTTCCGCCACATTGTCCACATCGGCATGTTCCAGTGAATAGACGAACACCTTCTGCTTTTTGGAGGAACTCGAATCCAGTTGGGCAATCATCTCGCCGATCTGACTCATCAGCTCACGGGAGGCGCTGATAATTACCGAGTTGGTCCGCGGGTCAGGAACCGAAACCACACGACTTTGTTGCTGCAAACGACTCGATTCCTGGTTATTGCCCCCACGACCGCCGCCGCCGCCTCCTCTTCCTCCAAAACCACTGAATCCGCCCCGAGAGAACCGGATGGATGATCGATTATTTTCATCCTGTTCCTCCGAAAATAGGTTGGTCAGTAATTCGGACATCTCCGTAGCATCTGAATGTTCCAAAGGAAAAACCCTAACCTCGGTAACATCATCCACATTCGTATCCAGTTTCGCTATCAATTGGGTGATGGTCGGCATCAATTCCTCTGCGGCACTGACAACCAGCGAATTGCTTCGTTCATCAGCGACGGCCACGACTCGGGTGACAGCCTGCCTGGCTTCACTATTCTGGCTCCCATTGCTCCCACTACTGCGACTACCTCCCCCACTCCGATCCCCCCCACGACTGAAGATACTGAACCGACTGGAACTGCGACTACGATCTGACCGACTACTGGAGCTTTGTTGGGGTTCGAACAAATTCTTAATGACTTCCTCCAGTTCCTTGGCATCGGAATAACGTAACGGGAATACCTCGACGGATGAGATGTTTGAAATGGAGGTATCGAGCGCCTGAATGATTTCCACCATTCTGTGTATGTTGCTTTGAGTATCGGTCAATACGATAGCATTGCTGCTTTCATTGGAAGTTAAGGTTGAGTAATCAGGAATCAACGGTTCCAGATCTTCTATCAGCTTTGCGGCATCACCATAGCGAACCGGGATAATCTGGGTCACCATGGAATCGTTTTTCGGAATAGCATCAGGATCGTTTCCTGATTTCACCGGAATCAGTTCCTTTCGGGCATCATCCCGGTTCACAATTTTAAGCAACTTTCCGTTACGAATGGCGGCATAACCCTTTTCATGCAGGATAGAGTCCAATAGCTCCACTGCTTCATCTCGTGTCAAAGGCTTATTGCTCCAAACATTGACCTCTCCTTTGACATCGATGTCCGACATTATAATGAATCCAGCCGCTTCGCTTAAATATTCAAGCACCATTTCCAAGGGCACACCACGGAAATTCACCCTGAGTTTTCCTTCCTCTTCCTTCACCTTGTTTTCGGCTGATACCGGAGATAGCTGTTCTTTGCTTTGTTGGGCTGCCAGGGGCTGGATCGACAACATCATCGCCATCAGCCATCCCGGATTCCATGCTGGGTTTTGTCGCTTGATCATTTTCATTTTTCCATTTCTCTTTTCCGTTTTTCCATCATGAGCTGAAGAACGCTCTTGGTGCCAGCATCGGTAGCCGATGATTCACTGGTTTGTTGGAGCGAGGAAGAATTCGAGTCACCGGATCGACGGTCATGGCTACTGCTTTTCTGGCGGTATCCACTGTCGCTGGCTCCGGAAGAGAATCCCGATCCCTCCTTGGAATCCATCCATGCTTCTTCTCCCCGCCGTTTCCTTGAATGCCGCACGGGAAGATGAATCCGTTTTCCATCGAGCTCCATTACGACTTCATCGGGCTTGATTTCCACAATACGGTGGCTTCCTATCACGTCATTGATTTCCACCGATCTTCGGTAATCCGACTCGCTACCATTAAAAAAAGCAATGGAACGACTTCTGTAGGACATGGTTCCCTGAAGCGTAAAACTGGCGGTTCGAACCGGTGCGGGCTTGTCACGACGACGCTCACTCAATGGAATCGGTTTTCGTCTATTCGGATCGAAGACATTGCGTTGGTGAATAATACGAAAGGATTCAAATCCGATATCACCTGAACCCGACTGAGAATCCTTTAATTCGGATGGCAGCTCATCCGAAACGGAATGAATCGCTGATAGCAGAGAAAAGCAACTGCCAATTATAAGAACGGTAAAAACTTTCATCGTTAATAATCGAAATTTCATATTTCCTCTGCAGGCAGCAGCACCAAGCCGCTGAATCGCAATGATAAAGTCAGTGAATCCGCTTCATTGGATCGGGCCGCGATTTCAAAATCTTCTATCCGGAGTGATAAGGGGTCATGCTCAAGCTCATAGAGGAATCTGGATATCTCCTGCAAGGTGCCGAATCCGGTAGCGCGGCATTCCAGTGTCTTATATTCATGTTCGTCATCGTAATCCTGCCAATGAGGTTTGAGCGAAGTAAAGCTTATCTGACTATCCGCAGCCCAACGGTCAACGGCTTTATAGACATCGTTTTCAGCAAGCGACAGCTGCTGAGACAGCGATTCCTTCTTCATCTTCAACCAACGCCTCCGAACGGAATCTTCTCTTTCCAGCAGGGCTTCTCCTCGGGCAACAAATTCCCTCAATTCCCCGATTCGCTTTGATCGTTCATCCCAAAAGTTCATCAGAGGCGTCAGGATCAGGTTGTCCCCTATCACTACCACAATGCTGACGACCGCCACGATCATCAGTAACTTCTCTCTATTACCTGCTTTCTTCATTCCTATCTTCATTCCATTGGTAATTGAACGCAAACTGGAGCTGTTCCTTGCCTCGAATTTGCTGAACACGCAGATCCTGAACACCTGGAGAATTCCGCAACGTATCCAGAACGCTCAGCAAGGACTGATTGTCTCGTGTTACCCCCGAGCAAAAAACTCGAGATTGATCTTTGATTTCCAGTTGCCGGACCCATACCGCTCCATCTTCCGGAAAGGCTTCCGTCAACTGCCGTGCAATGATCAAACTCCGGACCGTCGGATCAAACCATGGCCGGTAAAACCGAATCCTATCTTGTAGTTCCTGAATTTCACCGACATTCTTTTCCATACCGGACCATTTTCCATCCAGTCTGTTGAGGATTCGGTCCTGAATGGCAATGGCGGCGAGGGCGATGAAAACCGTCGCGGCAACACTTCCTCCCAACCAGAGGTTTTTCCGAGTGGACACCCGAATGGTGAACTCTTGAAATCGACTGACCCGTGGAGGTAAAAACTCAAGTTGGGGAGGCACTCCCTCGAGGCAGGATTTTGCCGAGCCGATACCGGCATCTTCCTCCAATTGAATTATTTTCAGGGTTAAACCCAAATCTCTCAAACGTTCATCCAAACCAGGGAAATGAGGGGGTTCCAATTCGGCATCCTCAGATCCAACCCAGTGAACTTTTTGGATGGAGGACCGAAGGTCCTCCGGCAATTGGCCCAAGGTTATCTTGATTTCACGGATCAGCGCATCCATATCCAGACCAGAGGTTTTTTCTTCGGAAACGCCGATTTCACCGATGGATCTGAGGACGAATGGGGAGGTTCCCCTACTGATGACCAGATCTATTCGAGAACCCGATTCCTTAAGGAGGATGACCGCTTCTTCTTCACTGCTAATCTGTTTAAGAAGTGGACAGCACTCAATGGAAAAGCTCAGCGGTCGGAGTCCGGCGCTGGCCAATACCTGTTCAATCCTAACCACATGATTTCGCTGCATTGCCGCGACAAAAACCAGGAACCCACCCGAGGGGGCTTCTTCCTTTGAAATAGAATATATCAGGTCCTCCACACTGAAGGGGAATTCCTGTTCCGATCGCATCTGGATATAACTTTCCGCATCGTCTTCGGAGAGCTCCGGCATTTCGAATTGAAAAGACAAAGTCCAATGATTAGGGAGTACAACCGAGCATCGAGTCTCCGAAAAGTTCGATTCATCGAGAAAATCCCGAATCTCCCGTCCCACCAGTTCCGGTTCCTGTGTCAACGGATCCAAGGACAATTCGGTGCCGGCGGTTTTCTCTATCGAAGCGCTTCCGTTACGGCCGCGCACCAAGGCAACCTCCAGACGGCGTCCATCCAGGGAAATCCCCAGCAAGGCTGAGGGTGATTTGCTTTTAAATCCGAACATTTTGTGTATGATTCTGAAGTTCCAATTGTCGTCGCACCTCCGGACCCAATGCCCAGCCCTGACGGGTCATGTCCTTACGATAAACAACCTCCGGGATGCCATCTTCGCTAAAGCTGAACACAAATCGGACCCGACGATACCCCCGCCCCTTTCGGCCCACCGCCGCGATGTCCGCCGTATATTGGAAACTGTAAGTCGTCAAAAACGGGGCGGCCTGTTGCGCGCTGTCATCATCCAGAACATCCAGAATCCAAGCGATGGATCGGGAAGAATCAATGCTGGTCCGACGATAGCCCACCAATTCTGCAGCTTTGCTTTCATCAATTCCCGGTACGGTTGCCAACACTGCTTCAGTTGCCGTATTCACATTAATCAACCCCTCAATAAACGGGGCGTCCGTCACGGTCAGATCGGGCGCAACCAGATCAAATTCAGCAGCTGTCATTCCACTTTGCATGAAGTATTCCAGGAGATTGTTAGTCGGGGCTTCCTCCTCATCATCCTGCTCCGGATCCGAGTCTTCAGCGGGCGGATCAGAAGACCCGCCTCCGGTTGGATCACCGGCATCGCCATTCCGACCGCCTCCTTGATCACCCCCTTGACTGTTTCCCGAGGCGCCATTCTGGTCTGATCCCTGTTCCCCGCCACTGCTGCCGATTATTTCATCGGCACGTTCCTGCCCCAATGCATCCGCCAGAACCGTGTTTAATTCATCCTCGTTGTCTCCATAAACATTAACCCGCGCAGATCCGTCGCTTCGAAGGCTTAAATCCCGAGACCAGACGGTCAGGTAGTCCAAAATGCCGATATCCAGAAACCCATCCTGATTATCCAAAGGAAACGAAAGATCCCGGTCATTTTCCTGGTAATCCAGATATCCATTCTGGTTGGTATCCTCCCCATAAAGCTGGTCGGTTTGGGCCCCAAAGACCAATCGAACTTCATCGATGGATTCATACGGTGCATTTTTACAAAGATAAGGCGGAGTAAGAAATAAGTAGGACTCATTCTCGGCGCCATTCGGCGTAATCTCTTCATCGCTGTCCCGCCAATCCACCATGGCCGCCGCTAATTCAGGGATCATTCCGGGAATCAGCTCAAGCATCTCAATGGATGCTTGGTTCAGATTGATTTTTGACGACTCCGCAATCAGACCGAAAGAAGGAGAATCCGTCAGGAAACTTGAAGGCTCACGACCGATGATCCAGAAATAGGCGCCCCCGATGGGAATCGCGTCGGACAAAAAAGCATCCTGTTCGGGAACCACGCCAATCTGTTCCTGATTGCTCAGCATGTATTGGATATACCGGACAGCCCCCTCGATAGCCTGTTCGGCCTGATGTCCGGCGTAATTGTTATCGGCCGCTTTAAATTCAAAAAACATTGAATGACCGAATAACAAGGTGATGGTGACCAACCCGGTGGCAATCCACAAAACGATGATCAGAACAGATCCTTTCCGATGGGGAGAAAGGGGCTTTTTCACTAAACTGGATGATGGGAATTGAAGCAACATAACTAGAGCTACCGGCTTCCTCCTTCCTCATTGTCTTCTCCACCGTCCACGCTTTCCCCGGTCCCCTCATCTTCCTCGGAACCGGTATTAAAGGTCTTAACGGTAATCGGAACCACG
>DUCD01000327.1 GCA_012959985.1 Verrucomicrobiales bacterium | reverse complement strand
TAATGTGGCACCTGCCGGAATAAGGATTGCGAAAGCCCACCATGTTGTGATAAGTCCTCCGGCGATGATGCCCCCGGAGATGGCGAAGATGGCACCGAAAAATAGGTTTTTCACGCCTTCTTCTTCTTTTCCGATTCCCTATCCATCCGATCTCTTTCGGCCTGTCTGACCTTTTTCCATTCTCCAAGAGTAAGAGTGTCTTCACGCATCGCTTGAATATTTGCCACTATCCCTCTTCCTTCTGTTTTTGTATCTGCTTGTCGGCCCAGTGATCATACGCCATTTGAGCATCACATAAATAACAGCCTGCGTTCTCGCAATGCTCGCAGGGTTCCTCTTCATCAGGTGGATCGTAGAACGAATCGGGCATATGGAAATCAGTCATTAATATGTTTCTTCTACTTCTTCGGCACCAAAGGACAGTCGAATCACTTCGACCTGTGCCTTTTCAAACCCCTCAGCCCCCATGCCACGTTCTGGCTTCTCGCCCAATCCTTCAGATGCGAACCACTTGCGGAACAGATCCTTCTTCTCATCGTTCAACGCCCGGAAGTTGCTGACAAAAACATCCCACTGTTCTTGGGGCACCGGATAAGACTCTTCAACATCCAAGGCCAATGCTTCTTCGCTGCGGGCCAGATGGAGAGCAATACCCAATCCCTGACACGCCTTTTTGAACGCGTCTGATACGGCTGTTTTGAAATCGTTTCCGAGGTCCATGACCCCGCCAGTCTTCATCATCTTGATTTTTGCCCCGCCGTACTGTTCCTTGATGGCGGTTGCTCCATCAACAACTGCGGTAACCCGAACATGAGCAATCACATGTTCTTTGTATTCGGGCTGGACATGGCACTTCAGAATCTCGTAATTCCAATTGCTTGGTCCAAGCACCTTGTTCAACCGAGCGACGTACTCGGCCACGGCGACGTAATCAAACTGACGCCCTCCAACAGAACGCTGGTAGATGAGCATGTCATCAAACGGTTCTGCCAGTTGATCGGCCTGTGACTTGTTAGACATTGTTACTCCTATAGATAAGGTTAGTTATCGGTTCACCAACATCACAATAATCGTCTGGGTCAATGCCCAACTCGCGGAGAGCACCTACGCGCCAGTAAGAAGGTGCAGCGTACTCAAGCAGTTCCTTGATCATCTGTTGGGTACTCTTTAGAACCTCGCCAGTATCCATGTCGATGGAACTGTCAGAAATCCTTTTGGCAACTGCAACCGCCAAACTGTCGTGATCCCATTTTTTGCGTGGTTGTCCGGTTTTGGTCTCCATGGAAAAGTGTTGGTTCTGAAAGGGGTTGCGGTCCCAATCAGAATTCAACAATATCTCTGCCGCCTCTTTCTGTAACGAGGCGATGGTTTTCTTGGCTTCACCAACTATGAATCCTAGAAAGATGAGTCGCATCGTTCGTTCAGGATCATCAGCGCTACGCTCGTAGTTGATGGCCTCATCCAATTTGTCCAATGAGGCTTGGAGGTCTTCTTGGAGTCCCATATCTCCTCCTCTAGTAGTAGTACACGAGAACGATACCAGAGCCCAACGACAAAGACAACTCTCTCGCCTCCCGAACACCCGTTCGGTTGACGCATGTCACAATATTAGAGGGCTTTTAGTATCGGCAAACCTTAGAAATCTTGTAGGATCGGCTCTTCGTGCCAGAACCAAGAAAAGATGAGATGAAGAAACTTATAAACTTTTTGAAGAAGATCCAACCCCGAACCACAACCTACTACTACCACGGCCAAGTCCTGACCGATGATCTGGAGCGAGAGTTGATGAAAGCGCACATGGGTGTCGGATTCAGGGGTAAGCGTTTCTAATTGGCGAAATCTGCCATAGCCAAACAGGTGTTCGATTTTCGTAATTAATTAATAACCTAATTAATTAACAAGCAGAATGAAGAACAGAAGAAATCGTTACTCTGGGAGCAGGAGGGCAGGAGTTCTTGGCCCTCCAAACGGAGAGCCAAGATTTACTCCGGTCACAGTCGGACTGTCGTAAATGGCACCTTGCGCTTTGAACAGAAGCGGTCGGTCAGCGGGCATCCACACTTCATCCGATTTCGTTCTGGTACTGGTGCTGACTGCTGCCGAGTTCCACCACGAAGTGTAGGTCAGGGCGCCCCACCACAGGGCGTGAAGATCCCAGCCCCTCTAACGGGCGAACGACGCTGGTCAGGCGACGCCGGTAGGCCGGAGCGCTGACCATACCCGCGCGCTGGCGAAGGAGTCAAGCCTCAAACGATGATTTGTACTCTTTTTCGTTGGCCGTAGCCCAAACCGGCGGCTTCCGTGAAGCATCCAGAGGTGGCATCGACCTGATCGTCGTGCCATGACGACTCTGGAAATGTTGCCATTTCGTCCAGATAGTCGGAAATCCATGGACCACGGACCAGTCGAACGTTGCCGTTGGCGAGTGCGGCACCGAATGGTTTGGCTCGGGTTACCTTGTCGCCGGTGGATCTGATTCCGAGGAAATTGCAGCCGGGAAGAACGTAGCGGGCGTACTGGTCAACCAGATTCTTGCCACTACTGCCCGGCTCCTGTTCCATCCTGATGGCAACATGGGGACCGTCTGTTTGTGCGGTTTCAGAAATGAGGCGTTCTACCTTGTCGCCTTTGCCGCGGATGCGCTGTACGTCGATGACGTAGAACACGCCCTGATCGAACACCCCGAGAATCCCTACGGTCCAGTCTGGATCAGGGGTGACGTTGGACGGTTCGGTGGATGCCAGATCCCAGAAGCGAACGTATTCTGGTTGTTTGAAATCTGGGAGGTCGGTGGGTTCGATGATGATGAAGGACTCTCGGTCGAACATGCTTCCGGAAGACACGGCCCACCAGTCGCCGTTTTCCAATCGTTGACGTTCGGTGGGGTCGATTTCTTGTAGGGCACGGCGGTATGACTCTGGGTCGAT
>DUCD01000326.1:14776-17682 GCA_012959985.1 Verrucomicrobiales bacterium | reverse complement strand
CAATCGAAGGCTCATATTCCTCGGTCGGTACCCGCAGGGGGAAGAATGGCGCGTCTGGCCCCCGCTGTTCCTGGTTTTCGGCCTAGGCGGGCTTTCGTGGGGGTTGCTCGCGCAGGCAAGTCGGCGTGATCTGATCTGGCTGGCGATCATCCCGGAACCCTGATGGGAGCGGATGGTCTGGCGGCTTGGACCGATGATACTCCCACCCTGCCGGGAGGAAATCCGTTTGCGATCAGTTTTGACGGCGTGGATGATTACGTCTTTACGGAGTACGCCGGCGTTGGAGGATCCAATCCGAGAACTGTTTCCTTCTGGGTGAAAACCACCGCCACCACAACGCATGGATTAGTGGCCTGGGGTGACAGCTCACGGAACGCCACCAAATATCACATACGCGTCAATCCCGGCACGGGGACGATCCGCACTGAAGTGCAGGGTGGAAATAACTGGGGGACTACAAGCATTGTCGATGATCAATGGCATCACGTCGTTTCGTTGGTTCCGGATATTCCGAACGTCAACAATCTGGATGTGCGGCATTATGTCGATGGTGTCTTTGACACGATGCTGAACGGCGGGGACGAGCCGATTAACACGGATATCACCGGAGACTTGGCCAATCCGGTTTCGATCGGCTTGCGGATTCAGGGCGGCGCCCAGAATTTCAATCATTTCGCCGGATTGATCGATGATGTTTCGATATTTGAAGGCGCATTGACGGCCAGTCAAATCGCCGAACTGGGCGCGGGTGTCAGTCCGTTGGATATTTTGAAACCGTCTGGAGAATTGTCATTCGCGGCGGAGCCTCAGGATGCGACTGTCCTGGAGTTCGGCTCCGTGACCCTATCGGGTGAAGTGAACGGAACCGGAGCCATCGGTTACCAGTGGTATGAAAACGGGATTGCCCGGACCAGCGCGACCGGTTCATCCCTGACGCTCACCGATGTTTCGATTGTTGCGGACGGTAGCACCTATTCACTGGAAGCCTACAATCAGAACGGAACCTTCAACACCATCCAAAGCGCCGATATTGTCCTGAACGTTGAAGCGGAAACCGACCCACCGCAGGTGGTCAGCGTCAAGGGATCCAGTGGCGGTATCAACGAGGTGGAAATCGGTTTCAATGAACCGGTGGATGCGGCGTCAGCAACCGATGTTGGGAACTACTCGATCGCCGGCCTGACAATAAACTCCGCGGCGGTTTCAGCCGATGGATTCACTGTTTTCCTGACCACTGGAAACCAGACCACCGACGAGGAATACACCCTGAACATCCAGGGCGTCAAAGACCAGTCCGTTACCGGCAATGCCCTGAACGGAGAAGTGAGCTTCGTCTCCTCCTTCGTTTACGCCGATCTGGTTCTGTTCGATGGTCCCGACGTCTATTTCGAGTTCGCCGCCAGCGCGGATGACTCCGCAGAGACCACCGTAGGCGGCTTCACCGCAACCTATGCCAGCGATTCGGGCGGCGACCTGCCGGAATCCGGATCCGGACGCCTGGTGAAAAGCGCGGTGACCGGATCGGTCGCCTTCACCGCCGGAAATGACCATGTGGTGCGACTGCCCGACAGCGGACTCATCAACACCGGTCTCCACACAATGCGGACGATCGAATTCTGGTTCCAGGCCAACGCTCTGCCGGTGGAACCCGGCGACGGCAACTTCCCGGACCGAATGGTTCTCTTCGAAGAAGGCGGTGCCATCCGTGGGATATCCATCTATCTTTCGGGCACCCAGACCGGGACTCCGACCGAAGCCGATCTGTATTTCCATATCTGGAACATCGGCTCCAACGACGGAGTCGGAGACGAATGGGGTGCCGCCCTCGGCCCGATTGAAGTGCACACCGCAGTGCAGGCCGGAGTGGTCTATCACGCCGCAATGGTTTATGCCGGCGATGACAGTGACTTCAACCTGGGCACGGTCACCGGCTATCTGAACGGCGAACAGGTCGGCGAAGCCGTCGGCGCCGGATTACTCTACAACCATGGCGACGACGTCGGAATCGGCGCCGTCAATGGGAACGTGGTGTTCCACAATGAAACGGTCGCCACTGCCTTCGGATTTCCGTTCATCGGAGTCATCGACGAATTCGCCATTTATAACCGTATTCTATCCCCTGAACGAATCGCGGCACATTTCGAAGCTGGACTAGTAGAAGTCGAGATTCCTGTGGATCCGGGCGATCTCGTTTTCACAGAGGTTTCTGCGGATGGCAATGAGGTGACCCTAACCTGGGACGGTGGCGGACAACTTCAGGCGGCGGATGACGTGGAAGGACCTTACCTGGACGTTGCCGAAGCATCGAGTCCGCACTCAGATCCGCTTGATCCGTCAGGTAGAAAGTTCTATCGGGTAGTCCGGTAAAACAGGGTTTATCCGCACTTCTACACTTCCGTGAGAAGTGCGGATCTAACAGCATGTTTTTTAAGAGTTCCTCCCCCGTCCACTGACATTCGGATCGTTAACCACAACTCGATTTCGGTGCTTTGAAGAGAATCGCATCAGGAAAGCACTTGCCGGTCGGTGTCGGGCTTGACTAGTGTGTGGGTGTGGTATTTACCGAATATCTGGGTGCAATTTTAATGGGGTATCTGTTTGGATCGATTCCTTTCGGGATGTTGGCTGCCCGGGTGAAAGGAGTTGATATTCGGCAGGTCGGCAGTGGTAATATCGGGGCAACCAACGTCGCCCGGAACCTGGGCAAGAAAATCGGCACTGGCGTACTGGTCATGGATTTGGTCAAGGGGGTTGTGGCGATCCAGTCTGTCGTCTGGATTTACGGTTCGGATACGGGAGGTGTCATTGCCAGTCTGGCAGGTCTCTGTGCAGTTCTTGGACACAATTTCCCCTGTTGGCTTCGTTTTAATGGTGGCAAGGGGATCGCTACCTCCGCGGGTGTATTT
>DUCD01000326.1:8679-14766 GCA_012959985.1 Verrucomicrobiales bacterium | reverse complement strand
GGCTTGTATGACTTGACGTGGAACGCGTGGACGCATGAAGCCCAAACTAATTGTTGTCGGTGGTTTAAAAACGCCATATGCCAAATTTCTATTATCAAAATATGTCTCTCTGGGATCGATCAGTGCTGCCGCGATCTCGGGTCCGGCTGCCTGGCTGAGTGGCGATTCGTCCAGAACGATCTTTTTATTCACATTGATTGGTATATTGGGTGTTGTCAGACATCATGCTAACATTCGACGGCTTCTGAACGGGACCGAAAACCGTTTTGGGAAAAAGTCTAAGATTCAATCGAAAAACGGAGAAGGGACTGAGCGAGCGTGAAAGTTGCTGTATTGGGTGTGGGCAGTTGGGGGAGCGCCTTGGGACGGATACTGTTGTTGAATCAGCACCGTGTCACTTTCTGGGGTAGGGATGGTGAATTGCTGCAACGAATCCGTGAAACCGGGTCCAATGACCGCTATCTGCCGGATGTCATTCTCCCGGGAGAATGGTCTGTGGAGGAGGACTTGGAAAAGGTGCTGAAGGGGCAGGATGCATTGCTTCTTGCGGTATCGTCCGCTGGATTCCGTGGTATTGCTTCCAGGCTTCCGGGTTTCAAACGACCTGTCATTAGCGTCACAAAAGGAATTGAAGCATCTACCGGGCTTACGATGTGTGGGATTCTAAGGGAATTGAACCCTGAATTGATGGTTACAACTTTGTCTGGTCCCACCTTTGCCACCGAAGTTTCGCGGGATATGCCGACCGCAGCCGTGGCTGCCGGTGATGATCCTGCTGCGACTGCCATGGTTCAACGTTTGTTTCATCGCCCGACCTTTCGAGTTTATACCAGCGATGACCTTATTGGTGTTGAATTGGGAGGTGCCTTAAAGAATGTCATCGCTATAGCTGCCGGGGTGGGAGATGGGTTGGGATTCGGCGACAACTCCAAGGCCGCTCTGGTTACGCGTGGAATCGCCGAAATCCGGAGGCTTTCACTGGCTGCCGGGGCAAAGGCTGAAACCATGTCCGGTTTGAGCGGCCTGGGTGATCTGATCGCCACTTGCTTTTCGGCATTGAGTCGAAATCGGGGTTTTGGAGAGAAACTTGGACGGGGATCCGAACTGCAAAGTCTTATTTGTCAGGAAAATAAGACGGTGGAAGGCTACCCAACGGCTTTATCAGCGCACCAGCTATCGTTGCGATACAAGGTGGAAACTCCGATTATTGATGAGATCTATGCCATGCTTTATCGTTCGAAGGATGTTCGGAAAACTGTCAACGATCTTCTGACTCGAGAGTCAAAACCTGAAATTGATTAGGTTAGAGCTTGTCGGACGCGGTTTTCAGGTGTTGACAGGCAATAACCGCTAATTCTGCGGCGCGCTGGGACAGCATTCTCCACTGCCATTCGGGTAATGGATTTTCATACGAATTATCAGATTAGTGGCCTTAAGTTGTAGCGTCGGCTGTCTCAGCCGAAAATGTCGTTTTAGTATGATATTTACGATAATGCGCTGGGGGCAGCGCACGCTACACCTTCAATTGATTGCCGGATTGAGCACTGTTTTCCGGAGAATGAATGCTGATCCGAATGGCAGTGCAGCACGACCTACCCATAAAAAAACCCGCCGGGTAGGCGGGTTTTTGAAGATATGAACGATGTGGTAAAAAGATTAAGCGTCGTAATACATGAAAAACTCGTAAGGATGAGTTCTTAAATCGAGTTCCTTCTGCTCTTCACGTTTCAGTCCGATGTATGCTTCCAGTAAATCGGTTGAAAACACGTCCCCTTTCAGCAGGAAGTCATGATCTTCTTCGAGGGCATCACACGCTTCTCCGATACTGCCCGGAACGCAGGGAACATTGGTCAGTTCTTCAGGTGAAAGATCGTAAATGTTCTTATCCAATGGTTCGCCTGGATCAATTTTATTATTGATACCGTCCAGTCCAGCCAACAGCAGTGCGGAGAAAGCCAGATGAGGATTCGCCGCGGGATCTGGTGGGCGATATTCGATGCGTTTAGCTTTCGGACTGTCACTGTAAGTCGGAATGCGAACGGCGGCACTTCGGTTTCTGACGCTGTATGCCAAGTTTACCGGGGCTTCGAATCCAGGAACCAGCCGCTTGTAGGAGTTGGTCGTAGGATTACAGATCGCACAAAGTGCCCGTGCATGTTTGAGGATTCCGCCGATATAGTTTAGCGCCATAGGGCTGAGGCCCGCGTAGCCTTTACCTGCAAACAACGGTTTACCGGACTTCCACAGGGATTGGTGGGTATGCATTCCGGAACCATTATCTCCAACTAATGGCTTCGGCATGAATGTAGCGGTTTTTCCGTTCTGACGGGCAACGTTCCTGACCACGTATTTATAGAGCATCATGGCGTCGGCTGTTTTCAACAGGGTGTCAAACCGTATGTCGATTTCGGCCTGACCGGCCGTCGCCACCTCGTGATGATGACACTCAATATGAATTCCCAGGGATTCCATCAAAAGGACCATTTCGGTCCGGATGTCCTGTTTGGAATCTGATGGAGGCACCGGAAGATATCCTTCCTTGTGTCGGATCTTAAATCCCAGATTCGGCATTTCATCGCGACCTGTGTTCCAGATCGCTTCTTCAGAATCGACGTAATAGGACGATCCGTTCGAAGCGTTGTCGTACTGGACATCATCGAAAATAAAGAATTCCGCTTCGGGGCCGAAATAAGCCGTATCGGCAATTTTGGATTTCTTGAGGTAAGCCTCTGCTCGGATAGTAACGCCACGGGGATCTCGATTGTAGGGGGTCTTAGTGCCGGTTTCCGTGACTACGCATGTCAAACTCAGTGTCGGATGAGCGCAGAACGGATCCATAAATGCGGTTTTAGGATCAGGGATTGCCAACATATCGCTGGCTTCGATGCTTTTCCATCCGCGAATTGACGAGCCGTCAAACCCAAATCCCTCTTTGAAGGAATCAAGAGTCAGTTCGCCGATTGGGACACTGAAATGTTGCCAGGCGCCATGAGTATCGCCAAACTTGAGGTCAACCATTTTGGCTCCTTTTTTCTTGGCCATATCCAATACACTTTTCGGAGTGCTCATATGAATACTTTTAGTTCCTAGTCTTCGGTTGTTGGTTAACGATTATACGACTTAGGCAAAAACTTGCTGCCCGGCACTTTAGTTTCCAAAGGGCTGGCAATCGGTAGATTGCCGGTAATTCTATAAATAGAAAATAAATTCCTTAGTTAAAACTAAGGAATTTTATCTGCCCGGGCTTCAGTTTCAGGATTCCCGGGCAGATGGTATGGGTGTTTTCAGAGTTGTTTGCGAATCAATGGTCCCATTGATTCAGACCGCATTCTCTCCTTTTTCTTCGGTTCGGATGCGGACAATTTCATCAACCGGGCAGACAAAAACCTTTCCGTCGCCAATTTTTCCGGTTTTTGCAGCATTGATGATAGCGGAAACTGCGGATTCCACCTGTTCGTCCCCAAGGACGATTTCGACTTTGATTTTCGGAAGGAAATCGACCGTGTATTCACTACCCCGGTATATTTCGGTATGACCCTTTTGCCTGCCGAAGCCCTTGACCTCGGTTACCGTCATTCCTTCGATTCCGATTTCCGATAAGGCATCCTTCACTTCTTCCAACTTGAAGGGTTTGATTATTGCTTCAATTTTTTTCATAAAATTTTCTTCCTGGCCTACGTTGACAATTGTTGAATTTTAATTCAATAACGGATCTCAGCTGTTGTATCCGCTCTCTCCGTGGTCCGACAAGTCAAGACCCATTTCTTCGCTTTCTGCAGATGTCCTTAATCCGACCGTTTTATCTATAAGGAACAAGGCGACTATCGAAACGATTCCACTCCAGAGAATAGTAACCACGACACCTTTGATCTGAGCAAAAATCTGAGCTCCCGTTGAATCGAGACTGATGCCGGATCCGCCCATAAACTCAGCAGCGCATAATCCAGTCAGAACGGCTCCGACGATTCCTCCGATTCCGTGAACTCCGAAAACATCCAGACTGTCATCATAACCGAAAGCTCGTTTCATTGATGTAGCACAAACGTAGCAGATGAGGCCAGAACATACTCCGATCAGGATGGCACCCATAGGGCCGGCTGTTCCTGATGCCGGTGTGATGGCAACCAAGCCTGCGATGGTGCCGGTAGCGATTCCAACTGCCGTCGGTTTGCCGGTTTTGATCCACTCCACGAACATCCAGGTAACCGCAGCGGTAGCCGCGGCGATTTGAGTTACTAGAAGGGCCATTCCGGCTGTGCCGTCAGCCGCAAGCTCGCTGCCTGCGTTGAATCCGAACCAACCGACCCAAAGCATCGAAGCCCCAATTACGGTGAGTGGCACGTTGTGTGGCATCAGGGCGGCAGATCCGAATCCCTTTCTTTTACCTACCATGATACATGCAATCAATCCGGCAATACCGGCATTGATATGGACGACGGTCCCTCCGGCAAAGTCAATTACGCTCCAGCCTGCAAGAAGCCCACCACCCCACGCCATGTGCCAGACGGGAAGATAGGAGAATGTGAACCATATCGTGGAGAACAACAGAATAGCGCTGAACTTCATTCGTTCGGCGAACGCACCGACGATCAAAGCCGGGGTAATGATGGCAAAGGTCATCTGAAAGGTGGTAAACACCGATTCAGGTATGGTTCCGCTGAGAGTATCAACAGAAATCCCTTTCAGGAAAACTTTTTCGAATCCACCTATGAAGGCGTTTCCATCGGTGGTAGCCAGACTGTAACCGTAAGTGACCCAGAGCAAAGTCATAATGCAGGTTAAAGCAAAGCATTGTACCAAGATTGATAGAATATTTTTGGAGCGGACCAAACCTCCGTAAAAGAGTGAAAGCCCGGGAATTGTCATGAAAAGCACCAATACAGTGGCGACAATCATCCAAGCCGTATCTCCTGAGTTTAAAGTCGGTTCGGGTTCAACGGCTTCCTGCCCGAAGATCATACTGACTGATCCAAGGAACAGGAATAGCATTAGAATATTTTTCAAACATCTTGTTTTCAATGGGTTATGTATTATTGAGTTCATAATTTTCATCCGCACTCGAATTAGTTGGATTCGGCAATGAAGCACCGAACAGCAACTGTCTTGCCACTGGGGGGAGATTTATAGAAACAATGAAAAACATTAATGAAACTGAAGTATTTATTTTATTCGTGGCTGAATCCGAGGGGATTGGTTTCATGTGAGCTTGCTTTGATTGGTTACTTATGTCGGATTTTTATCGAAGTGGTCAAATTGATACACTTTCCCGGGGAGTTGAGCGAAAACCGGGTGGATTGTGGATAGACTTCCAGCTATCGAACTGAGAGGATGCGCCCGATGCAACAAGCCGTAATCACATTGGATTTGGAGGGAGTTCTGGTACCTGAAATCTGGATCGCCTTTGCTGAAAAAACAGGAATTGAGGAGCTGAAACTAACCACTCGCGATATCCCGGATTATGACGAACTGATGCGGGGACGGCTAAAGATCATCAATGATCATGGTTTGAAGTTATCGGATATTCAATTGGTGATTGGAGAATTGACACCTATGGAAGGGGCGGTTGAATTTCTTGACGAACTGCGAAGTAAGACCCAGGTCATTATACTATCCGATACTTTTCAGGAATTTGCCAGGCCGCTCATGCAGCAGCTCCATTGGCCGACCTTGTTTTGCCATAATTTGGAAGTGAAGGAGGATCGTTTGATGAATTATTGTCTGAGGCAGCAGAATCAGAAGCAAAAAGCAGTCAAAGCCTTGAAACAACTGAATTTCAAGGTGATCGCAGCCGGAGATTCCTTCAATGATACGACCATGTTGAAAGAGGCTGATGCCGGTTTTCTATTTCGATCTCCGATATCCATTCAGGAGCAGTTTCCTCAATTCAAGGCAGTTGAAGAATACTCAGATTTAATGGAACTTATCCTTTCCAGTCGTTAGGTTTTATTTTTCAGCCAACTTATACAAATTCAAGGAATGGGGTGTCTATTCAATTGAGTGTCCGTTTTATGGATTGGTGCCAACAATTATATGAATCAAAGTCTGCTCAACTGGTTTTTTACGGAAGAGCCCTCGGTTTGAGTCATG
>DUCD01000326.1:0-8625 GCA_012959985.1 Verrucomicrobiales bacterium | reverse complement strand
TGCACGATACCTTTGTCAAACTCATGAAGCGGACAGAATCGCCCCGGAATCCTGAGTTTTATTGCCTAAGGGCTTATCGCAATCTGGCGTTGAATTTCCGTCGAAATTTTTGGCGACGAATCAGAAATGAATTGGAATCAAAACGCTGGTTCGATCAATCCGGTTCTTTAGACTGTATGGAAGCGGCATCCGTAAAATGCCTCAAGGAATTGCCGATTTCTCAACGAGAAGTGATCGTATTGAAAATATGGCACCGATATACCTTTGAACAGATCGGGACTCTCCTCACAATTTCTCCGAATACGGCATCTGGACGCTATCGCTACGGTATACAAAAACTTAGAAAATGTTTTGAAACATCTAATTATGAAGAATTACGAGACATTGGAGCATCGGTTGAGCTCTTGGAAACCTCGCCCGGTTTGCGGGAAGCTTAAAGAAAGGATTTTCGGATCGAATCCTGGTGAAAGATCTATCAGTGGAGCAAGGCCGGTTGTTCCGCAGTGGAAGCTTTCACAGGTTCCATTCTGGGCAGCTAGCCTTGTTCTTTTGACTACCTGTCTTTTTCAGTCAAATCAGCTTCGATTCTTAAAATCCCCATCGGTTCCAGGCAAGCCCTCCCTCTATTCCTCCGCAAGCTTTACTATTCCATTACGATCCAATGAGATTCATGATTGGTCGTTCAGGCAGAACCGGATTCCGATGGTTCTGAGTGTTGAGTGGACCAACGGTATCATTCAAAACCAGCGCACGGTAGAATAGAATGGTAGGGCTCGCTGTCTCAGCGCGCCATGGTGGCCATCAAACGGCTCGCTAAAGACAGCGAGCCCTACCATCGCCCTTTATCTTCATTGAGCGGTTTAAGGGTTTTTTTATCGACAAAACGGAAAATTTTAAGTTTGAACTTTATCTTCTTTTCGGAGACAGGGTTGCCAATAAAGAATAATAATGAGTCAAGATACACCAAATAATCCGGAAGAAAATCCGGAAACCACCCCTTTGAATCCAGGTTCAAACGAGAACGGCAGCGGCACTGATCTTTCTAAAGAATCGGTTTGTTTTTCCAATGAAGCCCCCCTATTTCCGCCGGATCATTTTTTGGGGCGGATAGTGAGCCTCCTGGGCTCTCTATTTCGGGGATTGCTGAAGACAGACACCGTATTTCGAAAAAATGAAGGCAAGTGGGTGGGGGGAGTTTGTTCAGGTCTTGGCAAGTATTCCCTATTTCCCTGCTGGGCCTGGCGATTGTTATTTATCGGACTCACTCTCATTTATGGGCTTGGGGTTCCTGTTTACTGGTTGGCATGGGTGTTGATTCCTCGTGAATCCAGAGAAGACGATGACAAAGGATTCTTCAAAGAAATTGACTGGCAGACATTCTGGGTGACGACCTTTCTTGTTTTTCTGGGCTACTGGTGGTCCCTGGCACCCAATGTGACACTTGAAGACAGCGGGGAGTTGTCAGTGGGTTCATTTTACGCCGGTGTGCCCCACCCGCCGGGCTATCCGGTCTGGACCCTCTATTCCTGGTTATTTACCAAACTCATCCCTTTCTCAAATATTGCCTGGAGAGTGGCGCTTTCTTCTGCGGTTGCCGGTGCCGCTGCATGTGGCCTTCTGGCGTTGATGGTGAGTCGTGGGAGCGGGCTGATGATTTCAGGTGTGGCTGAACGTTTTAGAAAAGACGAAAAAAATTCTTCATGGGCACAGATTCCACTCAGTCAGGTGAAGGCCTTAAGGTTGGTCAGTGGATACCTTGCCGGCATGCTTCTCGGATTCAATGGATTCATATGGAGTCAGGCGGTTATTGTTGAAGTCTATACCTTGAGTGTACTTTCCTTTATGGGGGTTCTTTGTCTCCTGTTCCGCTGGATGTATGAAACGGAGAAACGAAAGTATCTTTACTGGGCCTCTTTTCTATTTGGTATTTCCTTCACTAACCACCAGACTTTGATTGTTGCGTCCATGGGGTTGCAGGTGGCCATTCTCGGGGCACACAGGAGGTTGGGACGTGACTTGTTTTTAATCAACAGTCTCGTTTACCTATTGGTGCTGGTGTTTAAAATGTTCGGATTCATCGAGGCATTCGATAACAATCTTCCTCTTTTCCTTATCTTTAACGCGATCGGACTCTTTTCTCTGGTTCTTTCGGGGTATTATGTTCTCAGGCTTGGGACGATTTTCTCAGAATGGAAAACAGTTATGCGCATGACCGGACTCTGGGCAGCCGGTGCCGTTTTTTACTTGTATATGCCCTTAGCCTCGATGAGTAACCCGCCCATGAACTGGGGTTATCCGCGAACCGTGACAGGGTTTGTTCATGCGTTCAGTCGGGGACAATATGAAAAAACGAATCCGACCTCCAATCTGGAGCTTTTCATCCAGCAAGTTGGCATGTACATGGATGGTGCCATTCAGGAATTCAATTTGGTTTATCTCCTGATCGGATTGGTGCCGTTTTTCTTTTACAGTAGGATGAGAAAAAACGAACGGTCCTGGCTGATCGGGTTGTCCGCTATCTTTGCCTGTCTGGCTTTTCTCCTGCTCATATTGTTGAATCCTGCTCCGGATGAACGAAAAAGCAGGGAATTGACAAAAGTATTCTTTGCGGCTTCTCATGTCGTCATTGCAGCTGGAATCGGATACGGCAGCGCGTTGATCGGAGCCTTGGTTGCCGCCCAGTATCAGCTGTTCAGAATATGGCTTATTCGAGGAAGTGCGGTTGCCGCAGGCATTGCACTTTATGCCTGGGCCAATTTGGAAAGCCAATTACCTCTGGACGTCTATACAGCTGTTTTCTGTCTTGTTTTGGCAGTGTCGGCCGTCGCCGTTTTTCTAACCCGGAAAACGAAAGCGCCGATTCTTCTCCTTTTGCTCGGGTTGGGATTGATGCCCCTGTATTCAATCATGTCCCATTGGGCTGACAACGAACAAAGAAACCATATGTTCGGGTATTGGTTCGGTCATGATATGTTTGAACCCCCTTTCGAGATATACGACAGCATGGCCAAGGATGCTATTTTGTTCGGAGGAACGGACCCCGGACGATTCAATCCGACGTATATGATTTTCTGCGAGAGCTTCCTGGATTCACAAAAGAAGGTGGATCCTGATTTTGACAGGAGAGATGTCTACATTATTACTCAGAATGCCTTGGCGGATGGAACCTATCTTGAATATATACGAGCTCATTATCATCGCAGCTCCCAGATCGATCCACCGTTCTTTTCTGAACTGGTCCGGTCTTCAAAGAGCCGGGAAAACGGATCCACAAACCTTCTCTCCCGAAGTCTGTTTCCTGTGGATCGCCTGTTTGCGGGAATTGGCTCACGCATCGAGGCCAATCGCCGGGAACGTGGGGTCTATCCCGTTAAGGAAATCAAGATTCCCTCTCACAAAGACGCGGAAGACGCTTTTTCAGAATACCTTGTGGATGCCCAGCGACGCCTGCAATTGAATCAACTGGATCCTGGGGAAAACGTTCAGACAAGAGACGGGCAATTGACAGTGTCGGGGCAGATTGCTGTGATGAAAATCAATGCTATTCTCGCTAAACAGATTTTTGAGGAAAATCCTGACAACGAGTTCTACGTTGAAGAAAGCTTTCCGTTGGAATGGATGTATCCGCACCTCTCTCCTTACGGCGTCATCATGAAGCTCAACCGGGAACCCGTCGAATCATTGGGTGAAGAAGCGGTCCGTAAGGACCATGACTTCTGGCGTCGTTATATGGAACGTCTGATCGGTGACTGGATCAGTTACGATACTTCCGTGAAAGAAATCACCGATTTCTGTGAAAAGGCTTTTATCCGTGGAGATCATCGAGGTTTTCAAGGAGATCGGAAGTTCATGCGGGATGACAATGCCCAGCAGTCTTTTTCGAAATTGCGCAGCTCAGTCGCAAAGTTTTATGAGTGGCGAATGCGGAATTCGAATACTGTTGAAGAACAGGAATTGATGATACGTGAAGCGGATTTTGCCTACAAACAATCCTATGCATTATGTCCCTACAGCCCGGAAGCCATTTATCATTATGTCAATCTTCTGGCGAGTCTGGAGAGGTTCGATGATGCGGATCGAATCATCGGGACGTCTATAAAGATGGATCCGGTCAATACTCAACTGCATCGCATCAAGCAGGAGCTCCAACGCATGAAGCAGGCTAGTCAACGGGTGAACCAGCTTCAGGGGCAGATGGATGTTATTGAATCCGAGTTCTCGAATAACCCGACCAACGTGCAACTGGCTTTTGAACTGGTTAATAATTACTTCCTGTTGCAGCAGACCAATAAAGCCATCGAACTCCTGGACAAGCTTCGTGATGGTGAAAATGCATCACGGATCACTCTGCTTTCTGTGGCCGAAGCCTATAGTCGAATGGGTTTGTATTTACGATTGGAAACCACTTTGTTGAAATTGGTGGAGGAAATGCCGTTGAGCCCTGAAGTCTGGTACGATCTGGCCGCGATCCAGTCGTCGATCGGGAGAGGACCACAGGCGATTCCAGCCCTTAAGAAAGCTTTTGAATTAAACCAATTTCGACTTTCGAATGATCCGAATGCCCCCAATCTCATGACCGGAACCTTGACCGACCCGCGGTTCGGCCCACTTTTTGAACTTCCCGAATTTCTTGAACTTTTCAAGACTCCTCCGGTTGCCACCCAAGGAGCAGATTCAGAGGGAATTCCCGAGATCCCTGTTTCTGAGGAGATGGAGGAAGCTCCCTGAACGCAAGGAGGAGCTAAAAAATGGAAATCTGTTTGTCAACTCAGTCTACAGTGCATAAATATTTCATTTAGGCCTGCATCTGGTAATTCAAAACGGAAAGGCAATAGATGGATGCTGTTTCACTGCGTAGAACCAGCTTTCCAAGGGAGATAGGATGCGCGTTTTTAGTTTTTGCCGAGTGGATCTCAGCCGGAGTGAAATCTCCTTCGGGGCCAACCCAGACACAAATGGATTCAGGAAGTCTACCGTGTTCTTCGCGGAATCGGTCAAAGTAGTTTTGCGGGTGGAGACTGTCTTCCTGTAGAGAGGCAATCAAGGTCAGTTCAAACCGGTAAGTGTTTTCGAGAAATTCCTTTGGTTGCAAAGGCGGATCGATGGAAGGAAGCCAAGCCGAGCCGCATTGCTTAATAGCTTCGATGGCTGTTGTCTTCCACTTGGACAATTTGGCGTCTGCCGATTCAGCATCCCATCGCACGACCGACCGTTCGGAAATTAAAGGAACGATTCGATGCACTCCCAGTTCGGTGGCTTTCTGGATTACCCAGTCGATTGTTTTTCCTTTGGTCAACGCATGGGCAAGCGTAATCTGGTAGGGCAGGGGAGCGATAGAGTTTTTCTGAATCAGACTCAGAGCGGTGGCATCAGGGTCGGCTGTCCGAACCTGACAGAGGTATTCGGTGCCTGTGCCATCCAAGACCACAATACGTTCACCTGTTTTAATCCTCAGAACTTTAACCGCATGTCGGGATTCCCTGGATCCCAAGGTCATTTCTTTGTTCAGACACGATGCGGGACTGAGGAAGAAACGATGCATCATCAATGATCGCTCTTGTGGAAAAAGCTTTTGGCTTTATCGAAGAAATTGCGAATGGAAGGATTGACATTCGAGTCACAAAGATCTTCGAATTCCTTGAGTTTCTGCTTTTGGGTTGAGTTCAGTTTAGTTGGGATTTCGACGGTGACTCTAGCGTGAAGATCTCCGTAACCCCGTCCGTTTACATGGACGATTCCTTTTCTCTTGAGTCTGAAAATGGTGCCTGTCTGGGTGCCGGGTGGAATGCGGATCTGTGCCTGTCCGGTTAAAGTGGGGATTTGTAAATCTGTTCCCAAGGTTGCCTGGGGAAAGGTAATGGGAATCTCACAGAGCAGATCATTTTCATCCCGCTCAAAAATGGGGTGAGATTTGACGTGCAGCACCACGTATAAATCCCCCGTTGGGCCCCCCATCAGGCCCGCTTCGCCGTTTCCGGTCGATCGGAGTCGGGTGCCTGTATCCACACCTGCGGGAATCTTCAGTTTGATCTTGGAAACTTTTTCTCGTCGACCACTGCCGCTGCAGTCTCTACAGGGATTTTCAAGGATTTCGCCCCGGCCTTCACATTGAGGACAGGTCTGCTGAATACTGAAAATGCCCCGTGAGCTTACGATTCTTCCGGCACCTCGGCAGGTGGGACATGTTTTTTTGGTGGAACCTTTTTCTGCACCACTGCCGTTGCAATTGTCGCAGGCATCCATTTTAGGAATGGAAATCTGCTTTTCACAGCCCAGAGCGGCTTCCATGAAACCTATTTTCAGATCGTAACGAAGGTCTGATCCACGTTGAGGTCCATTGGGATCCTGACGATCTCCTCCCCCAAATAGATCTCCGAAAACACTGCTGCCGCCTCCGCCACTGTTGCCGCCGAAAACTTCTTTAAAAATGTCGAAGGGATCGTGGAAACCTCCACCGGAGCCACCCGCACCCCGGCTGCGCGAATCAAATGCCGCATGGCCGTATTGGTCATACGCCGCTCTTTTCTGAGGATCGTTCAAAGCTTCATAAGCTTCACTGGCTTCCTTGAATTTTTCTTCGGCCCCTTTGTCATCGGGGTTCTTGTCGGGATGATGCTTGACCGCCTTCTTGCGATAGGCTTTCTTGAGTTCCTCGGGAGAGGCGTCTTTCCGCACTCCCAATACTTCGTAAAAATCTCTTTTAGCCATGAGAGGAATTTCAGACGAACCAGTTACTTAGGAGAATTCTGCTCCTCAGGGTTCTTGTTTTCAGGTTCAGGTTTTTTTGCAACCACGACATTGGCGGCCCGAATCAGTCGGTCGCGGAGTTTATATCCTTTTCGAGTCTGCCTGACGATATGCCCTTCCTCCACCTGATCGGTTTCTTCCTGTGAAACGGCTTCATGCCATGTGGGATCGAATTCCTGGTTTGAAGCGTTTATTTCCATCAGGCCGTAATCCTCCATAACCGTCTTCAACTGTTTGCGGATCATTTCCACTCCGATCTTCAAGGATTCGGCATTGTTCTCAGGAGCAGAATCCACTGCTTGTAAGGCCATCTCGAAATTGTCAGCCACGGGAATCAGAAGTTCCAGCAATGCTTCATTGGCATATTTTATAGCTTCCATTCGGTCCTTAGCGGATCGTTTTTTGAAATTTTCGAAATCCGCGCTGACTCTTAAGTATTTTTCCCAATTCTCCTGGGCTTTGGCGGCTTCTTTCCGAATCGTTATGAGTTCCTCCGGTGTTGGAGGTTCCAAATCCATTTCAATTTCTTCCTGCTTCGATTCTTCGGAAGAGGAGTCGGTATTTTTTGTAGAATCCTCCGATGCAACAACCTCCACAGATTCTGCTGTATCCGAATCGGTGGATTTTAATGGGTCTGAAGGCAGCGAGGTGTCCTCCTCTGAAGACGAAACCGGAGCGGCTTCACCCTGAAGTGTCGACGCTTCCTGATGTTCAGATTCGTTTTTATTCATCGTTTTTGAGCTCATTTTATTCAAAGAGGCGGGAACATACACAAAACCCCAACTTTGAGCAATACTCTATTGGCTTCACGTTGAAAAACCATTGAAAGGCTATTGCCGCATCGTTATATTGTCAAAACAACCTGTGCCGGGTTAAGGGACTTCATATACGATGAATTTCTCCTGACTTCGGGGTTGATCAATTGAAATCGACTGATAATTCTTGAAAAACGACTATCAACGAATCGCACTGAATCGGAGAGAATTCCTTCAACGCTCAGGATTGGGAATGGGTATTCTCGGTGTTGCGGGGTTGTTTTCTCCGGAGAATTGCAACGCCGAAGGAATAAGGATGGGAACTGCGATGACCCGAAAATCCACGCATTTCCTCGGTAAGGCAAAACAAGTGATACACTTGTTCATGAATGGGGGGCCGTCTCATGTTGATACCTTTGACCCCAAACCTGCCCTTGAACAGTACGCCGGAAAACCGGTTCCCAGTGGGAATCCGAAAACCGAGAGAAAAACCGGTGGGGCTTTTCCTTCTCCTTTTACGTTTCGTCCTTATGGGCAGAGTGGCATCGAAGTCAGTGATTTATTTCCTAATGTAGCCCGTCATATCGATGATATCGCGGTGATCCGTTCGATGCAGGCAGATGTTCCGAACCATGAACCTTCATTGATGTTGATGAATTGCGGAGAGGCCCGTCAAATTCGTCCCAGTATGGGATCTTGGATCACTTACGGTTTGGGTACTGAAAACCGTAACTTGCCGGGTTTCATTGCCATGTGTCCGAAGGGATACCCGATTCAGGAATCCCAGAACTGGCAATCTGCATTTCTTCCTGGAGTTTATCAGGGAGCCTATGTTGACACCCGGCATACATCGATTGAGAAGCTGATCGAGAATATCCGCAATGATAAGTTGTCCGGCCAGGACCAGCGAAGGCAATTGGATTTGTTGCAACGACTCAATAGGGCCCACCTTGCAGCCCGAAACCGTGACCCGCAACTGGAGACTAGGTTGGAATCCTTTGAACTGGCCTACCGGATGCAGATGGATGCAACGGATGCATTCGATATTTCTCGGGAACCGGAATCCATCAGAAAGATGTATGGTGAGGGAGTGCAGGCGCGTCAAATTCTGATTGCCAGGCGT
>DUCD01000325.1 GCA_012959985.1 Verrucomicrobiales bacterium | reverse complement strand
CAAAAATTTTGTGAACGAGTCCGGATTCCGGAAGACGTATGAGAAATGCAGGCTAGATCGGGATAAGCCGTCTCGGAAGGGTCATTTTCAAAATGGGTGATCTGCTCCGGAGACGGAGGTAATCCGGTCAGGATAATACTGAGACGGCGGATCAAGGTTTTTCTATTCGCTTCATTTGCCGGTGACAATCCTCTTTCCTTCAACTCAGCCAGAATGAATTGGTCCACTGGGTGCCCAGACTGGGAGGTTGTCTTTTCTCCAGATGACGGTGTCTCGCGGATGGGTTGAAAGCTCCACCACAACTTTCGTCGATCCCGGACGGCTTCCCAGGAGGTAGCCTGATCAAGTTCTTCTTTGCTGGGAGGGGCATCGCGCGGATCCATAGCCCCGGAGTTCACCCATTCCGTGAAATCGGCAACCGTTTCTTCATCAAGTTTCGCTCCATCCTTTGGCATGGTCAGGTCAGAGTCCTGATGCTTGATTGCGCGAACCAGCAAGCTCCGTTTTGCATTTCCCGGAATCAAGGCTTTTCCAGAACGGCCTCCCTTCAGCAGACCTGCCCGATGGTCCAATATCAAATCGCCTTTAGAAGTCCCCCGACTGTTATGACAGGCGTAACATTCCTGGGCGAGGACAGGCCGGATACGGGATTCAAAAAACTCCACGTCGATAATCGGGTTTTCAGTCTTCGAAATCTGAACTGACAGAAGCAGAGTAACGATAGTAAGCTCAGCTATGGACAGACCGGAAACCTTCAAATAATTCCCATTAAAACGAAATAAATGCATCCAAGTCATAGTCAGATTCTGTATTTCAGGATATCCTTAACGGTCAAACCATGTTTCCAATTTTTCATTCGACGCAGGATGTCCTCCAAAGGAACGCGATGCGTCTCCTGATTCCATTTGGCCAGCACCCCTGCCCATTTCTCAAGTACAGGCCATGTAAGATCCTTGTTTTTCAGCAAAACCCGAATTTCCTGCCACCATTCTGACTCAGGCTCGCAAAGTCGGACCTCATAACCATGTTCAGAGGCATACCTGACATAAACCTGGGAGGATAGGGAAAGACTATTACCTCGGTCTACCACAATGGGAGACAAGCCCTGAGCAATAGCAAACTTGAATCGATCGAAATTCCATTTCCGTGCCCTCTCCATCAAATCGTCACGGTAATCAAACTTCTCCGGATCATCCCCGACTTCCGTCAAAAAATATTCGTCGGTCTCACACACGAGTCCGGAATCACCCACCAAACGTCTGGCCGTATGACTCTTGCCACAACTTGGCAATCCCCTCATCAGATAAACCCATTGAGACTCGGACATGAAAGAAAATGATTCACATTAGATTGAAGATTTCACCTCGAATCAGTCACACCGCATAAGCGGAAAATGGGGAAATCACAATGCTTGCTGTGTTCATCCTGCGCCGTCTTCCACAACGGAGTAACGTGAACATTACTTCGTTGTAAACTCGACCCTGTCAGTGGGAATTCTCACAAATTCCGCTACCGGATCACCTCGATCGGTTTACTCGACCCGGATCGACCAGAACACTGCGTCTTGTACGGGCGTAGTCGCGATCCCCCGGTTTAGGCCGAATGTCCAGGCCGGCATTTTTACAGGTTGATCCCTCTACCCATTTCCAGAGTTCAGCATGGCCGTCGGCGAAACTGAAGGAGCAGGTACCACCGTGCCGACACGCCGGTGAATTCTGCCAGACATATCGATTGTAGACGGGAATGGCCCAATAGCCATCGTCGATTGTCGCCGGGTTTTCATCCACTAAAACGATAGCCAGAGCAGGCCCTGGATTCTGGACTTCAGTTAGCTTCTGGAACTGGTGGTAGGGTTTTCCCGTCCGATCATTGCCCTGAACCCAGTCGGTATTCGGCACCCCATATTTTCTGGCTTCCGTCGCATTGGCACCCCCCATCATGCCATTCATGGAATAGCTGCGAACCCGTTTCTTAATTTGTGTGCCACGCCCTCCCCTGAAAGGCTGAGGTTTCTCATCCGGGCAACTGTAAATCGGCACGCTTTTATTGTACTGCCAGAGCACCCCGTTGCGCAATGGGGCCGTATTGGTGGCACCGGGCAGTTGGTGCATACTGCCACCTATAGTTCCGTCGATCCAAGACAGGCGGCTACCCAGAAAATTATGCGGAACGTGATCGTCGTTATCGGTAACATAAAGATACCAAGCCAATCCAAGCTGTTTCTGGTTATTCAAACATTGGGTCCCTTTTGCCTTTGTCTTGGCTCGACTCAGGGCCGGAAGCAACATACCGGCAAGAATTGCGATGATCGCAATCACAACCAATAATTCAATAAGTGTGAAGGCTCGGAACGAACGACCAACGTGCTTCTTAATATTCCATTTCATAGGATAAATTCTGTATTTTCCTCTGAGTTGACGCAAATACGAAGGCACCGCAGTCGTAATTATTCCATCAGTCTCAGGCTAAGGATGATATTACCTGCAATATCCAGAAGGAATCAAGAAAAAGGGTGGAAGAAAGGAAACCAGAGGTCAGAGATCGGCTGTTTACTGCATATGCAGCAAATATTGAATTTCCAGCAAGGTTTTGCCCCCCCTCTCCCCAATGTCACTGACTTAAGACAAGTTGGTCATTTTGAGGCCAAATCATGTCGAATTCGGGTTTTTTGCGTGCTTCAGTTTTCGTAACTAATTGCAAATCAACGCTGCTTTTTTCCGCAAAGTTCATTTGACGTTTTGTAGTGCCCAATTCTGTCCATGCAGTCACTTTCGAACTTGAGAAATCTGTTCTGCATCCCACGGTTAGCCCGCATATTTCATACGATTAAAATGTACAATGTTAGGAATGATCGTATAATGCTGGCATGCAAGATGATACGGTCGAAGACATCGAGACAGCCGACGAAACACCTCGTAATGATCAACCGCTGCTTTTTCC
>DUCD01000324.1:2010-2949 GCA_012959985.1 Verrucomicrobiales bacterium | reverse complement strand
GAACAAAAAGCCATTGTTTAATTTGCTGTTAAGAAAGCGAAAACAAGCGTGTATATATTTGTGCGTGTTGATGTATTAATCTCTACGATAAAATGATTGGTCTGTTAGCGTAAATGACCCATAATAGAGGTGTTCAATGAATTGCAAATCAACAATAATGAATTACTGTTTATTTGAATGTTACCCTACTGTGATACAGCTCTCGGTTCTTGTGTAACGGATTAATGTTAATTTATGTCTGCACATGAATTACTGAACGCACTTTCTAGGTTATATCCTGCCGATCGGTTACTGACCGACGATGTACATCTTGCTTCGTACGAATCCGACGGATTGACTGCTTTTGCAACTCGCCCTCGTGCTGTGGTTGTGCCGGAAACGGGACAAGATGTCATTGAAACCGTGCGTATTTGTTCTCGAGCCAATGTTCCCTTTGTGGCGCGAGGTAGTGGAACCAGTCTTTCTGGCGGAAGTTTGCCAGTTGAAGATGGTATTGTGATAGCCCTCAACCGCTTGAATCGAATTCTTGATTTGGATCCTGTCCGGCGAATTGCAATTGTGGAACCTGGAGTTGTTAATTTAACCGTATCAGAGAAAGCGGCGGCTCATGATCTTTATTTTGCACCCGACCCGTCAAGCCAGCAAGTTTGTACCATAGGGGGAAATGTAGCATTTAATTCTGGAGGAGCACATTGCCTGAAATACGGAATGACCACTAATCATGTGCTTGGCTTAAAGTTAGTTTTAGCAACAGGCGAAGTTGTGGAATTTGGTGGTGATTCCTTGGAAATGATAGGCCCGGACTGGACTAGTTTATTTGCGGGAAGCGAAGGCTTGTTCGGCGTGGCTTTAGAAATAACTCTGCGGCTTTTGCCAAAAGTCGAATCATATCACACTGTTTTGGCTGGATACGATTCGCTGGAAAAGGCAGGAGATGCC
>DUCD01000324.1:0-1951 GCA_012959985.1 Verrucomicrobiales bacterium | reverse complement strand
TCCCGGTGCTCTGGAAATCATGGACAAGCTCGCCATTGAGGCTGCCGAATATGCAGTTAACGCAGGTTACCCCAAGGATGTGGATGCTGTGCTTATTGTTGAACTTGAGGGTCCCGCAGAAGAATTGGATGCAGAAAAGCCTCTCTTGGCAGAATTATTAAGGTCTTCTGGTCCTACGGAAACACATGTTGCGGCGGATGCGATTGAACGTGCTCGAATTTGGAGAGGGCGGAAGAGTGCCTTTTCTGCTGTTGGTCGATTGAGTCCTGATTTCATTGTGCAGGATGGGGTCGTACCCCGCAATCGTTTGGGTGAAGCCTTGCGAAAGATCAAGGACGTGGGTGAGGAATACGATGTTCGCATCGCCAATGTGTTTCATGCCGGAGACGGAAACCTGCATCCGCTAATTATGTATGACGGTCGAGTGGACGGAGCGTTGGAACGCGCAGAGTCTGCCGCCAGCGAAATTTTGAAGACTTGCGTTAAGATGGGTGGATCCATCACGGGAGAGCACGGGGTGGGTATGGAAAAGCGTCAGTATCTTTCGACTATGTTTAGTGAGGACGACATCGACTTGATGAAGTCCGTACGAAGAGCTTTTGACCCTGCCGAAATTTCCAATCCAGGGAAAATGTTTCCGGACGGCGAAGCTCCCTCTCTGTCTCTCTATGGATTGCATCCTCTGGAAAAGGCAGGGCTGATTTCTCGCGAATGACAATACGACCACGGTCCTCCGAGGAAGTTGCTCTGGCGGTATGCGAGTCATCGCATGTCCTCGCGGTAGGAGGAAATACCAAACCTGCGTTGACGATGTCGCACGAAGGAGACTTCATCGATTTGTCGGGGTTGTCCGGAATTGTAGAATACGAACCCAGCGAATATGTTTTTTCTGCCAAAGCGGGAACGCCAATAGAAAAAGTACAAGCGACTTTACGGGAACACGGACAGTACATGCCATTCGATCCTCCATTTGCCGACGAGGGTTCAACTTTGGGAGGAATGGTGGCATCGGGCTTAAACGGTCCCGGACGGTTGCGTTTTGGAGGCATTCGCGACTTTTTAATCGGAGTTACTTTTGTGGACGGCCGGGGCCGCCTCATCAAGGGCGGAGGGAAAGTGGTTAAAAATGCAGCTGGATTCGATTTTCCTAAATTTCTCGTTGGTAGTCTCGGTTGCTTTGGGATTTTGACAGAGGTGAGCTTTAAGGTATTTCCCGAACCACGGAAATTTCTTACATTGCGACTTTCTTCCGGTAATTTGGAAACCGGAATAGAGAAAGTTCGTTGTGTGGCGGGTTCACCTTTGGAGCCGGACGGAATGGAATTAAATTCTGCTGGCGATGTTTTTTTACGAATAGGGGGAGCCGAATCCGCCTTGCCTAAAAGGGCCGATCGGATTCTATTGGAACTTGGCGGCTTGGGAGAGCCGATCGCCACCGAAGAGGCTGACAAATTTTGGCGGAATGCAAACTCATTTGGTTGGGCTTCACCTAACGCCATCTTGGCAAAAGTGCCCGTGACCCCAAACAGAATAATAGAGCTGGACGAATTTCTTTCATCCTTTGGAGCAACGCGTCGATATGGTGTGGCTTGTAATGTTGCATGGGTGGCGTGGCCTCCCGGAAGTGCGGTGACAGAACTGGACCTCGGTTTGCGAAAGAGAGGCTTGCGAGGACTTGTCTTTCGGGGACAGGTGGAGCATGTATATTTGGGGGAGTGGACCGATGGAGTCATCACAAAAGCAGTTAAGGCGGCTTTCGATCCCGATCATAAGTTCCCGTCAATTCCATGAAACACAGCATTCCCGTCGAGAAATTAGGGCCAACCGGATCTTTGATGGGCGAGGCGATTCAATCTTGTGTACATTGCGGATTTTGTCTCCCTACTTGCCCAACCTACTCTGAACTCGGCCAGGAGATGGATTCGCCGCGAGGTCGCATCATTCTGATGAA
>DUCD01000323.1 GCA_012959985.1 Verrucomicrobiales bacterium | reverse complement strand
GCTGCGGGCGCTTTGTCTTCCGAAAATGCAGGGCGGACGGTTCTGGATCCTACTAAAACACAGGTGGCTCTGAGAATGGAATCACCTCCATTCATCGACGGATTCATCGATCTCTCCGGTGATTTCTGGGACACTGCCGGGGGTGCCGCCGGACAAAACTGGCGGGTCATTTTTGATGAAAACCTTGAAGACTTGATTCGAGGTGGCGTGCTGGCTGACGGGGCGCCACCAATCGATGCCCTGGACATCGGCTTCGACATCATAGCCGGATATGACGACGATAATCTCTATATAGCCGTCAAAGTGTATGATGATTTTTTGCAGATTGACACGGAGCCGTTTGGTTCAGAAGACGGACAAACCTGGCACGATGACAGCGTGGAAATCTTTATTGATGGAGATAACAGCAATTTTCAGGATCGCAATACCGAGGATTCGGCTGTTGTGAACACGGGTGGGCAATTCGTGATCACCGCCGGTGGGGCGTTCAATGACAGCGCGGCCGGCAATCCCGGATACGGAGAAAATGAGGCTTGGTATGCCCAAACATTTATTGGTTTTGGCGGTTACGAAGCTGAATTCCGTATTTCCTGGGACATCCTTGGCGGGAAACCCGCTGACGGAGAATCCATCGGTTTTTCGGTCGGAGTCAATGATGATGATGACGGAGGTGAGCGGGAACGCCAAGTGATGTGGGTCGGTGAACCTCATACTGAAAGAACCTACGGCAATCTCGTGATCGGCGGGAAATTCCATGAAGCGTTTATGACCGCTGCCCCCACCATTGACGGTACCATCAATTCCTCGGAGTATCCGGGTGCCGAGGCGATCAGTGTCGATGGCGGGACCGGGAAATATAACATCCCCGCGGGTGATGATGATTTCGAGCCGGGCGATCACTCATATGAAGCATGGGTAACCCATGATGAAAATAATGTGTATGTGGCCGTCAATGTGATCGATGATACGATCTCGACTGATAGTGCCGGGGCAGGATCTGCGAATGAGCAAACTTGGCACGACGACAGTATCGAAATTTTCTTTGATGCGGATAATTCGGATGATTTCGGTCGGGGAGGAGCCGAATTCGAAGGACAATACGTCTTTACACCGAACGGTGCTCGCCGGGACAACGAAGCCAATAATCCTTCTTTCGGAGCGGATGCCGATTGGTTTGCCGCGGCGACCGAAACGGACGCCGGCTATGCAATTGAATTTCGAATCAGTAAATCAGCTTTACTGAATCCAACGGAGGGAACCGTCATGGGATTCAACATCGCGCTTAATGATGATGACGAAGGAGGAAATCGTGAAGTACAGTTGAATTGGAGTGGGCGTCCCCATTCCGAGTTCACCTATGGAAACCTCCTTCTCGGTGGAGAAGCGCCGGTAATCGGGCCTCCACCACCCGCCAATCTTCGGATCCGGCTTGAAGACAGTCAAATTCTGGAATGGGATGGAGCCGATCGAACCCTTGAAACCGCATCTTCGGTGAGTGGAGGATGGACCGCGGTGGCGGGTGCTGCCAGTCCGTTCAAATCGAATGCATCTGAAGCCAAAGCCTTTTTCCGAATCCCATAATTCTGCAATTCCGTCATCCGCACTCATTGTGAGTGCGGATGTGACTTGGAGCCCATTGAGCCTCTACTTTCTAAGAAAGCCATAAGCGCCCATTATTCTTTAATCAACACCGCTGAACGCCCATTCTGGCGAACCAGTGAAAAAGAAAACACCTATTTGTTGTTCTTTGGATCCAGTCATCGAAATGTGGCGTTTTTCGGCATTGCTCGTTTTTGTCATATCAACCGCCAATGGCCAGGTGACGTTTCGATCACATTCAAATAACGGAGGAGATCCAAGCACCGGAGGCTTTCGTCAATTGCCGGCATCAGAGACTGGTATTAACCTCTCTCATCATTTTCCTGATGACGCTCCTTTTATTCTGATGACCGATCAGTATTCAGGATCGGGCGTCTGTATCGGCGACATCGATGGTGATGATTTGCCCGATATTTATTTTACCAACTACAACCAGGGGAATCGCCTTTACCGGAATCTTGGCGGGTTTCGTTTTCAGGACATTACGAATACCGCCGGCGTCGGGGGAGATGGACGTTGGTCCGCGGGACCCTGTTTCATCGATATCGACAATGATGGTGATCTCGATCTCTATGTTTGTGTTTACCGAAAAGGCAACCTGCTTTACATCAACAATGGCAAAGGAAAATTCACGGAATCCGCCGATCAATATAATCTCGGCTTCAAAGGGGCCGGAGTCATGGCTGCTTTCGCCGACTATGACCGTGACGGTGATCTCGATGTTTACCTGCTGACTCATCGAGATGTCCTCGATCCGCGCGCGCTCAAACCGAAGTCTTCTCAGGATGCCTTTAAGCGCGGAATTCTTCGAATTCAAGAAAGTAAGAACGGTTCAAAGCAGGCGAAGGTGAGTTCGGAATATCACGAATTCTTCGAAATCATGTCGAGGGGCGGAGGGCGTATCGAATTAATTTCAGCGGGTCAGGAAGACCGGCTTTATCGCAACGATGGTGAAAAACGATTTACTCGTGTGGACCATCAGGCCGGTATCAAGGGAACGGAAATCGGTCTCAGCGCGATCTGGTGGGACAGTAACGACGATGGGTATCCGGATCTTTATGTCAGCAATGACTACAAGGGTTCTGATCATCTCTATATCAATCAAGGCGATGGAACCTTCAAAGACAAAACCCGCTCTTCTCTGCCCCACACACCCTGGCTCTCAATGGGGGCCGATTTCGCCGATATCAATAACGACGGCATGCTGGATTTCTTCGCGACGGACATGGCGGGCAGTAATCACTATCGGCAAAAGATCGCCATGGGAGACATGAGCAGGGACCGGTGGTTTCTCATTCGTTCCGATCCTCAACAGTACATGCGCAATGCTCTTTATCTAAACACCGGTGCGTCTCGTTTTGCCGAAGCAGCCTATATCACGGGGACCGCCCGGTCCGATTGGACTTGGTGTCCAAAATTCGCCGATTTTGACCAGGATGGCTGGGTGGATCTATTTATCACGAACGGTATGTCGCGCGATTTTATGAACGCCGATCTCGCGGAACGGCTTCCGGGCGACGCCCGAAGTGAAGAATATCGTCATACCCCGGTGATGAGACAACCGAACCGGGCATTCCGAAACCTGGGTGACCTGAAATTTGAGGACATCGCCGCCGAATGGAATCTCAACGAAAGCTCGGCCAGTTACGCGGCCGCGGCCGGCGACCTGGATCTGGATGGGGATCTGGATCTCGTGGTCTGTAACTTTGATGGCCCTGTTTCACTATTTGAAAACAAGATCGCGTCTCACGAGTCGATTACGATTAAACTGATCGGTACTCGAAGTGCCCGACTACCACTGGGCGCCAAAGTGGAAATTCAAAAGGGCGCCACCCGGCAGGTTCGAGAACTCGCCTCTTCTCGGGGATTCATGTCCGCTAATGATCCGGTGATTCATTTCGGATTAGGGGACCAGCAAAAGGTGGATCGCATGACAATCCGGTGGCCAAGCGGCTTTCGACAAACGTTGAGGCACCTGAAAGGCAATCGACATTATACGATCATTGAATCGGCCGATGATGTCTGGGCGAAAGAGAAAACCGCCCCAACCCTTTACCAACGCATTGGATTCCGTCAGACAATCACCCATCGCGAAACCGCCTACAATGACTACAAACGACAACCGCTGCTTCCGGCAAAACACTCGCAAATGGGGCCGGCTCTTGCGGTCGGCGATGTAAATGGTGATGGTAGGGACGACGTCTTCCTGGGTGGCGCCGCCGGATTCCCCGGACAACTCCGATTAATGGTTCAACAGGAATTAAAAGTGATAACGGAACCGTTTCAGTCGTTCGCCGGTAGCGAAGATATCGACGCCAAGTTCTTTGACTGTGACGGGGACAGCGACCTCGATTTATACGTTGTCTCCGGAGGCGTTGAGGGAGAAGTAGGCGATGACGTATTCCTTGATCACCTATACCTTAACGATGGTGAAGGCCGATTCATGCCGGCGCCCGAGAAATTGCCGGACCTACGAGTGTCCGGCGGTGCGCTGGCAGTCGCGGACATTGATGGCGACGGGGACCAGGATCTCTTCATTGGGGGTCGGATTATTCCCGGTCGCTATCCTGAGGCGCCCAGCAGCTATTTCTTGATCAATGACGGAAATACGTTCCGAGCCAAGATTCAGGAGTCGGGGCTTGTGACCGATGCCGCGTTCGCCGACTTCAATTCGGATGGTTGGCAAGACCTGATCGTCAGCAATGAATGGGGACCCATTCGATACTTTTTGAACCAGGCGGGGACCTTTCATGAAATGACGACCGATGCGGGATTGTTACCCCACCTGGGATGGTGGCTGTGTGTCGCGCCCGCCGATATCGATCTGGATGGAGACATTGATTTCGTGGCGGGAAATCTGGGACTCAACACCAAGCACCACGCCACTGCGGATCATCCGTTAAAACTTTATTACGGCAATTTCGGTTCGTCGGAAGGCATGCGCATAGTTGAAGCTGAATTCGAGGGCGATGTGCTTTATCCCGCCCGTGGGAAGAGTTGCTCCACCGGGGCCATGCCTTGGCTTGGTAAACGATTCGAGACGTATCACAGTTTTGCGGCGTCAAGCCTGCTGGACATCTACGGAAACCAACTCGACGACGCTCTGGTCCTGACCGCGAACACTCTCGAATCGGGTGCTTTTTTAAATGATGGAAGCGGCCACTTTCGATTCATTCCCTTTCCGCGCTCAGCCCAACTGGCCCCTGCACGAGACCTTGTTTTCACACAGACGAAGGGAGACAACATCCCGGATCTTGTTATTGCCCAAAACGACTACAGTCCTCAACCGGAGACCGGGCGCTTCGATGGCGGCCTAAGCCTCGTGCTCAAGGGGCAGGGTGATGGACAGTTCGAAGTCTTGCCCGCAAAGTTAAGCGGACTCATTGTGCCGGCGGCGGCATCGCGGGTTGCCCTCAGTGATTGGAACCGAGATGGTTGGATGGATATTTACGTGGCGATCAACCACGGCCCCTTGCAAAGTTTTCAACTTCGATAGAATTTTTGTTGATTGCATTCTTGGCGCCCCGTCGGCGAGACCGTAACATCTGGACTGATTTTTGAAAACCATGGTCGTGGAGCGTTGGTATCTTCCTGAATAGGGCTTCATTTCCAGGTGGTTTCAATGTGGAAATCAAGACTTCATGAAAAAAGGAAGCTGACAATCAATCGATCCGTCTAAACGTTACGGTCTCCCCTTTTTTATTGAATCAACGCCGCTGAACGTCCATCCTAGGGAACTCGTGAAAAAGAAAATACCAATTTGTTAGACTGTTTACCTGCGGATGCTTCGCTGAAAGAAAAAATCCTATGTTCCGAAAAAATAGATGGTTGTTTTTGTCGCTCGTGTTTGCCGGATTGAATTCATGGCAACTCGCTCAAGGAGGGCTCGTTGCCCATTGGCCGCTGAACGAAGGTTCCGGCGAGGTGTTCCAGGATGTTGTGGGAGGATTCGACGGTTTTCTGCCAAACGACGACCTCGGGGAAAAAGCGGAAATCAGTTGGAGCGATGGGCCTCCTGCAATACAGGAAAACTCCGTTGAATTTCTCGGTATCAATTCCATCATCACCACCGCTTTCCCCGGGATCGGAGGAAATAATCCCCGAACGGTGGCATTCTGGGTCCGTACCACCGATACCGCCGCCTACTTCCTGGCTTGGGGCTCGAATACGGCGACCCGGAAGTGGCACATCCGCACAAACGGAGGGAGCGGGGTGCTACGCACGGAATTCGCAACGGGCCAGAATTTCGCCACCACCAGCGTGATCGATGGCGAGTGGCATCATGTCGCCTCGGTATTTCCCAACGGGGCGAGTGAGGGCGAGCAGATCCTGCATTACGTAGACGGTGTTTTAGATGAACAAACCGGTGGAACCAGCCGAACGATCGATACAGAGATCCCCACGGATGGAGATGTCGACTGGACGGACGCCAATTCACTAAACGCGTATTCCGTGCATTTTGGCGGCGTGCTGGCTCACGGGTTCGGCCGCATGCTGGAAGGCTCGATGGCCGATGTAAGGATTTACGACGAAGGGCTCAGCGAAGAGCGGATCCGAGCCATCTTTGAAGGCGAAGATGTCGGAGGCGTGGTGCCCTTCGAGATCACCGACATTGACTACTCGTCCGCCGACGATAGGGTCACTCTGACCTGGGAGAGCCAGGCTGGCATGCTCTACAATCTGCGGAGCAGTTCAGACCTGACAGGAAATATTTCCACTTGGACGCTGGTGGAGGGCGACATCCCGGGCACTCCGGACATCAACACAAAGTCCTTCGCGAGGCCGGACGACCCAGCGCTTTTCTACCAATTGGAACAGTTTCCCACCCCTCCGCTGACGGTCTTCTCTGAGGACTTCGACGATGGCCCGGACCTGCCCACAGGTTGGAGCAAGGGTGTCAATGCCGGCGACACTGGAACGACACAATGGGAAGCGGGCAACCCGGCAGGCGGCCCCGGCCCGGCCACCGCCAACAGTGGTGCCAACTGCATCGGCACCAACCTCGCCGCCAACTACGGGATCAGTTCCGACATCTGGCTGCGCACACCGGGCACGATCGATCTCACCACCGCGACGGATGCAACCCTGGTCTTCCGTCAATGGGTGGACATGGATAATTTCGACTTCGGGGACGCCGGGACGGTGCGTGTCCTCGATGCCGCGGGCCTGCCTGGAACGGTGACAGAACTGGCGGTCCTAAAGACCAACATCCAAGGACTCTTTCCGACGGCGTGGGGTAAATTCACTAAAAGACTGCCGGTCGAGGCACTCGGCAAGACGGTCGTATTGGAGTTCCGTTTCAACAGCGATTTCGTCCCGGATGCCGACGCTTCGGGCTGGTACATCGATGATGTCGTGGTCACCGTCAAGGTTCCCTAGCCCTAACAAATTCTTCTACGGGTAATCTCAAGAATATGGCGGTGTGAATTTAAGCACGGTTCGTCTTGGAGAATAGATCTTCCTACTGGATGGAATTAAACTATGAACTGCGGAATCGAGCGAATCCCGATCCGGGTTAAGTTATGCTGAAATTCGGGAGAATAGGATGAAGCAGAAGTGGCCTTTTGAGTTCTCAGATTTAAAATACCTTTCAAGAATCTAGAACCATTAAACCGGCAGCTCAATAGACCCCATGAAATGTTTAATGTTTAGACCTGCCTCCTTAAATTGGATCACTACCGGTATTTCAGAGAAATCAGCCTGCCCCTTTTTCTTTGAGCTGTTGAAGGCGGAGGAGGGTCTGTTGGATCCGTTTGTCATCGGGCGCAATCTTGCCGGCTTGCAACAGGTGTGTTTCGGCTAGATCGAATTCAAGCTGATGCATCAGGAAAATGCCGAAATCGCGATGCGCTTCGGCCGACCCAGGAGCGACGGCAACCGCGCCGAGGAAGCAACGCCTGGCTACTGATGATGATCCTTTGTTCGCGAGTAGGCGTGCCTGGTGCAGGTAAAGTGCCAACGAGTTCGCTGCCAACTGCGGCTGACGCGGATCATTAACGGCCGCCTTGGCGGCGAAGTGGTAATACCGCGCCGCATCAATCGGATAGCTTTCAGTAAATCGACCGCCAACCATCTCCGCAACCGCCGATGGCGTGATGGGTTTGGTGTACCATCGACCCACGTATGGCAGGGCCAAATCTCGGCGCTGTGATCCGTTGGCATCCAAATCGCGGATGTCTTGCAATAGCAATTCGACATCAATCGGGCCCTGGTAAATTGTCGTCACGAGCCCTCCCCTGTCAATGAGCAGGCTCAATGGCACGGCAAACTGACCTGCATTCTCAAACAGCGCGCGTTGAAAATGCTCTACTTTTTCAAGCGAACTTTCGCTCACAGTGCCATGGTCGAATGGGTATTTCAATTGTTCGATCAGCGACTTGCCTTTCTTTGGTTCCTTGTCCGAAGGGCCTGCTCCACCAACTTCCAGAGCCAACACGTCCAATTTCAGGGCGGTCAACTGTTCAGCATTTTCCCCCAGAGATTTGAGTTCCCCAATACACGATGGACACCATTCAGCCCAGAAGACAAGTAGTTTGGGACGGTCATTTGTCGTCACCTCACTGGCGTTGCCAAGCTCGTCGGTATATTCGATCAGCGGCAACGGCACCTTCGCGGGCAGCGCAATAGCCGCCACTCCCGACTCCGGAGCCGCTTTCTGAACCATCGACGAAAGCCCGCTCGGAACCGCAGGTCGATTCCATGCCGTCGCCCGTGCGCTTCCTTGTTTGAGATAATACCGTCCGCCGGGGTGCACACCCGAAAACGTATCCGTTTCACCCGTCGGCCAACGAACAGCCACTCGCTCGATCTGTGCGTTATCACCCAAACCGAAATGAAGCCATTTGCTGGACTGCGAGAGAAACCCGTCTCCGGCCGCCAAGGTTTGCACCATCACCGGCTGCTCTTTCAGGTGGATCTCTACGCGAGCTCCGATCGCGTCGCGGTTCCCCTTGACCGCTTGAAGCCGGAAGGCGATAAAGTCGTCCGCCTGATTCTTGTTTGTATTATTGAGCATCAACCGTAATCTGGGCGCAGTGCGATTGCGAAACCAGAGGTCCAGGTCGCCATCGTGATCCCAATCCACCACGGCAACCGCCCGACCATCGTCCGCAAAATCCAACCCGCTGATCACCGAAACATCGGCGAACGGTCTGACTTTGTTTCCTCCCACCCCACCGCAATTGAGCATCACGCAGTTTCGTTCCCAACCGCTCCACGATGAACCCTTGCGCACCATATCCAAGACGGCCCGCCAGGCGGTTGCATATTGCCGGACAGCATTCGGATCACTTGTGTCGGGAGGCGAAGGCGACACAACTTGCCGCCAAAAGAAACTTCACAAATCGTCGTTGCGACGGTTGGAGATATAGCCGTTGGCCACAACCAGATCGGACCATCCGTCGTTGTTCAGGTCGGCGAATTTGGATCCCCATGCCCAACGTCCCATCGCAACCCGCTGCTCCTCGCTGCTATCCTGAAAATGGCCATTCTCCGATGAGGTGAACAAGGTATTGCCGCGTGCCATACGTCGCAGGTCATTAGTCTGCTTTCCATGCGAGCTTGCGAATCGTCTCTGGTACATGATCCGGTTTCCGGCGGCGGAATACATATTGCCAACATAGACATCCATTCGACCATCGCGGTTCCAATCTCCCCAGTCGACTGACATACCACCAGACATGTCTTCGACGCCGACACTCTGGGCAACGTCGGTGAAGCGACCGTCATCGTTGCGGTAGAGATTATTTCGTCCGAAATCATTCGCCACGTATAGGTCCGGATCGCCATCGTCGTCGAAATCCTCCCAGGACGCCGCAAAGCTCCAGCGACTATTGCCGGAGCCAAACCCCGCCTCCTTGGTCGCGTTGACAAAACGAAGGTCGCCTTTTCCTCGAAACAGAACGTTGGCCCCGCCGTTTCGAGCATCGTTAAACGGCAAAGGGCTGAGAGCCTCATAGCCGACGTTGCCTGGCCCACCGCTGGCGCCGGCGGCACCGTAGCCGCAGCAATACAGATCGAGCAGCCCGTCTTGATCATAATCGGCGGCACAAATGGAAAAGCAATCAACCGGCCCCTGATATCCGCCGCGAAGTTTGAACTTGCCCGCCCCGGTATTCTCCACCACCAACAACAACGCCACGGTCGCGACCACCAAATCCTGGTCGCCATCGTTGTCGAGATCTAGAAACAGGGCCGCGCGCGACTCTTCGAGCCAATCGACGGCGCTCTGCGAGGAGACATCGCGAAGGGTGCCATCGCCATTTTGCATATAAAGCCGATTGGGCAGGCCGCCGCCATCGCATACGTAAATGTCATCCAGCCCATCACCATTCGCATCGCCAACGGCCAAGCCATGGTGACCGAAAATATGCATGTCATCGAGCCGACTCAACCGGCGAGACCAATAACCGATGCCGTGCATCACCTGCCCCTGGTAGCTTACCGTTTTACCGAGAGCCGATTGGGTGCCGTCGGAAAACATTCGCTCGCCACTGTTGAGCAATGTCGCGGTTTCCATGTCTCCCCACTCGATTGCCGTTAAACGCGGTGGCGCCTTTTGCTCCTCACCGGCGCGACTCCAACGCAACAACCACCGAGCATTGGTTTGCACGGTCGATGTGTCGGTCTTCCCGGAAACAACCACGAGCACGTCCGTCTCAAATGACTTCGACGCTAAACGAATCCCGACGATCTTGATCGCCGCACGAATCGATCCCGGCGCCAAATTCTCCACGATCCTTGCCAGCCCATCGGTCAGCGCAACTCTTCCGATGGTGGTGACTGACGGCGATTCACCGGTAGCTCGGAGTATCGTCAAGTTGGCATGGGCATAAACTTCATCAAGGTCATGTCGCGCCATCACGACAGTGGAAACCTCTTCCACTGTCAACCCGCCAAGATCGATTTCTCCAGATTCGCCAAATGTCTCAAACCATTTCTTCAAGGTGCCGAGCTGCCCCTTGGCCTGCTGGCTTAAGACTTCGCCGACCCAATCATCGTTGGCTGCATTTGATTTTTCTGATTGGCGATCAACGGCCGTGGCTGGACGCGACGAGGCTATCTCAATACGCGAGACGCCAGCACTGCTTGCCGGAGCGAATAGCCAGGGCCGACTGCCTTTGATCTGACTCGACTTTACTAACAGCGTTTCAGTTCCCTCATCGCTCGAGGTCCGATGCTCTGCATACCAAAAGAGGATGGCTGCCACAGCCAAAACCAGGCTCACTATCTGAACGATACGCGCCATTGGCCTCTTGGATGACGGCTTTGAGGAACGTGGAGGTTTATGACGCATGAGAAATCAGGCTTGTAGATAGTAGATATTTTTCCACAGATGCAGCAACGGCATCGTCAACGCTTTCCTGTCCAAGTCTAGTTGAATCAGTGTGTGACCTTCCTGGTTTACCAGCTTTCTCCTGGGCATACGCATCTTGGATTTGGGAAAATCACATTATTACAATAAAGAGCCAGACTAATAACGTCGTTGGTCGCAAGTCAACGGATAATATGGTGTCTTGGCAAACAGATTTGAAACTCAGTGAGGGAATAAGCTGGCAAAGCTGTCTGAGGATCGTAAACTTCGAACGTGTTGGATTGGGGTACTTAGTTTTATTTTCATCCCTGCTGAGTGGCAGGACTGAACTCATTGCCAACCTTTTTTTAATTCCCTATTTGATACCTGCGAATGAAGAAGATTGATTGGAGTTACCACCGCCCCGGCTGAACGAGTTGTCGTAGAGCGCAGGAGTTTCTTGCGAAGGCAGGTGTGGCGATTGTGAAAGAACAACACGCCAAGAAGGAGACGATCAAGGCCGAAGGAGCGATCGAACTGGCCCGACAAGCCGGTGAGGTCTACGCCGCTAAGGGCAAGAAAGTCGTCTATCTCAACATGAAAAAAGATCAACCGGACGACGAGGCACTCAGCAAACTCATCGTCGGACCGAGTGGCAACCTGAGGGCTCCCACCTTACGGCGGGGAAAGACACTGGTTGTCGGCTTCCATCAGGAAACTTACGAGAAGGTTTTCGGTTAAGGGAACGAACTCCCAGCCAGTCGGGTGACCGCAGAGAGGTAGGATTCAATAGTTCGTTTGGAATAGCCCCGCAGAGAGGACCCTCTCTTCCATCATGTATTTTCTGAGAAGTGTCATACCTTCCCAATGCTACTGCCTCCAGAAAAACTCTAAACTCCTCTTTAGCTTTTAACGCGAAGCGGTTTAATTCAACGCCTGACTCAGACGCGGGGTTTGCCCCCGTTATCTGAAGCCAATGTTTAGGTTAAAGTGCCTTGTTCATTCTCTGGAAATCTTCAAAAATTTTGCCAATGCTTCTCTAAATAGTTGGGGAGAGGTGAGATTCAATAAGTGCCCACCACCTGCAATCGAGATTTTATGCGCATTTGGCATTCTATTCTCCAATAGTGCACCTTGTGTGCGAATTGCCTCTAGATCGTTCTCTCCCACAAGAACGAGGGTGGGCATCTTGATTTCTTCCAGGCGCTCCAATGCGGACACAGGCGACTGCTCAACAAGAGAATAGGGAATGCTCCAAAGTCGGTCGTTGACTTCCACCATCTCTCTGACCCGTTCCACCTGCTCAGGTGGAACCGACATAATAGAGGAGGAAAGGAGCACCTCATTTGCTTGATCGAAATCCTTCTCCCGAAGAAAGCCCATCAACTCTGAGAGAAAGGCAGGCATCTCTTCGGGAACGTATCCGGCAATCGAAGGTGACACCAAAACCATTCGCTCTACCAGGACCGGCTCTGCCAGGGCAACATCCAATGCCACTTGCGCTCCAGCTGAAAGCCCCACAAGAGTTACATTTTGAGCGCCCAACCCGCTCAGAAGTTCAACTAGATCATTATGATTCGAATACTTCACCGATGGGAAAACAGACCGACCTTGCCCTCTGAGATCATAAGTGAGAACCAGGAAATCTTCCTGCAACCACTCTTTTTCTGAATTCCACATCCGGCGATCAAGATTCGTTCCATGAATAAAGACGACCCAGGAACCTGCACCGGCGAGTTCGTAAGAAAGTCCGTTGAGCGACTGAGAATTGACAACCTTGTGGCTCGGACCTGAGGCACAAGAGACCAGTAAGGGGAGTAGAACGGTTAGTTTTCTAAGCTGAGTAATTGTCTTCATCGCCTTTTGATTTTCCTTTTGTCCACCTAACGTTGACCAGTGTATCCACCGTGCGGCGGTGAGGTAAACTGGTTGGTTCTATGGTTGAAGCCGCATGATCTTTAACCACGACGCAATGCAAACCTGAATCACGGAGCACAAAATTATGTAACACCTGTAACAGAATTTCGTACATCGCCAGTCCTCAGCGCCCGCACCATGGCGAGAAAGGCTAAATCATGGGACGACACTCCGATTGGAGCCGGGATACATGCTCGCAGAACGCTAAGAGCACCTACTTGGATGGAGCGCCAGCGGAATCCAAGTAGGTGACTCCTCTGGTTGGGCAGGTTCTCCGTTGTTGTTTTGGTTTCCAGATTTACCCGTTTCACTTCTTTTCTTAATCTGTCTGAGGGCCTCGGATACATAATTTGACAACCCTGGATCATGTGCAATGCCCTCTAAGAAAGGAACGGCCGGTTTTGAATCGGGACCGATGAGGCCAAGAACAAGGGTGGCGTATACACGGACTACTTTGTCTCCGTGCGATAACAACTGAATGAGTTCCGGGACCTGTTCTCGAGCATCGCTCTGAATACGACATAATGCGCTGAAGGCATTGTTACGAACATTTGGAGCGTCCATTTTTTGTCGAGGCAAAACAGCGTTTATCGTAGCTGGAAGCAGGGAACGTAGCCCCGTGTAATACCGACGAAATGTAGAATCGGTATGAGCCAATTCGTCGACCAACGGACCTGCTGCGGGAGCACCAATGGTTTTCAATGCTTTTAATGTTTTATCGACACCATTCTCAAATTCACCGGTCGAGTTTTGATCCAACCAGTAAGAAAGTGGTCGCCCCTCATAGTCAGGCTCACGGTCAAAACGAGCCCAGAGGACCAATACGCCTAGAAACAACACGAAACAACACGAAACAAATGGTAACGATTGCAAGCGGTCTTGTTTTCATTCTACTCACTACTCTGCCCAACAGTCTTAATATGAAACGAATTTGTCGTTACTAACAAGAAGACGATCACCGTGCGGCAACCCACATGAAGGGTTTAAAACAAGCGAGTTATCGGTTTGCCTTTATCCGCTACTGTGAATGGGCGACTCGAAGTAGAATAGACGATTTCATCCTGAACCATGCCCAGAGCATAGGCAATGGTGGCATTGAAATCCGGGATGGAAACACTGTTCTCTATGACTTCACTCCCGTCTGCGCTGGTTCGTCCGTAGACCTGACCTCCCTGGACTCCCCCTCCGGCCAGTAGACATGAAAAAGCTTTGGGATAATGGTCTCGTCCCGAATTCTGATTGATAGTGGGGGTTCTGCCGAATTCAGTCGCGACCACCACCAATGTCTGATCCAGAAGCCCCCGATGAGAAAGGTCATCAACCAAGGCACTCAATGCACGGTCGAGTACAGCAGAACGCTCTGGAACTCTTTCAAAATTATTTTGGTGAGTATCCCATCCACCGTAAGCCACCTCCACAAAGCGAACGCCTTGTTCCACCAAACGACGTGCCAGCAGACAACCCTGACCGAAGGCATCCTCCCCGTATAATTCCTTGATGGAATCCTCTTCTCGACCAATGTCAAACACCTCGAGTTCCCGACTGCTCATCAGTCGCACCGCATCTTTGTAGGCATCGGAATAAGCCCTTACTTTCTTGTAATCATAGCTCTGTCGAAAAGTCCGACCGATCTTCTTACTCATCGCCAACCGTTTTTCGAATCGATCCGGATCGATCCCTTTTGGCAGTCGACTGTTCTGCAGTCCTGCTTTGGGATCTCCAATAGGCAAAGGAGCAAATTGTGTTTCCATGAAACCGGCCCCCGGGTGACGGCTGTCATTTCCGATGCGGACATTTCCCGGTAGAGATGGATTCATCTTTCCCAACAACCTCAACGCCCACGCGCCCATCGCCGGGTGACGAATAGTGCCACGCTGGTTATACCCTGTCCGCATATAGTATTGTCCGCGCTCATGGGCTCCCTGATTCGAACTGAGAGAACGGATCAGCGCAATCTTGTCCATCTGTTGGGCTGTTTCGGAAAAATATTCACTGATTCGAATCCCATCGACATTTGTTGAAATGGTTTCAACCGGTCCCTGCACTTCACTCTCCGGTTTGGGATCAAACGTATCCAAATGGCTCATTCCTCCGTTCATATAGAGGTAAATGACATTCTTTGCCTTACCGGAAGGCAGCACAACTCCACTCGGATCAATGGCTCCCGCCTCTGCTACGGAACGAAAGCACGGCGGCAAAACCGTGACTCCGAGACAGGTCCGAGCCAACCTGGAAACAAATTCACGACGAGTAGGCTCGTCAGATCTTTTCAATAAATCTTTCATGATTTGAAATGGTAAAGCACTTTAATATTCTTGAGTCTTTATAGTTGTCGTGAACATCAAAGGATAAACAGGAACTCTTCGGTATTCAGCAAAGCCCAGGTGATGTCGGCAAATCCTTTGCGCCAGTTCCCTTTCAACTCCGGCAATAAAAGGTCTCTTTCCTGCAAGGTCGGATACCTGCCCAGAATGCTGAGATACATTACATTCAATCTTTCCAAGTCATTGGAGGCGGCGGCAGTCGCCCGATGCAGTGTCGAATTTGATTTCGCCAATTGCTCGTACATCGGCCCATTCAACAAAGACAGAATCTGTGGAACAGTGGCCTCGTCATTGGCGTTCTCGATGGTTTCCCTGTCAGACTGGCCGAACTGGCGCAGAAAATGTCCGGGCCGAGCCGGTGATTCAATTTCGGAGGCTCGAACCATGGTACGGGGATAGACGCGCCAGCGGGCATCCATCGGATCGGGTGTGCCTTTTTTGCTTCTTGAAGCAACCATACCCGACGAGTACGCCCGATTCCGGATATTCTTAATCCGCTGATTCACAACATTCAGCTGGACCTGATATTGTTTCGCCTTATTCCGTTTTTTGGATTTATAGGCAGACCTCAATTTTTTTCTGAGACTGGAGGACTGTTTTTGAAGTTTCAGGAGTTCTTTCCTTTGCTCCAATGTGGTTTCTGCGATTTTCAGAATTTCTTCAGGTTCTTTATCCAGCAGCAACCGGGGATCTCCGTAACGGTTTCGGTTCTGGACTTGTCCCTTGCGATTGTCCAGATCGGGAACGCCCAAGGTCAGGAAGGAATCCCAAATCTGTTCCGCTGACATACGTTCGAGAATCTGCCCGGAGAAGGCATGCTTTTTGATTTCAGTTTGTTCGGTAATCAAAGATCGGCGCTGATATGTTTGGGTATTATAGAGGATCTCCTGAAACGCCTTCAGGTCATAATCCAGATTCCTGAGCGTCTGATCCAGATAAGCCGTCAATTCAGGATTGGAGGATCGGGCGTCTTCCTGAAAGTCGTCCACGGGTTCAATCACTCCCACTCCCATCACTTTTTTCCACGTGCGATTGGCAATCACCGTAGTGAACCGTGGATTCTCTGACGAAACCAACCAATCGGCAAACTGCTCTCGACGGGATTCTCCCCGCCCGACATTCGCCTCATGTCCGAACAGAGTTTTCGGCAGGATAACAGAATTCGGCTTGGCATCGTCGTATTGATAATCCTTGGGAAGCTTCAATTTCTGTCTGGTTTCATGGACCCGATAGTTCAGCGGACGAATCATGTTGCGGGCAGTCCTGAAAACTTCAGGATCAAGCCCCTTTCCCTTTTTGTATGTTTTTCGGAATTTCGACTGCAGTGAGCTCCCTCCGCGAGTTTTGATACCGTAAGTGAAAGCCGCTAACTCATAGTATTGTTTCTGCGACCAGTCATCATACGGATGATCGTGGCATTGGGCACAGACCAGTTGGGTTCCCAAAAAAATCTGAACGGTATTGGCGAGATTATCGAGGGGCATTCCGGAATCACGTAAATAATATCCAGCGGCACCATCGTCCCAAATATAACCTTCAGCAGTCAGCAACTCCCGGACAAACACATCGTACGGCTTGTTGTCCCGAACGGACTCTTTCATCCAACCGAGGTATTCATTGGCCGTGAGACCCCGGAGACGAGTTTTTGCTCTCAGCAGATCGGCCCAATAATTGAATTGCCGGCTGACATAGCCTTCCGAATTCAACAGCTGGTGAATCAATTCAGAGCGTTTTTCCGGTTGTTTGGAATCCAGAAAGCTCGAAACTTCGTCAAAGGTGGGAATCCGTCCGATAATATCCAGGTAAACTCTTCGAAGAAAAACGGGGTCGGTCGCTGCTCGTTCCGGCTTTTTTTCATTGGCCTCCAGGTTCAGATTTATCAATCGGTCAATTTCTGAACTCGAATCCAAAATTCGCGGATTCACAGATAAAACCGAACCGTTTGATCCCGAAACAGCTGCAGCCATTCCAAAAAGGAACAACAGAACTCCATGTAGAAATTGGATTTCCTTAAGCATATCGCATCTTTTCATATCATAATGGCTTCCTTGGAACAATACTCTCTTTAATTATGTATCGAATTTCCAGTGAAATCCGCCGATTCATCAACTTGAGACGAATCACATAGGAAATGCGTTACGATAAAAACAATGTTTCCCGGAAACAGTAACACGGATTGGCCAAAAGGAAAATACAGTGAATGAGCAGGGAACTGTGCCAACCTACCCTATCGTCCAAAATTTTCTGATTGAGCATTTTTCAATTCACATCCGTATCAATGAAATATAGCTTTGATGAGCACTTATGCATGAATCGAATCCTACTATACTCTAACGCATCAAGTGTTCGGGTTTTATGATCGGGATCTCCCACAAACTTGAAGCCGGGCAGTACACCTTTCCTGAAGCCGGTCGCGCTGAGGCCGATCATGGAAAATCCTATTATCAGGCTCCATACAAAGGTCCCGGTTCAGCGCCCCGGGCTTCAGAGAATCGCGTAGACCATTTACTCCTGCCTATTCATCCACCGATTTCAGTCTCGGGAATTTCCGAAAACTTGGCGCTGAGCAGTATATTCATAATAGCTTGTTGTCTCACAGCCAGCAGTTTGCAGGCATTGTCCGAAGAGGAGCCGAAGAAATGCCATAGGGAAAAACGTTGGGGCTGCCACAGCAGCCAGCCTATCAGCAATGGCCACGCGAGATTGAGGACTCGGCTTGAAAATGGGCGAATTGGATGTTTGATGTTTGATGTTCGATGTTCGATGTTTGATGTTTGATGTTCGATGTTCGATGTTCGATGTTCGATGTTCGATGTTCGATGTTCGATGTTCGATGTTCGATGTTCGATGTTC
>DUCD01000322.1:6897-18002 GCA_012959985.1 Verrucomicrobiales bacterium | reverse complement strand
CACTGGCACGCATTATCGGGTGTCTGGGCCATGCAGGCTGGTAAAGATGTTTATGTGGAAAAGCCCGTCAGTCATAATATTGCTGAAGGTTCGGCCTTGATAGCGGCCTCACGGAAATACCGCAGGATATGTCAAGTGGGAACACAGTGCCGCTCCAATCCGGCGATTCAGGATGCTGTTGAATGGATGCAATCAGGAGGCATGGGAGAAGTCAAATTTGCTCGGGGCCTGTGTTACAAACGTCGGAAATCAATTGGATCGTTGGGGGATTACCCGATTCCCGAGGTGGTCGACTTTGATTTATGGAGTGGTCCGGCACCCTATACTTCGCCGAAAGTAACCCGGGGTAGGTTTCACTACGATTGGCATTGGCAACGACATTATGGAAATGGAGACTCGGGGAATCAGGGGCCGCATCAAACCGACATTGCGCGTTGGGGATTGGGGCTCGATCGTCATCCGAACAATATCATCAGCTATGGCGGTCGTCTGGGCTATCAGGCTGAAAGGAACGATGCGAGCTACATCGACGCCGGTGACACCGCCAATACTCAGGTGTCGATTTATGACTACGGAGACAAAAGCATCGTTTTTGAAACACGTGGGCTCGATGTGAACGACTCAGATGATGAGGAGATCAACCGCTTGTTCAAGGGTTCCCGGGGGAATAAAATCGGCGTTGTTTTTTATGGAACCTATGGCTACCTACTTCAACGCTCTTACACCCACTGCATCGCTTATGACAAGAATTTCAATGTAGTCAAAGAGTTCAGGGGCGGTGGTAATCATTTCGGCAATTTCATAGACGCCTGCGTCAGTGGACGTCGGAGTGATTTGAATGCGGATGTTCGGGAAGGTCACCTTTCTGCAGCCTTGAGCCACCTGGGTAACATTTCCTACTACCTTGGTGAGGACAACAAAGTTTCCATTGATCAAACTCAGGAGATTCTATCGGGGGTTAAAAGCTTGGATGGCAATTTGGAAACACTGGATCGCACCATGAAGCATTTGGTGAAGAATGGGGTGGATCTCAAAAAGTATCCGATTTCGATGGGCCCCAATTTGGAGTTTGATCCGGACAAAGAAGTTTTCCCCCATTCCAAGGCGGCGACGACACTGGTGGGCCGTGAATATCGAAAAGGCTTTGTCTGCCCCACGGCTGAATTTGTTTAAACCGTTGAGCGATTATTATTGACTCATCCAGCCGAATCCGGCGCAGAAAAGAACCACGACCCAGGATGGGGTTTTCTTGAATGCCATGAGAGCGAAAGCGGTTGCCGCAATAGCTAAGTCCATCATGGAGAGGATACCATTGGTCCCGACGGGTGAGATCCATGCTGCAGCAATCAACCCCACTACCGAGGCGTTTATGCCTTTCAATGCCGATCGGATCACGGCGCGTTCCCTCAGTGTTTCCCAATAGGGCATGGCACCAATAATAAAGAGGAAAGAAGGAAGGAAAATGGCCAACAGACATAGGATTCCACCGGTCCAGCCGTTGGGGGTATGTTTCATGACCGATCCGAGAAAAGCGGCAAAAGTAAACATCGGACCCGGTACGGCTTGAGCCGCTCCGTAGCCGGTGAGGAATACTTCGTTTTCCACCCAGTCTCTGGGAACCAACTCGGCCTGAAGCAACGGTAACACGACATGGCCTCCACCAAAGACCAGTGAACCGGTCCGAAAGAAACTGTCGAACATCGAGGTGGCCTGATTCGATGTCCATTCCGAGAACACGGGAAGGAAGATCAACAGCATAGGGATTGATGCCAGGCATATCAGTGAAAATTTCTTTCCACTCCCTTTTCTTACAAGAGGTCGATCCGTCTTGATAGAATCTTCTTTTGAATCCTGGGATTTCATCAGTAAGCCCAGAACTCCTCCCAGGGCAATGGCCGTGATTTGTCCAGATATGCTGGGCATCATCAGAACAATACCCATTCCGAGCACTGCAGTGGCGATTCGAGCTGGATCCGGACAGAGGCGGGGAGCCATATCCGTCAAGGCTTTTGCCACGATGGCAACAGCCGCCACCTTTAATCCATGGAGTCCAGTCAAATCCCAGTGGTTTCGCGCGATAATGTCCATGCATAATCCGAACAGGATCATGGCCAGTGCGGAAGGCAGAGTGAAGCCTGCCCAGGCGGCAGCGGCTCCTCCCAAGCCTGCTCTTGAGTAGCCGATACTCATTCCCAGTTGACTGCTGGATGGACCGGGGAGGAATTGAGACAAAGCCACCAAATCGGCATAATGGTTTTGAGGCAACCATTTCCTGGACTCCACAAATTCTCTCTGGAAAAAACCGATATGGGCGGTCGGACCCCCAAATGAGGTCAGACCCAACTTTAGAAAGGCCATGAACACTTCCATGGAAGTAAAGGGTTTGGGATCGTTGGTCGCCATTATGATGTGAGAATCAATGCGGAGAGAATCTCAACACGGATTTCAGGAGAGATCAATATCCGCCTTGCTTTCGATTTTCCTCCATCTACAATGTCGTTTGGATTCGGATCTCTGTATCTTACATTTGAAATCAGCGCTTTGAAGCGCCATTTTATATCCTTGACTGAGTCAATTAATTCTAAACGAACTATGCGTATACACCTGAAAAACACGAACTCATTCAAAACAATTCCTGTTTTATTTGTGGTCCTGATAACGTTGGCTTTTCAATGCCCGGCTCAAAATGCGTTGTCGTCGATTCCCCAGGCGACTCCAGCCTCTTCCATAAAAACAGCCCCCGGGTTTAAAGTGGAACTGCTTTATGCCGTTCCCAAAGATGAGCAGGGGTCGTGGGTTTCCATTGCCTCCCTGCCAGACGGCAGTTTGATTACTTCAGATCAATACGGAGGGCTGTTCCATGTCATTCCTTCTCCGCTGGGCAATCCGATACAGAAGACTCAGGTCAAACCCCTGGATCTTGAGATTGGCCATGCGCATGGTCTACTGTGGGCTTTCGACAGTCTCTATGTCGTGGTTAATGGAAAAGGCATTGGGGGGCGGGGCAGTGGTCTTTATCGAGTAACTGATGCGGATGGAGATGGGGAATTGGATACCATTAAGCTCCTGGGAAAAATTCCCGGAGGTGGAGAGCATGGGCCTCATACTGTGGTTCCGACCCCCGACGGAAAGGGATTGTATTTAGCAGCCGGCAATCATACCAATCTGCCGGAATACATAAAACGCAGTCATGTCCCAAGGGTCTGGCAGGAAGATCATCTGTTGCCACAGCAAGCGGATGCGCGAGGGCACGCTGCCAGCCGTCGGGCACCCGGGGGGTGGATTTGTCGGACGGATCCCGAGGGTGAAGACTGGGAGTTTGTGAGTGTCGGTTACCGAAATGAATTCGGTATCAGTGTGAATCAGCAGGGAGAGTTGTTTACCTATGATGCCGATATGGAATGGGATTTCGGGACTCCGTGGTATCGCCCCACCCGTATTTGTCATGTCACGAGCGGCAGTGAATTCGGTTGGCGAACCGGTACGGGAAAGTGGCCGACTCATTACCCGGACAGTCTTCCTGCTGTCCTGAATATCGGACCGGGATCCCCGACCGCCATTGCCTTTGGAACGGGCGCTGCTTTTCCGGCAGCATACCAGAATGCATTATTTGCCTTGGACTGGACCTTCGGCACTATTTATGCGGTTCATCTGACATCTCAGGGTTCCAGCTTCATTGCCGAGAAAGAGGAGTTCATTACGGGGCAACCGCTACCGGTCACTAACTTGGTGATCGGTCGTGATGGGGCCATGTATTTCACTATCGGTGGGCGTCGCGCCCAATCTGCACTTTATCGAGTCACCTATATCGGCCCCTCATCAACGGATCCCGCACCCCCGATAGAAAGCTACGAATCTCGTCAGGCACGGCAACTGAGACATCGTCTGGAGTCTTATCATCGACCCGGTAGTGATTCTGATGCGGTTGAGTTTGCATGGCGCTATCTCGATGACTCAGATAGGTTTATCCGGTACGCGGCTCGAATTGCCATTGAGCATCAGGACGTTGGGTTATGGCAGGATTGGGTTTTTGAAGAGACCAATGCGGAAGCCCTAATTCAAGGCGTGATTGCTTTGGCCCGCCAGGGTGACGTTTCATTGAAATCCAGAATCATCGGGAAACTTAATGAAGTCTCAGTAGACCGACTCTTTCCTGAGCAGGTGTTGGGCTTGCTGCGGGCGTATCAATTGACGTTGATTCGAATGGGAGGATTTGACGGTGATGGAGTTTTACAAGGATCCCTTCTTTCTCGGTTTGAAGGACTGTTCCCATCGTCTGATAAAAGGCTCAATCGGGAACTGGTCGCATTGTTAGTCAAACTTAAATCCCCGACTGTTATCAGCAAGACATTGAAATTGCTGGCTGAGAACCGGGAGGAATTACCTCCGGATTGGGCTGCGGTGGCGGCACGGAATTCTTCATATGGCCGGCCGATTGAAAAAATGATGGCGAACTGGCCACCCCTACAGGAGATTCAGTATGCGTTTGATCTGAGAAATCTCCGCTATGGGTGGACTTTGGAAGAAAGAGAGCAGTATTTCAGGTGGTTCGATAAAGCATCAGGAAGGAGCGGAGGAGCCAGTTATCAGGGTTTCCTCAAGAATATTCGTGCCGATGCATGGAAGAACACATCCGATGGGGAAAAGGAATACCTCACGGCTTTACTGGACGAATCATCGGGAACGGCCAACATTTCTACCATTCCCACTGAATTGCCCATGGCCAAGGGACCGGGAAAAGCATGGACGAAAGATGAAGTTCTGGAATTGGTGTCGAATGGATTGCAAGGTCGAGACTTTGAGAACGGCAAGAAAATGTATTCAGCCGCCATTTGCATTATCTGCCATCGATTCGACGGAACCGGTGGGGCCGCCGCACCTGACTTGACCAGCATTGGGGGAAGATTCGGTTACGGTGATCTGATGGAATCCATTCTAGAGCCCAGCAAGGTAGTCTCCGATCAATATGCTTCTTCTATTTTGACAATGAAGGATCAATCCATGCTCATAGGAAGGATTGTATCCGACAAGGATGGAAAACTCATGATATCTCAGAATCCGCTGTTACCGGATGAGTTGACTCCGGTCAATAAAACGCAGATTCAGAAAACAGAGTTATCTCCCATTTCTCTGATGCCGCCGAGTTTGATCTTTGGGCTTAATCAGGATGAGTTGCTTGATCTGATCGCCTACCTGTATTCAGCAGGGGATCCAGAGAACAGGATGTTCGATTGATTGATTTCGAACTGAATCAGGCCTTTCCGCAGATGTCTTAATACCGTCATTCCTGAAGCTGGCCGCGCCGAGGCCGGAATATGGAAGAAATGAATGCAGGTTTCAATGATCCGGGGTCGACGCCCCCAGCTTCAAGGGTGCCTGCTCCCTTAATCCAATGGCATTGGGGCGTGCTGTCCCAACGTGCCGGGATGTTTTTTTTACTGATGTATTGTGTCCATTGCCTTCTATAAAGTTGTTTCTCTCGGTTGCTTCAATCATTATAACCGTCAACAGGCAGGAAGTGTGCTATTTAATCTCTCATCATGAAATCTGTTCGTACAATTAAAGCGTTTTCGTTAATTGCCATCTTGATGATCACAATGGAATCCGGGGAAATCATGACTTTGAAATCGGCTGAAGCAGGACAGTATGAATACGTCGATTATGATGAGTCACTGTTGTGGCTGGAAGAAGTGGAAGGTGAAAAAGCTATTCACTGGGTCAAGCAACGGAACAGGGAATCTTTGGACGTACTTGAAAAGGATTCGCGGTATGAAAACTTCTTCACCCTAACCAAGGAAATCCTGAATGCCAAAGACAAGATTCCCTATGGAAACCTTCGAGGAGACACTGTCTATAATTTCTGGAAGGATGATATCCATATACGGGGATTATGGCGACGCACCTCACTTGAGGAATACCGAAAGGACGAACCTGAATGGGAAACGGTTCTCGATATTGATGGACTGGCTGAAAAGGAAGAGGAAAACTGGGTTTTCAAAGGGGCTTCAGTTCTTCCACCTGATAATCAAAGGGCACTTATCAGGTTGTCCAGAGGCGGGAAGGATGCAGTGGTTGTCCGGGAATTCGATCTGAAGACAAAGGAGTTTGTAGAAGATGGTTTTTTTCTGAAGGAAGCGAAGAGTCGAGTGTCCTGGTTCGATTCGAATACATTGATGGTGGGGACTGACTTTGGTGGAGGATCCCTGACTGAATCAGGCTACCCTCGAATGATCCGGCTTTGGCATAGGGGAGAATCATTGAAGGATGCGTTGAACATCATCGAAGTCTCCAAAAAAGATGTCGGGTGTTTTGCCGTGAATCATTTTCGCCCGGAGGGTGGACAAGTTCTATTGACTCGGTGGATTACTTTTTTTGAGAGTGAGAATTGGCTGCTTAATCCAGAGGGTTCGAAAACATTCATTCCCATTCCTCAGGATGCGGAAATCGTAGAGGTCTTTCAACATCACCTGATTGTTCAATTGAAATCAGACTGGGTTATAGAAGAGAACGGACAAAACCAACATTTCTGGCAGGGTTCTCTGGTCTCCATTAAAATCGATGACACGAAATTTCAAGATATTGGCAATTTGACACGAACCATCTATTCCCCGAATGAACGGGCGGCCGTCGCTTCCGTCACCGCCACAAGGGATCACCTCATGGTTTCTCTTCTGGATGAGGTTAAAGGAAGAATCCTGACGTTTCACAAAGATGAGGTGTTTCAAAAAGGCCTTTGGCGGTGGAAGGAGGTTCCTCTGCCTGCAGGTGGTTCCATGTCGATCAGTTCCTCAAGTGCTTATGATAACAGGGTTTTCGCCAACTATCAGAGCTTTCTGAAGCCACCCAGCCTGTATCTGCTTTCCGCCGAATCCTTGAAGCCCGAACTCCTGAAATCTTTGCCTGAGCGCTTTGATGCGGATCCTTACCAAGTCGATCAGAATGAAGCGGTCAGCAAGGATGGGACACGGATTCCCTACTTCGTCATTCGCCCCAAAGAAATGAAGTTGGATGGAAACAACCCTACCTTGCTTTATGGATATGGAGGATTCGAAATTTCACTGACACCCTCTTACTCTGCCACCATTGGGAAAATCTGGTTGGAACAGGGAGGCGTCTATGTATTGGCAAATATTCGCGGCGGTGGGGAGTTTGGTCCCAAATGGCATAAGATCGCCCAAAAGAAAAACCGTCAGAGGTGTTATGACGATTTTATTGCGGTTGCGGAAGATTTGGTAAAGAAGGGGATCAGTTCTCCGAAAAGATTGGGGATCCGAGGGGGAAGTAATGGAGGACTACTCGTCGGTGCCACTTACACTCAGCGTCCCGATTTGTTCAATGCCGTGGTCTGTGCGGTACCATTGCTTGATATGCTTCGCTACCATACTTTGCTGGCCGGTGCCAGTTGGGTGGGGGAATACGGCAATCCGGACGACCCTGTGATGCGGGAGGTCATCATGAAATACTCACCATTTCAGAATCTCAAAAAGAAGCAAACATACCCGCGCGTGTTTTTCACCACCTCCACCAAAGATGACCGAGTGCATCCTGGCCATGCCCGGAAAATGGCGAAGAAGATGATGGATTTCGGACATTCTATTTATTATTACGAAAACATTGAAGGAGGGCATGGCGGTGCTGCAAATAATTTGCAAAGGGCAAAGATTACGGCACTTCAGTATGTGTATCTGCTGAAGCAGTTGAAGGATTGAGAATGAGTTCGTTTTGAAGGAGCCTCTTACCGAATAAAAATCAACCCGATGATTCCGGCAGCAAAACAGTAATAGGCGAAATACTGAAGTTTTCCACTCACCACAAAACCTATAACGATCCGGATTGCCCATAGTCCTGAACCAAAAGCCACCAAGACCCCTAATATCATGGGAAGCCATCGGATAGCCTCACCTGTTTCCAGGAGTTCCTTAGCTTTGAGGAGAGTTGCGATCAGGATCACCGGTATGGACATAAGGAATGAAAACTCAGCTGCTTTTTTTCGATCGACGTTGCAGTACAGGGCGGTCGCAATAGTTGAGCCGGATCTGGAGATGCCCGGGATCATTGCCATCGATTGAGCGAGCCCTACCCAGAATGCTTTTGGAATGCTTAAATCTCCGGTGGGTTTTATTCTGAATCCGGTCAACAGTAAAATAATCCCCGTCACAAAGAGCATGACGCAGACTAACCTTGGATCTTGAAATGCCGCTTCAAGGGGATCCTTAAACAATAGATAAACGATCCCTGTTGGAATCATAGTTATCCCGATCTGAAATGCGGTGCGAAATCCTTCCTTATTTTTGTAATGCTCGCCGATACAACGCGGACGTTTTATTGCACCAAAAATTTCAAATAGAATGGTAGCGACTTCTCTTCGGTAAATCGTCACTACGCTCATCAGAGTGCCGAAATGTACGAATACTTCAAAAGCGATGGAGGGGTTTTCTTGTTGCACTCCCAGTAGGTGCTGTCCCAAAACGAGATGTCCGGATGATGAGACCGGAAGAAATTCGGTCAATCCTTGCACTAATCCCAAAATAATGGCTTCCCAAGGAGTCATTTTAATTTCTTACCTATAATTTTTCATGCTGGCTGGTTTAAAACCAGTAGGGTTGACAGCGGCAGACTCTAAATCCGGATCGGAACCAGAGAAAGGAAAAAATCATCTGATTCAGAGCTCTTTTCAAGGCCATGCAGTTGACAATGCAAAGGTCCCTGAAGCTGGCCGCTTTCCATAACCGAATGGCAGTGGCGCTCGGCCTCGCATCTGTCTGATCCTGTAACTGTAGGCTTACGCGCTACCTGGAGCCCCTGTCAAAATAAGCTTGGCTGATAAAAGGGAGATTGAATTCGGAACTTCTATTCTGTAGTATTGCAGACCATCTGAAGTTGGTTGTTCCATGATGATCTACAATTCGAATTATCAATCATTTAATCCTCCTCTAAGAGTAGTTGTTTGTGCCCTAGGTGCCTGCTTTGCATCGATCGGCACCTGTGCGGAAGGCCGCTTTGAATTTGATCTGGATTTCAGACAACAGATCCGCACCGTATTTACAGAAGAATCCGGTTTGCCAAGTCGAGATGTTCAGGAGTTGGCCTTTTCAAAAAACGGTGTAATTCATGCGAAGACGAGTGATGGGATTGCCGTATTTACGGGTTCCGAATGGAAAGCATTGGATCGTCTTCAATCCCAAACAACCGACGCTGAAATATTTGCGCAGGAATCACCTGCTATTGAGAATGTCCCCAAAGGGAATCTGTTTGGTTTAGTAAATGAGGAATCGCGAAATTCGGTGGGACATGAAGTCATGGCTGCTGAGAATGGATTGTACTATTCGGAAAACCACAAGAGTTGGCAACAGGTTTTTCCGGAGGAAGGCTCCCGGCGATGGGCACCTGTCGATGTGCGTTGTGTTGAATTTGATTCGCAAGACCGAATCTGGTTTGCCTGTCCGCAAGGTGTCGGCGTTGGAATTCCGGGTGGAGAATGGCAGTTATTCACTGGTAAAGAGGGGCTTCCCTACAACGATTTCACCTCGATGGCCATCGCCCCTGATGATTCAGTCTGGTTTGGAACGAAGATTGGTGCGATCCATTTCGACAAGGGAACTTGGGAATACCGGCAGGGTCGAAGGTGGTTGCCTCATGATCAGATACAGGATATCGAGGTGGATTCCGATGGAGATGTTTGGATAGCCACTTCTCAAGGAGTTTCTCGAATCCATCATCAGGCGATACATTTGTCTCAGAAGGCAGAGCAGTTTGAACAGCAGATCGATCGGTATCACAAACGGACGCCCTATGAGTATGTGTTGAGCGTGAGACTGAAAAGCCCGGGTGATAAAACGGAATGGACACAACAGGACAGCGATAATGACGGCCTATGGACGGCTATGTACGGAACGGGAGAATGCTTCGCCTATGGTGCAACCGGGCAATCCAAGTTTAAAGTGCGTGCTGAAAAAGCTTTCCGTGCCCTTGCGTTTCTGAGTGAAGTGACCCAGGGAGGCAGTCACCCTGCACCCAAAGGATTCATTGCTCGCACGATTCTTCCGACCCGTGGTCGTAACCCCAATATCGGGAGAATTGAAGGGGATCGTCGAAATAAAGCGGACCGGGATTCCCTGTGGAAAATCATCGATCCCAGGTGGCCGGTCAGTGCCGATGGAAAGTGGTATTGGAAAACGGATGCCAGTTCGGATGAACTCGATGGACATTATTTCTTCTACCTTCAGTATTATGATCTCGTTGCTGAGACAGAGTCTGAAAAGCAGGCTGTAAGGGATGTCGTCATCCGTATCACGGATCATCTGATTGATCACGGTTTTAACCTGATCGATCATGATGGTCGTATCACTCGATGGGCGAATTATGGACCGGAATTCTTGAATCACGATAAGAACTGGCTTGACGAACGCGGCTTGAATTCTCTCAGCATTCTGTCCTATTTACGAGTCGCTGAGCATGTCAGTGGGGATTCAAAATATGCCGAAGCTGCAGAGCAGTTAATGCAAGAGCACTCCTACCATGTCAATGTCTTCAATGCCAAACAACACCGTGGTCCAGGTTGGGGGAATCAGTCTGATGATGAAATGGCATTCATGTGTTTCTATAATCTTATCCGTTTGGAAAAAGATCCTGAACTGAAATCATTATGGCACTTGGCCTTTCACCGATATTGGATTATGGAATCACCTGAGTTGAATCCGTTATTCAACTTTATGTATGCCGCGGTTTCCAATGGTGCCGAGTGGACCGATGCCTTTGGAAAACGTAGCCTGACGGTTTCCGGTGATTGGCTTTCCGAATCATTGGACACTTTAAGACGGTATCCACTGGACCGGATTCGCTGGGGAATGCGCAACAGCCATCGTCTCGACCTTCTTCCGATTTCGGTGTTTTCGCAACCGGGGCGGGGATTAAGACGGAACGGGAAGGTCCTGCCCATCGACGAGCGGTTCGTAGAACAATGGAATCACGATCCCTGGCGACTTGATGAGGCGGCCGACGGGAGACAATTATCCGATCCGGCTTCTTTCCTGCTGCCCGGGTTGTTTATTATTGCCGGGGTTATCTCTACCGCTATGGGCACCTCTATGGGCACACTGGCGGCG
>DUCD01000322.1:0-6887 GCA_012959985.1 Verrucomicrobiales bacterium | reverse complement strand
CCTGACTTCGGCGAGCTGAGACAGCACGCTCTACCATCCATCCTTGCCGATGGGGTTGCGAGTCAAGCCAGGATGTCGTGAATGACTTCGCCGTGAACGTCGGTCAGTCGCATGTCACGTCCGCTGAATCGGAAGGTCAGGTGTTTGTGGTCCATTCCAAGGAGATGTAGCAGAGTCGCATGCAGATCGTACATTTCGACTTTATTGATGACGGCCTTGTAACCGTATTCATCGGTTTCACCGTAGGTCATTCCTCCCTTTACGCCGCCACCGGCCATCCAGACCGAAAAGCCGAAGGGATTGTGGTCTCGGCCGTCAGTTCCTTGTGAAAAAGGGGTTCGACCAAATTCACCAGCCCAAAGAACCAGAGTTTCATCCAAAAGGCCTCTGGTCTTCAGATCCTTGAGCAAAGCTCCGATGGGTTGATCCACTGCCAGAGCATTGTTAGTATGGCCTCCCTTCAGGTTGGAATGTTGATCCCAGCGATCCCCGCTTACCGATGGGCAGGTCAATTCGACGAAACGAACACCACGCTCGATGAGTCGCCTTGCAATCAGACATTGGGTTCCAAAAGTCCGTGTCGGTTCGTAAGCCGCATCCAATCCGTATAATTTCTGCGTGGCATTGGATTCTCCGTTTAGATTCATCAAATCCGGAACGGCTGACTGCATACGGAATGCCAATTCATAATTGGCAATCGAGGATTCGATTGCTCCAATGCGACCGATTCGGTTCAGGACCCCCGAATCCAGTTTTTTCATCAATTTCAGTTTGTTCTCCTGAAGGGCAGGGCTTATTTCAGTGGGTGTGATATTCGAGACTGGAGGAGTGTCCGGACGGAAGATAGAACCTTGGAAGGTGGCGGGAAGAAAACCATTGCTGAAGTTATCCAGTCCGCCTGGAGGGATCAAGCCGCCGTTGATCACGATGAATCCCGGCAGATTCCGGTTGGCACTGCCAAGTCCGTAGTTGACCCAGGAACCGATGCTCGGACGCCCGGAAAGTCCCAACCCGGTATGAAGGAAATAGTTTGCGTTGGTATGCTCAGAGAACTCCGCCACCATGGAGCGAATGACACACAATTCATCAGCCATGGTTGCGGTATGTGGAAACAGATCGCTGATGGGCAGGCCACTTTGTCCATGGTTTCTAAATTTCCACGGGCAGCCTAAAGTATTCCCATTGTTGTTGAACTGCGTCGGTTCCATTTTCATCTTGAATGGTTGACCGTGCTCTTTAGTCAGGAGCGGTTTCGGATCGAAGGTGTCGACCTGGGAGGGGCCACCGTCCATGTAGAGGAAAATAACGTTTTTGGCTTTGGCAATGGCGTGCGACGGTTTGGGTTCAAAAGGACCGGCTGCCTTTGAAGGATGATCTGCGATCAGTCCGCCGAATGCGTTTTCCTTCATCAGGGAAGTCAATGCCAGGGCACCGAAGCCGTTGGCGCAACGGGTCAACATTTGGCGTCGGGTAACAGGCGTCTTCTGGATTGATCCGCAGGGATACATCATTCTATCGAGTTAGACTTAAATAGTAGGTTCAATTAATAAACACCAGTTCTTTGACATTGAATAGGACGTGGCATAAATCGTTCATAGCCATGAATTCAGCATTGGGTTCCTTTGACCCTTTGGCCTGATTCCGGTAGGCCTCCTGTTGAGTGTGGAGAAACTCCAGTGCCTGTTTCATTTCCAACGAACTGGGGTGCCTTGCAAAAGCGTTTTGATAGGCGTTTTCAATGTATGCATCCGGGCTGTATCCATTCTCTGAAATAAGTTTCCTGGCCCAATGGCCGGCTTGTTCCTGAACAAAAGGGTCATTCATTAAAATCAATGCCTGGGCGGGAACATTGGATACCGTTCGTTTTCCAATGGTGGTGTAGGGAATGGGAGTGTCAAATGCCAACATCATCGGTGAGAGAAAATTTCGACGGACTTCAATATAGATACTCCTTCTACCATTCCCGTCCAGAGGTCCCGAATGGCGAGGTTTACCTCGTCCCTGCATGAAAGGGGTAAGATGAATCGGGACCGATGTGCCATAGGCTTCCAAGGTGAGTTTTCCGGAGATACTGAGGATGGAATCGCGAATGATCTCACCCTCGAGACGTTTGACATTCATCCGATGAAACAATCGGTTGGTCGGATCCTGCCGTTCGGCTTCCGGATTGACGGGACTGCTGGACATCCGATAGGTATTCGAAGTGACCAGGAGGCGGATCAGATCTTTCGTCGACCAACCATTGGAACGAAATTCGGTCGCCAGGTGATCCAGTAGTCTGGGATTTGACGGTGGAACACCCTGGACGCCGAAGTTATCGACACTGGAGACAATGCCGACACCGAAGAGATGATGCCATATCCGATTCACCATGACTCTGGCGGGAAAGGGATTCAATGGATCCACGGCCGATTCAGCAATTTTCTGTCTACCGGAACTCGATGTGGGAGGTTTATCTTCAGGATCAAAAAGTGCCTCAAGGAAATGTCGTGGAGCCTTGGGGCCGGGATTGCGATGGTTTCCTCTGATGAAAACCGATTCATCCAGTCCGCTACCTTCCGTCAAGGCGGGGACCCAATTAGGTTCTGGAATTGCCGCAATCAACGAGTTGTGCTGCTCCGCAGATTGGGTTAATCGCCTGGACCGTGGTGGTGAATTCGAAAAGGGATCGGTCTTAATTACTTGATGATGGATCATCCAATTCAACAGGGAGGACTGATTACTGGATTCGGCTTTGTCGCTGTCATTGTTGAATCCTTTACCCCAGGTTGTGATGGCTTTCTCAATGGCAGATTGATATCGTTCCGTCAGTTCAGATTTTGATTTCGGCGTTTCAGTTCCAATCAGATCGAACGATCGACTGAATGGTTTGGGTGATTCAGGGCGGGATTCGTTTGAGAATACGATCTCTTCGATGGCGATGAACCCATCGGAACGATAGTCACTGCCAGATAGATCCTGAACGGTGAGATCACTGAATTCCAGGAAAGCTCGCCTGCCTTGCCAACTTTTAAGATTGAAAGTCTGCCAATGGCGGGTCGTCCGGTTCAGTCTTTTCTTTAAGCCACCGTAGATGGGTGCTCGGATCAAATTGAAGCTTTCCATGACCAAATTGATCCGACTGTGCTTTCCTGAGCATTTAACGTGTATATAGGGGTACTTAATAGTGAAGGTTGGGGATCGGAAACTGGATTGAAGCCGGTGCGAAAATTTAGCGCTGTGTGCAGCTTGATTTTCCACCATTCCCGTGAGCTGTTGAGTGTCTGGATCAATCAAGAGAGTTCCGGCAGGTGTTGGGGAATCGCCGAACCCATATCCGTCCACGAACCAGGAGGAAAATCCGGATTCACTGAAATCTGCAAAAACCTCTTTAGATAGAGGCATGTCTTTGCTTGCCTTTCGACCATCCTGAAGCAGGTTCTTCCACATTGAATCGATACTTTCCGGAGTGGTGTTTTCCATCTGGTGGATCTTCTTCCAGACTGCCAGGGGATGATTAGGTTCCGGATCTTCCCGGTCTCCGATGGCGTACACCCATTTCTTGAGCTTTTCTGAATTCAATCCGGATTCTTCAGCGACCGTCACGACAGGTCTTTGGAGTTTGATTGAGGGCTGCTCATTGCGTTTTTTTGTGGCGGGTTCAGGAAGGAGAGGGTCTTCCGGTTTAGCCTTGCCGTAAAGGGCATCAGCTGCTGCATTCAGATAAGCTGCCGCTTCATGGTTTTCACGTTTCCAAATTTTAGAGAACTGAGAACGCATGGTTTTCTTTGTCGCAGCAATTTTATCCAGCAGGTTCGGGAGTGACGGGTCCACATTGATGTCTTGTTGATGATATCGTGAACTCGAAAGAACTCCATAAAGAGAATAAAAATCACGCGTGGAAATGGCATCGAATTTATGGTCGTGGCAGCGCGCGCAGGAAACAGTCAGACCGAAAAAGGTTTTTGTGAGCACGTCGATTTGATTGTCAATCAGGTCTAATTGGTTTTGACGGATATCGACAGGTGAATGAACTTGTTGAGCCAACCAGTAGAAACCGGTCCCTATGACCGACTCGTTTTTTCCTGAATCCGGATTCATCCTAGGTGAAGGAAGGAGATCGCCTGCGATATGCTCGACCATGAATTGATCATAGGGAACGTCGGCATTGAAGGCACGGATGACGTAATTCCGATAACGCCAGGCATTGGGCAGAGCATAGTCAAACTCGTGTCCCAAGGTCTCTGCATACCTTACGAGGTCCAGCCAGTGTCGTCCCCAGCGTTCACCGAAATGTGGCGATGAAAGTAAGTGATCCACTACTTTCTTCAGGGCATTCTCAGAATCGTCATTTACGAAGGCGTTCACTTCGCTGTATTCCGGAGGAAGGCCAATCAAATCAAAATAGAGACGGCGGATCAGAGTCTTCCGATCGGCTTCGGGGTTCGGCTTGATGTCATTTTCTTCAAGACTCTGAAGGATGAATGCGTCGACTGAATTCCGTATCCATTCCCCGTTGTTTACTTTGGGTGGTATAGGCTTACTGATGGGAGACCATGCCCAATGCTCACTTTTTCGCTTTTCCAGATCAAATACGTTTTCCTCGACAAATGAATCGGGCAAAGGTTCTTCCGGCCAAGGCGCTCCGATTTCAACCCATTGGGTCAATAGTTTCACTTCGTTTAGATTGAGTTTTCGTTTCGGTGGCATCTGAAGGTCGACATTCAGGTAACGGATTGCTTCGATCAATCGACTGGAATCAGGTTCACCGGGGACGATGGCGGTTCCATTGTCTCCGCCTTTCAAAATAGAATTGATGTGGTCCAGGCGAAGTCCGGCTTTTTGTTTGTCAGGGCCGTGACACGAATAGCATCTTTCTGCAAACAGGGGGCGGATTTTTTTTTCGAAAAACTCCAGATCAGCAGGTTTCCTGTCTATGGCCTCTATCGACTGAATTCCGGATACCCCTAATCCGCAGAGCAGTAATCGATTAGCAAGAATTCTCAGCCATGATATTAACATGGAGTCGTTCTTTAGATCTTCAGCCATTTCCTTATAACAGTAGTCCCAGAATTGTTTTCAATTAAAGTGCCATTTTCCATACATATTGTCACTGAAACTTTGAACGGCGTTTTGCAATCGGCGGGGGGCTGTCCCAGTGCGTCGTTATGCTAAGATCAATCGCGCAGTCCAAAGCCTGAGGGATATTCAGGGCATCATTAGCAATCGTCCCTGAAGCTGGCCGCGCCGAGGCCGGAACATGGAAGAATTGTACTCCGATTTCAGCCATCCCGGCTCAGCGCACCGGGCTTCAGGGACGACCCTGTCCATCTGTCTATTCCTCAACCGAAAGGCAGACCGGCACGCATTACCTTTTAAATTGCAGATTCAAGAAATATTCTCTTTTATCTGAATATCAAAACGCTTACCTTGACCCTAAGGAAATGAAGGATATAGATATGAAGAGATTGCTCATTACTTTTCTGATGATGGTGGGGTGGACGGTTCATTCAAATGCTGAATCGAATGAAGCGGTGCCACAGACCCAAGGGAAACGAATCTTCAGTAAGCAGGAAATTCTGGCTTTGTTTGACATGAACAAGGACGGGCACCTTTCGAATGTCGAACGGCAGGCAGGGTTGAAATCCATTCATAGAATCCGGGATTACAGAAGAATCAGGGAGGCGTCGGAGAGGGCGAGTGTTAAATCAGGTTCCAAGAGTGTCTCGTCCTCGAAATCCATTCGTCCGCCCAGCAGCCGTCCAAAATCAACTGGGGTGGGTAATGTGGGAAACGTCCGTACCGCAGCATCTGCCCAAACAGCCAAGAGTCGTCCTTCAACGAGTCGCAGTAATTTGATTCAACAGTACGACAAAGATGGTGATGGGGCATTAAATGAACAGGAACGAGCCGCTTTGCGCGAGTCCTTTACCCGTAATGCCCGTGCGAAGCGTTAGGGACCGTTCAACAATAAGTTCACCATTTTTTGAGTGGTCCCTTAGGGTTTAACTACCACGGGTGGAGGAGCTCCAGGTGAGGATCGTTGTCGTTGTTCCAACGGCGTAAAGAACGATCCGATTTTGCGAACAGCTTTTCACGGTCGATCAACTCCACATGACCATCGGTAAAGTTGATATTGTATCTACCCGAATGCCGGTGCATGGTGGCCTGAATAATTCCGCCACTTCCCGGCCAGCTGGATCTTTGAACTCCATTGCGTGAGTTGATATCCAGTAATCCCATGCCACTGAATTGTTCGTCCTTCTCTTCGGTGTCATAGGTCAGATTCAGAATGAATGGGGTGGTCCAAATCAAAGAGGCGTCTCCGAGGGCAATCATGTCGGCCGGTTTCAGGACACGGTTTTCCCCAATGCGTCCTCCGTGGACAATCGAGGAGAAGTCGGCGGAAGACCCGTCCAAACTGACTTTAGTGAACCGCCCACCCAATCCCAGGGGGCTTGGCGTGAACTTGGTTCCATTGGCGTTGTATCCGTAGCTTCCCAGCGGAGAGGCAGCTTCATTCCCATTCAGGGTCAAGCCCTTGTAATCAGGGCATTTGTAGAGGGGGTCCGTCCATTTGCTGGAAGTATAGGGTTTTAAGGGAGCATGCCAGAATTGACTTTCCAGACTGCTGAAGGGATCGACATTATAGACCGGATAGAACTTGAAGTCGTTGACATACATATTCAAGGCGATCCCCAGTTGGCGGAGGTTTCCTTTACAGGAGGCTGACCGTGCTGAAGATTTTGCCTTGGACAAGGCCGGGAGAAGAAGCGCCGCCAGAATGGCGATGATGGCGATGACGACCAGGAGTTCAATAAGAGTGAATCCTGAGGTGGCGATTTTTGCTTTTTGTTCTTTCGCCATGGATTGCTTCATCCTCTATTATAATGCGATAACTCGGTAAA
>DUCD01000321.1:14177-18021 GCA_012959985.1 Verrucomicrobiales bacterium | reverse complement strand
CAAAAGCATCCCATTGAAAAAACAAGATCGAGTTTGAATCATCGTTGAAATCTTCCCTATACTTTGCCCGCTTTTCTCCATCGATAAAGGGTAGTGGGATGTATCCCCAGTTGAGCGGCAACCCAGGTCAGGTCTCCGTCATGTTCTTCCAGTAGCTTTTTCGCCATCAGGATTTTCTGCTTCTTGGTCGGGAAGTTATTTATGGGATCTGTCATTCCCGGATGTGCCATAGAGGATTGCGTGTTGACCGGCATCGTTCTGGTGTTGACCGTTCTTTCTTCAGATGCCGGTGGATCCCACCATTCGGCACGAAGTATGGGGCCATCGTAATAAATCACCATTCGATCGATCATGTTCTTAACTTCACGTGCGTTTCCGGGCCAATTGTAGGATTGAAATTTCTTAATCAGTTCAGGGTCGATACTTTCGTAGAATTTTCCAAAACGTTCGCTGGATACTTTCAAAAAAGATAGCGCCAAGTGGGCGATGTCTTCCAGTCGGGAACGCAGCGGGGGAATGTGCAGTATTATTTCAGACAGACGATAATATAAGTCCGGCCTGAATAGACCCTGGGTAATGCCGGCATCCAGGTCTCGATTGGTGGCCGAGAGTATGCGGACATCCATCTTGTATTCTTTTTGACCACCCACTCTTCTCGCTTGGTGGGTTTCCAGAAAACGCAGAAGCTTTGGTTGCAGGGTCAAATCCAGTTCGCCGATCTCATCCAGGAACAGTGTACCCTTGTTAGCTTGTTCCACTAAACCGGGTCTTGCCTGGTGAGCTCCCGTGTAGGCTCCTTTCTCCGCACCGAACAATTCTGCCTCGATCAACTCTCTCGGGATGGCTCCACAGTTGACGGCAATGAATGATTTCCGTCCCGAGGCTTCATGAAGCGCGTTGGCCACCCGTTCTTTTCCAACACCCGATTCGCCTAAAATCAATACATTCGCTGCCGTCGGACCCAGCCGATCTATGGTTTTCCGCATTGAGACCATGGAAGGGGATTGACCGATCAGGGTGTTCTCTGAAACATCCGTCTGGGCTCCGTAGAGTTGTAGCCAAAAGGATTGCGATTCTGCCGATTTACGGATGGCTTCCGTCCAACGGTCATCATCTTCGTCAAGATCGATGACATCGAAAGCGCCATCGCGGGCTGCCTGCATGACATCTCTTGTCTTGAGGCCTGAGCCGATGACCAGATAATATCGGTTCGCATGGGCCAGACGAACTCTGAGTTTCGGCCATTCCATTTCCTTCAGCGCTTCAAAAGGCAACGTATAGACAAGGTCGCTGCTGCTGGCACTTAATATCTCCAATGCCTCAGGTTTGAAATAGCTAATGCGGATGTTCAGGTCTTTGGTCCGCTGCCTTATCCGTTCGGATGGATCAAAATTCTTTAATAATGCGATCTTCATCATCCCTTATTCCAGAAAGTTACCAACATCTCCACATTCTTGCAATGCAGATGAGCAGTATTTGATCGAGAATATACCTTTGGAAGGCATTTACAACTTTTTGTTTCTTTCCATGCAACATTAAGAAAGGATGACTCCGGATGCCTTTAACTTGAATTATTAATTTGAGAAGGCATACAGTTGCTCAGCATCATGCCTTCACAAACAATATTGTTTGTCGACGACAATTCCGACATACGGGAATTACTGCGGGAATTGTTTGAAGATGTAGGCATTCAACTGGTTGCCGCCGAAACCGGGTATGAAGGCATCGACCTTGCCTCCGAGCAATCCTTCGATTTATTCCTCTTGGATCTGGGCCTGCCCGACATGGATGGATTCGAGCTATGGAAAGAGATTACCGAGCTTGAGAAAAACCGGCGAATTCCAGTGATATTGTTAACGGGCAGGGATTCTCAGGAAGCTCAGTTGAAGGGGTTTCAGCAGGGTGCTGCGGATTTCATCCGTAAACCCTTTAATCCACTGGAACTTCTGGCCCGAGTTACTTCCAAACTTCGACTGAAGCAGGAATCCGATCAGATCGAAGAAGAAAACCGGAAAAGCCAACAGCGCACTTACGAAGAGCTGTTTCGAATGAGTAAAGCCATTGACTGTTCCAGTGATGCCGTGGTCATCGAAGATGGAGGAGGGGAACCGATTTATCAGAATCAGGCGGCGACAAATTTATTGGGATGCACATTGCAGGAACTAAAGGAGAAAGGCGGACTGATTTCTCTGTATGTGGATCCCAAGGTTTGGCAGGCAGCAAGAGATATCTGTAAGGAAAACAAAACGTGGAGGGGGGAAGTAGAGATGAAAGGCCCCAATGGGGATATCATGTCCATTCTGAACCGAACCGATACGATTGTCGATGATACCGGAAAAAGCATTGGGACCGTCAGTATCCATTCTGATATTTCAGAACAGAAACGGATGGAAAGGGATATTATTTTCCTGGCAGATCATGATCCGCTGACAAAAGTTTTCAATCGGAGACTATTTACGGAGATGATCCAACAGACGGTTGCCAGTGCCAAGGAGGGGATCAATGCAGTGCTACTGTATCTGGACTTGGATAATTTCAAGGTGATCAATGACAACCTTGGACATCAGGCCGGTGATCGGCTTATTAAGGAAATCTCGGAAATCCTGAGACAGAACATTCGAGAGACCGATATTCTTGGACGTTTGGGTGGCGATGAGTTCGGAGTTCTCCTGAAGAATACCACTTTGGAACAAGCTAGAGAGTTTGCCAAAATGTTCCTGGAATGGTTTCGCGAATATAGATTCACCGACGAAGGCGCCACCTATACGTCCGGAATGAGCATTGGAATTGCAGAGGTCACCGGACAGGAGTCCTCGGAGGATGTGCTGGCCCACGCCGATTGTGCTTGTTACGAGGCCAAAGCCAATGGCAGAAACCGATTTGAGGTTTTTCGCGAAGGCGAAACGGAGTTTTATCGATTGAGTCTATATGCTGCTGAATCGGTCAAGGTCAAGGATGCCCTCACGGATGGAAGACTGGAACTCTGGGCACAACCTATTGTCAGCATTGACGAACCGCGCCCGAAACTACTGGAAGTTCTGCTCCGGATGAAGGATCGGGATGGGGCGATGCTGCTTCCCGGCATGTTTATTCCTGCTGCCGAACGGTTCGGCAGCATTGTGCAACTCGACCAATTCGTTGTGACCTCCGCTATTGATGTTCTGGCCGGAACGGAGGGAATCCATTTTTCTGTTAATCTTTCGGCTGCGTCTTTGAATGAAAAAGAGACTGTTGCGCTGATTCGGTCACGCTTGGAACAAACCGGTGTGGATCCCTGCCGATTGGTATTTGAGGTGACGGAGAGTGGGATGATCTCGAATATGGGAATTGCACGGGATTTCCTGATTGAGGTCAGATCGATAGGCTGCAAAGTGGCTCTGGATGATTTCGGAATGGGTTTTTCCTCCATGAGTTATCTTCGTGATCTGCCTTTCGACATATTGAAGATCGATGGAAGTTTTTTTCGTAACCTGAATAAGGACTCCCTAAACCAGGCATTGGTGCGTTCGATCAACGATGTTGCCCAAACTCTTGGGAAAACCACGGTAGGGGAATTCATCGAAACCGCCCAGGTATTGGAAATCACTCGGGAAATCGGACTGAATTACGCTCAGGGCTATCACTTGGGAAAACCCAGGCCAATCCACGAATGGATCGAAGGTGAGTTTCCCGTTGCCTGAACCCGCACCTGAAGCTGGCCGCCCTGAGGCCGGAACAGGGAAAAAATATATTCCAATTTCAACCATCCCCAGAACTCAGTAAGTCAGGCAAATACAGTGCTGTCCAATGCCAATTAGAACTCCCTGAAAACCAGACAGTCAATGGGAGGGAGAGCGTCCTCGCG
>DUCD01000321.1:13114-14067 GCA_012959985.1 Verrucomicrobiales bacterium | reverse complement strand
CCCATTAGTTTAATCCGGAATCCTTAGGCTCGCACGGATGCTGAAGGCTCACTTCAAGGGACTTCAAGTGGGCAGTTCTGATCTCTCGATTCAGCCAATTTACTGAGTTCAGATCCCGACTCAACGCTTCGGCCTTCAGGGAGTTCTGTTTCCTTGACCTAATGGCTGGGGCAAGCCCCCCCTATCAGTTCAACTCTCCTGAACAAGGGCTTCCAGCCCTTCTTCCACCTCCGTTGACGCCTTCAGTCCACAGATTGAACTCAATCGATCGGGGTTACCACAGGACTTTTGGATATCTCCTTTTCTAGCGGCAGCATGCACGGGCGCCTCTACTTTGGGAAATCGATTTCGGAAGAATCGTAACACATCCAGCAGGGAGGTTTCCTTTCCGGTGCAGACGTTGAAACTCCCTCCAGTGGGCGCTTTGGTTGGTTCGGTTGCCAGGGTGCCGTTGATTCGTGCCACATCCTTGACGAAGGCAAAGTCTCGAGTTTGAAGACCGTCTCCGAATATCGTTACCGGTTTTCCCATGGCATACCGAGTTTGAAAAATAGAAAGAACTCCAGAATAAGGGGAAGATGGATCCTGCCGTGGACCGTAGATATTGAAATATCTGAGACAAACTACCGAGAAACCAAATGCTCGCCCTGAACCCATCAGCAGGATTTCCGATGCCGCCTTGGCTGCTCCATAAGGACTGATCGGAGCCGGCTCCGTGTGTTCCGATATGGGACATACCGTTGTGTTGCCGTAAGTGGCTGCCGACGAAGCAAAGACGATCCGGGGAATCGTAAACTGTCGGGCGCATTCAGCTACAACCTGCGTTGCATAATGATTCAGACGGAAATTCTCCATCGGGTTTTTAATACTTTCCTGGACACTCACCAAAGCGGCCAGATGGATCAACCCGTCCGGACGAACCAGATCGGTCCATTTCACCATGGAATCTGCAT
>DUCD01000321.1:7040-13046 GCA_012959985.1 Verrucomicrobiales bacterium | reverse complement strand
ACGGTGACCGGTTCTGAAATTGTCGATACCGACGACTTCGTGTCCCTTAGAAAGGAGAAAATCAACCGTATGACTGCCGATGAAGCCAGCTGCCCCCGTGATCATAATTTTTGCCATATCGATTGAGAGCTTCCAGCCGTTGTAATTCACGGTCAATCTTGAAAACGAATTATGTATGTCTCGAATTTTGAAAGAAGGAGCCCGCGAACAATGCGAAAGTAAGCGAAAACGGCAGGTAGGGCTCGCTGTACAGCCATTCGGTTAAGGGAGGTCGTTATTCCTGAAGCTGGGGGCGTCGACCCCGGATCATTGAAATTTGCATCCATTCCTTCCATGTTCCGGCCTCAGCGCGGCCAGCTTCAGGTGTGTACGAATTTCTTCGGATTTACCTTAAATGAATGCCTGTAGGGCTCGCTGTCCCAGTGCGTCGCATGGAGTTTTGGATAGTGGATATTCATGGTGTTTTTTCATGCTTTCTGTATAACTGTTTCTAAAAACAGATCATGATTTCTCACCGCAAATTCGGAGCCGTTCTTCGAGGGGCTGCCACTCCGTTTCAGGTTATGTCCGCCAGCCTGCTTGGTTCCTTGTGGGGATTCCTTCCGGGAATCCAACAGGCACCAGGATATGCCGCCTTTCTTTTGTTGGTAACGATGATTCTGAATGGCAATCTGGCAGTTATTGCCATTGTCGCTGCCTTGACTCTGGCCCTTCAGTTCATCCTGACTCCCGTAGCTTTTCACTTTGGAACCCTCATTCTCGACAGCTCTCTCGGTAATTTATTTCAGCCCCTTATCAATGCGCCCGTGCTGGCTTATTTCGGATTTGAGTACTATCTTGTCACTGGAGGTGTGCTGCTGGGTTTTATCTGGGGAGGGATCATTGGCAAGTTGCTGATCGGTTTTCTGAAGAAATTTCGACTCAAAATGTCCTCCTTCGAGGAGAATTCAAACCTGTTTAAAAAGTATCTTTCCCGAAAACCGGTTCAATGGCTGCTGTTTATTTTTGTCGGAGGAGGCAAGGGCAAGAAAAGCTACCAGGATATACTGAGCAAACGGATCGGAAATCCAATCCGTCCCCTTGGGATTGTATTTATGATGTTGGCCATCATGATCGGTGTCCTGTTGAGGTTTATGGCTTCTGAACCGATTGTCAAAGCAGTCCTGCAGGAACAGCTTGAGACGGCCAATGGAGCGACGGTGGATATTGGAACACTGGATCTTGATCTCAAGAGCGGTAAAATGGTCATCGGGCAGTTCGCCATGACCGATCCGAACCATCTTAATTCCAACTTATTTATGGCGGACGAAATTCATGTGGATTTCAATACTTCCGATCTTCTCCGAAAACGCATTCATGTGGATAGAGTTCGAGTGGATAACGGATCTCAGGGGTCTCCAAGGGCGGTGCCCGGCCGACGGGTTGGGAAGCGTTCGGAATCTGCCGAGGAACCGGAACCTTCGAACGATACCGAGGGTAAATCCATTGAGGAATACCTGGAAAACGCCCGTCAGTGGAAAGAGCGTTTAGCCCAGGTAAGAAAGTGGCTTGAAAAAGTGTCAGGACCTGATGAGGTAGACAAAAAATCCGATGAAAAGGATTCCGAAAACCGAAAAGAACGATTGGATCGTCTCATTCGTGAGAAAGGATATGCAGCGATCAAAGCCCCTCATCTGGTCGAGGGAGCTCCGACCGTTCTGATTTCAAATCTGGAAGCACTGAAGATCCAGTCAGCTGTCTTCGAAAATGAAACCTTGGATATTGAAGCAAAAAACCTGTCGACTCATCCCTGGCTGGTTGAAGAACCCCCTTCCATTTCTGTGCGGTCCAGCGCGGAGTCACTCGTTTTTTTAATTCAATCCGGCGGAATGAACAGCTCCGATTCAACCAACCGGATTTCTCTCAGCTTCAAGGGGCTGGAAACCGATGCTTTAGTGCAGAAACTTATCTCAAAGAAAAACCCGCCGTTTAAAAACGGGACGGTGGATTTTTCAGGTTCCGGAACCTGGAGCTTGAAGGGCAGGGGAATTCTCGATCTGCCGCTCCAAGTGACCTTGCATGATACGGTGATCCCGCTAAGCGACCAACGTTGGGCCGAAGTGGATACATTAATCGTCCCTTTTGGAATCAAGGGCGATTTCGACAATCCCAGACTGTATTTCAGTGCAGAAGGTGGAGGAGAAGCGCTTCTCGAAGCCGGCAAAGCCCAACTTCGCAGCAAGGCCGTCACTGAAGTGGATAAATTGATCCAGAAAGGAAAAGAACGGCTTGAGGGCGTCCTGGATCCATCCACTTCCAATGACCTCGAAAATCAGGCAAAGAGCCTCTTGGACAAATTCCTCTCCCGAGATAAAAAGAAAAAAGACTGACTTTGTTGAAACCAAAACGGCATGGGAACAGTATTACTTGTGGATTAACCAAACGACATATCAATGAAAATAAAAACAAGCTATCTCTTGCTGCTAATTGCCGGCCTTCTCTTTTGTAATGGATGCGTCGGTCTGACGGTCAACCGCAAGGATTCTCATGAACAACTGAGCAAGCGAATGAACCTAATCGAAGATCGCCTGAATCGAATCGAAGGCCGAATAGATTCTTGAATCGTTTTTCGAGTAAGGATAGGGCAAAACCCACACCAAACCTCACAAGGTTTCAGGGATGTCCGTATTCCTATTCCCAGGATCTTCCTCAATGCCATTCTTTTAATGAGCGGCGTTGACTGGATGCGTCTTTTAATTTCAAATAAAGGGACTTTTGAACTAACCATCGAAAATGGTGAGCGACAACAATTTTCAGAAACTATCAAAAAAAGACATTCCGAATCAGGACCGTCTCATTTTCGCACTGGATGTTCCCACGGTAAAGGATGCTGAAGAGCTCGTGGACCGCCTGGGCGACTCAGTCTCATTCTATAAGCTCGGTTTGCAGCTATTCATGGCGGGCGGTTACCATGAACTGGTCGGGCGGCTACGAGACCAAGGAAAGCGAATCATGGTTGACCTGAAGTTTTTCGATGTGCCCAAAACGGTTCAATTGGCAGTCGAGGGTGTGGCAGCACTCGGTGCGGATTTTACCACCGTTCATGGAAATGATGATATCCTTAAGGCGGCCGTTAGTGTCAAAGGCGATACTAAAATTCTGGCCGTTACGGTATTGACCAGCTTGGATCAGAATGACCTCAAGGATTTAGGGTTTCAATGTGAAGTGGAAGACTTGGTTCGTTCCCGGGCTTCCCGGGCGTTGGAGATTGGTTGTGACGGAGTCGTATCCTCAGGGCTGGAAGCCGAACATCTCAGGGCAAGCTTGGGGCATCGTTTTCTGGTGGTCACTCCCGGAATTCGTCCATTTTCCAATTCCGCCATTCAGGATGACCAGAAACGGGTTGTCACCGTGGAAGACGCATTCCGGAAAGGAGCCGATCATATCGTCGTAGGCCGACCGATCAAATCTGCACCCGATCCTCATGCTAAAGCCCTGGAAATCCAACAGCAGATCAAAGCTGTTTTTCAGTCCGAGTAAGCAGAACTCGAAGGGTAAAACCGGCCTCAACGCGGCCAGCTTCAGGGTGGATCATTTCCAATACCATCTGAAGCTGCCAGAGGCGGGACCTCGAATCATTCCACTTTACCCTGAAACTGGGACACCGATTCCGAATCATTCTACCTTCACCCTGAAGCTGGGGGCGCCGACCCCGAATCATTGACGAACACATGAGGTGATTAACTGAAATATCGAATTCCGAACAGGTCAGCTGTGGTTTATTTCTTCGACTTCCCGAAGCATACCAGCACGGTTGCGAATCCGATGAGCGCCGAGTTTTCAAGTAGTTTGCCGCAGATCCAGACACGTCCGGTCCCACAGCCACAGTCAAAGTGGATGTCACAGAAACCCACTCTCAGTTCGGATTGGAGGCTTAAAGCCCGTAAAAAAACCAGGCTTGTAAAGGCGGTCAGAAGGATCAGTAGATTCAGGGAGATTCCTCTGACTCCGATACCCGCTATCAGGAGAATCCCACAGAGGATTTCAAACCAGGGAAGGACTGCAGCGATGAAATTCAGCGCCAGATAATTCTGAATGATTTCGTATTCGTTCAGAGTTTTGAGGAAGGCGACTGGGTCCATTGCCTTCATCATTCCCAAATAGATGAACCACCCTCCCAGGAGGATGCGTGCCCCTTTCAGGGCAACGGAATTCTTGTTTCCCATATCTGCTTTTAGTTCGGGGTGCGTATGCTGCATGGATGAAGTTGATATCGAAACCGCTCAGTTCTCCCGACCGGGTCCAACATCAATGGGCATTTCCTGAGTCTGCCATTCGGTGATGCCGTCCTTGAAAATAGAAATCTGTTCGGGATCGATTCCGAATTCTGTGAGGTCACCCGCAGCCAGGATACTGTCTTCACATTCTCCTCCAGTACAGTAAACCACGATCTTGTCTGCTATTTCACATTGCAGTAGGATCTGTTCGATGGTTTCCTCCGGGTGAAAATGATCCAGACGATAGGCCCCGGGAATATGGCCTTCTTCGTAATGATTCCGGTTTCGTGCATCGATGAACAGAATCAATCCTTCCTCATAGCTCGGGTCCTCAAACAGGACTTTCATCTCATGGAATTCAAGTAGGGTAAAGGGACTGTTTCCGGATAACTCAGATTCCGAAGATGCGGTTACCGATTTTGAACCCTCGTCTGGAGGGTTCGATGGTTCTTTGGGCGTGATTGTCGTCAGGTGGAAAAAGTCATTCGTGATACGGATGCCTGATGGTGACAAGGCGTTGGCGGTCACTCCGAACAGAATACAGACCATCAGATAGAAAAAACTCTCCTTAAAGACCTTGATCACCGGTTGAGTCATTTAACCGTTTTACGTGTCGGTAGTTTGATTCCTTTAAGTGATCGAGTCCGCTTGGGCATGAGGTTGATGGGAACATCGATTTCCGCAAACTCCGGGTGGCTTGTTTCGAAATGAACCACACCATGATGTTCACTTGGTAATTGAAATCCTTTTGGAAAGACCAAGGTGATTCGAAATTGTTTTCCCGGTCTGATGGCCTTCATTTCTGTGGTCACTCCAGCCAGGTCGACCGTCATGTTCTTGATTTCCAATTCGTCTGATGTGTTGTTCCGAATCGAAATATACTGCTTCTTTTCGCGAATGAGTTTTCCGGGGGGCATCAGAATCCGGGCCGGATAAACACTGACGGGTTTCTGGACCACGGCGCTTGCAGGAATGGAGATTAAAGGTTTTTCGGTCGATGAGGTCTTCAAGGTGAAAACGCCTCTGGAATAGCCCGTTTTCAGAGGAGGCACCATCGATACAATCAGGTCGAATTCCTTGCCTGGTACCACCGTTTTAAGTTCAGCTTTGAATCCTTCTTTGCCTTCCAATGCCAGATCGGAAAGTGTCAGCAATTCCTCAAGATTACTCTTGATGCGAATTCTTCGGGGCAGGGGGGGAAGTGAAGTCGAAGTCACGCGGAAAGCCGCCTGGCTCGGAAGGATTTCAATGGCCTGCCAGATATTCCCTTTCATCGTAAGAATCGTCTTGGGAGTCGATGCTGAATTGCTTACGACAGTGATGGTTTTTTTCAATGATCCACTGAATCGACCGGTGCTCAATTCGATGGGAATGAGTCCGGTTTCTCCTGGGCCGATGATGGATTTCCATTTTCCCGCTGTGGTACATCCACACGAAGTTTTGACGTCCTTAATCTGCAGTGGTGCCGTTCCGGTATTGCTAAACTTAAAATCGTAAAGCACAGCTTTGCCGGCCGCTACTCTCCCGAAATCGTGCACAATTGTTTCGAACTCCAATACCGCATCTACTCTGTCCGTCGGTTTAACCGTCTGCTGAGCTGGAAATCCGGTCAGGGTCGCTGTCAATAGGGCGATGACGGTAATGGAGAAAGCGCCTGCGACTCGTTGTCTATTAAAGTTTCGCATGATTCCAAAACCCTAATCACGGTTCTCGACGAGATCAACCCTAATCACGGTTCTCGACGAGATCA
>DUCD01000321.1:0-7009 GCA_012959985.1 Verrucomicrobiales bacterium | reverse complement strand
GAATCTGGCAGGTTTCTGGAGAATATCAGGACGTTGGCTTGACAGCGCTTTGGTGAGAGTCAGCGGAATATTCAGGTAGTGTGGACTGTTTGCGGCATCACAAATTCAAAGCAGCGTCGAGCGCAGCTCTCCAGAGGAAGGCGTCCACAGCACTGCAATTTTCCACGATCCGCGGTCGGCGCCCCCAGCTTCAGGGCGATAGGAGAGATCCTTCCTGAAGCTGGCCGCGTTGAGGCCGGAAGAAAGTCTGGGGGAATGTTCATTCGAATGGATTCACGAGTTCCACTCCTGAAAATCGGAAATCGCTGATGTTTCTGGTCGCAACGGTCAGTTTATGTTCCAGAGCGGTTGCGGCAATGAGACTGTCCTTGATCGGCATCCCCGGCTTCAACGCGATGATTGGGCTGTTTCATATTGAAGCCTGCCGCGACGATTCCGGTCGCCGCCAATTATGGAGTGGCTTAATACCAAGCCCGACGACCGGTTCAATTTTTTTGATCAATTCTCTGGTTCTCATGCCAGAGCAGTGTTTTTTCTATATAAGTCTGGTCTCGGAAGGTTGCGTGACCGTCGACATAGGCGATCACGCTGCCCGGTCTGGATCCGGAAGCGGACCCATGGCGAGCGTATTCTTTTTTCGGTGGAGTACTTGTTGAGCCAATGGGGTGAGGACCGCCGGCGTTATAGACGCGTTCGTGATCCCAGTCCGGTGAGATGAAATAGGTGCAGCACCCAAAATAAAAAATCTGGCCCGGTTTTCGGACGTTCGACATTTTCGGCATGAGGATCCCGTTGGGTCCAGCCAAACGCTCGTTGATTCCGTATGACGCGACAAATTCAACCCGCTTGCGGTTGATCGCAGTGCGAACAGTCCTGAGCCGGGTGTAGTCGTGAGGACCAAATCGCTCTGCGGGATCCTTGAATATATCCATTGTTTTAAAGTAACCGGCGGCAACCATTTTTTTGATCCAGAGAGCATGATCATTATTGGAGGCTTTGGGAAACTCGTCTCTGAACTCATCCGCATACATTCGTGTCGCCAGACCAATCTGGCGCTGATTGTTAATGCAGTTGGTTTTTCTGGCGGCAACCTTCGCCCCGGCCAGCGTGGGCAGAAGCATTGATGCCAGAATCGCAATGATCGCAATGACGACCAAGAGTTCGATCAGCGTGAATGCCCGACGAAGTTTAGATCCGCAGTATGGAATTTTCATAATCACAAAATTCAAGTGCTTTGTTTGGGCTCCGGTTTGGAGCAAGGTGTTTGGTTCGCTGTTTTCAACAGCTTCTGCATAATTTTGTATAGATCAATTATAAGGTTGGATTTCCACGTAATCAACCTGAAACCAAGGTGAGGCCATCGGAGTGCGATAAAAGTGCGGCGAATGATTTGCTGTAGCGTCGGCTGTCCTCAGCCGAAAATACCGCTGGTTTCACTGGAAATGCGCTGAGGACAGCGCACGCTACAGTTCAAGGCGTTATCTGTCCTCTCCCCGCACTTTAATTTAAGCGCGAACTTCAATCCTTGGTCTACTCCCAATCGGTAAAGGAAATAATCTGAGGAGCTGCGGGAATTATTACTTGGGGTTTACCCGAGGCTATCTCCCGATCCAAAGCGGCGACTCCGTCGCACGCAGTCCAAAACCTGCCGAGAATATCAGGACTTTTGCGGAAAACGCTTCAGAGGTCCAGTGCGCGTGACGAAGTGGCCCCTTTCATTAAAATGCCTCGATCAGGCTTAATCGAATGGCGGTGGACCACGATCCCCTTAAGGGTTTCTATTGAGAGAACATACCTATTCAACAAAAAAGGCCGAAGCAAAATGCTTCGGCCTTTGTGAAGAAGTTTAAATCTTCCGGTTCTTCAAACTCTTAGTTTGAAGTCTGGTAGAATGCTCGTGCGGCATCCGGAGAAACCGTCAACGGACTGTCTCCGCCCACCGCGTCATAAGGACCTTCAACTTGATCGGCTCCCAGTAAGGTGCCTTCGAAGGTCAGGACGATATTTCCGTCCGCATCTACTTCAAGCGAGATGATCGGGTCGACTCCCACTGGAGGCTCAGGAGGTGTTCCCGTAACACGATCCACAGAAGCGGTGGTCAGGTCTTCCCCGTTCACACCCTGGGCGTAGATCGCCGATACTTCGGCGCCGCTCAAGGCTCGGGTCCAGATTCCCAGATCGTCGATCTGGCCGTTCCAGAGGTCGATGTCCGGAGTCTCGACACCGTCAGGAGTGGTTACATTGGCTCCGATGGCGAGTGATTCCAATGAGGCAAGGGGTGCAACCAGAGGACCGAGATAATCTCTTTTACTAAGGACTTCACCATTCAGATAGAGGGTCAGCGCACGTCCGTCCGCTGTCAAAGCGACGTGTTGCCATGAACCCACTGGGAAGCCTAGAGTTTCATCGTGATTTGGACCGGATGCGGTCGGAAGATTTGGTCCGACTCCAATCGTTCCTTCAATGTTGGGAACAACTGAAGAAGCGTCAAACGGAAAGTCCAGACGAAGTCTGAATTGTCCATCACCTCCATCGCTACCCGCTGGATCAAAGTTGTTGACGATCGGGTATTCCACCTCAGGATTGGCAGTTGCAAGAACCCATACGCTTATGGACATGTTTTCTTCCGGCTCCTCATAATCAGAAACAAACACATAAGTGCTGGTTCCATCAAAATTCAGGGCGTTGCCGATTTGACCGTTACTCCATGAAGCGGCTCCTCTAACGGCACCGTTTTCACTTCCCCCTGCGGAGTTGCTCGCCGTGGATCCACTGGTTTCGTCGAATTTGTAATAAGCAACCAGTCCCCCGGCCACTTCACCTTCTCCTTCGAGGTGGTTGATGACCGCTGCATTACTGACAATACGACCGGCGGGATTTTGCACGGCGATTGAGTAAACACCGGCAAGGTTTTCCCCAAAGAAGGGAATCACCAGTTCGGGAGTCGTGGCATCACGAATCGGTTGACCATCTTTCAGCCACTGGTAATCCAGTGATGCACCTTCAGCAGAAGCTGTAAGCGTCAATTCCTCACCATCGATTCCATTGGTCGAAACAGGATTGTCGATAATCTGTGGTGGTGTACCTGCAGGAGGAGGATTCAAGAGAAGTTGGATTCCGTTGACTCCGAGGTCTTCGCCGGCATTTCCGGGGGATGCTATCTTGATGGTAATGGTTCCATCTGAAGTTTCCAGGTTGTCGAAACGGACCATGTTCCCGATGCTGGATTTTTCCAGTGAATCAGCCTCTACGCGGATAAACCCGGGCGAAGGATTGAATTCGTCCGAGTTCTGTGGACGCATGTACAGCGTCTGCTTCACTTCGTTGAAGTTGGCATCAAAATAGGATGCTTCATAAACCAAGCCGGCAAACTCCAGAGGGCGTTGAACTGAATACAGAATAACGGAGTGATTTCCTGCGGGAACTCCGGTAAACGTGATGCTGTTTGAGTCGAAGCCAATGGATGTCGAAGCGTCAAACCGAACATAACCATTCAGCATTCTGCCTTTGGGGTTGCTGTCTCCTGTGCCTGAACCCCAACGACCAGAAGTAGCATAATCAATGATGACCGAGGTGTCCTGGTTATTGCTGTCTTTCAAGACGGCAAAGTTAGGGGAATCCAGTTGGTTGTTCCAGTAAGCCTGCGGATGAAACCCGGTGATATCTGTTGAGTTCATTTCGGTGGGAGCACCATTGGCACCACCACCAACCCAGCTCACTCCAATGCTGACCGTGTCAGAAGGATTGAAGAGCTGCAGTTCGGCTGGATTGCTGACCTCGAGAATTCCGCCTCCGGTCACTTCAACATGATACATATCACCGTTGTTATCGGCAGTAATCGCCGGCGTTGAATAGGTGGAGTTTACGGCACCGGGGATTGACTCACCGTTCACGAACCATTGGAATTTCCAAGGGCCGGTTGGCACGACTGTGAAGGTGCCTGACGCTCCGGCCAGTACCGGGGTGTCCTGTGGCTGGACCTTGATGTTTCCGGTGCCTTCTTCCAGGTCACTTCCGGGTGTGCTGCCCAGGAATTCGACTTCAGCGATCTGCATACAGCATCCGCTGCCATCGACTTCAGGAAAAATCAGACGATAAGTTTTGTAGAGTTCCGAGTTTTCAAACCAGATGTGGTTGGTCCAGAAACGCTCAGGAAAATCCGGAACGCTGCCACTGGAGATTTCGGAGAAATTACTTCCGTCATTGGATCCTTCCAGCAAATAAGAGATTGGATCACGATCATCAGCATCGTTTGCCGACTGTAGAGAAATACCGATTACAACCGTTTCGCCTACGGACGGAGTTACTGTGAAACCGGTGTTACTGATATCGCGATTCAGGTATTTGGTTGGTTGACCGTCGATCGCATTGGCGACACCTTCTGAACCGGGACTGTTGTCTGAAGTGGCAATGACAGGATCACCAGGCTGGGAGACATCACCCGGGGCAAGGAAACCAAGCAATTCAACTTCAGCGATTTGCATGCAACAGCCACTGCCGTCAACTTCCGGAAAGATGACACGGTAAGCGATGTAAGGCGTGCTGTTGTCGAAGAGTAGAGTATTCCAGAAAAAGCGTTCCGGAAAGTCGGGCACATCGCCGGCAGCCACTTGTTGCCAAGACTGACCACCATCGTTGGTTCCTTCAATCGTGTAGTTGACCGGGTCACGGTCCTCTGCGTCGTTAGCGGATTGCAACCGAATTCCGGTAATGGTAGTCGCTCCGACGGATGGCCAGACGGTGAAACCGGTGTTGTTGATATCTCGATTCAGATACTTGGTCGGCTGACCATCGATCGCATTGGCGACGCCTTCTGAACCCGGACTGTTGTCCGAGGTGGCAATGATGTCGTCGCCCGGTTGGGTAACGTCGGTCGGCAATTCAGCGGTTTGTCCCAGGAACTCGACTTCAGCAATCTGCATACAACAGCCGCTGCCATCCACAGTCGGGAAGATCAGACGATACGTTGCAAAAGCACGATCATTATCAAAGAAGATGGAATTGGTGAAAAAACGATCTGGAAAATCAGCAACGGGTCCTTCGGAAATCGTTACAAAACTTTGACCATCCAGTGAACCTTCCAACAGGTAGGAAGTCGGATCACGATCCTCCGCATCATTGGCGGACTGTAGGGTCAAGCCGGTCACAATGGTGCCACCCACGGACGGAGTGACGGTAAAGCCGGTGTTTTCAATGTCGCGATTGAGATACTTAGTCGGTTGACCATCGATCGCATTGGCAACGCCTTCTGAACCAGGACTGTTGTCTGAAGTGGCAATCAGTGCATCACCCGGTTGGGTGACGTCTTTAATGGGGGAGATATCACCCAGAAACTCCACTTCGGCAATTTGCATACAACAGCCGCTTCCATCCACAGTCGGAAAGATCAGACGATAGTGCAGATAGGGAGTGGTGTTGTTGAAATCGATTCGATTCGTGAAGAAACGGGTCGGGAAGTCAGCTACTGGACCTTCAGAAATTACAGAGAAATTGCTTCCGTCATTGGATCCTTCCAGCAGGTAAGTGACTGGGTCGCGATCTGCTGCATCGTTGGCGGATTGCAATGTAAGTCCGCTGACGATGGTTGATCCCACGGAAGGGGTCACGGTAAAACCGGTATTATCAATGTCACGGTTCAGATACTTGGTTGGCTGACCGTCGATGGCGTTGGCAACGCCTTCTGAACCAGGACTGTTGTCCGAAGTGGCAATGAGCGCGTCACCGGGTTGAGTCACATCCAGGAGGATATCTGCTAATTCACCGAGGAATTCAACTTCGGCAATCTGCATGCAACAGCCGCTTCCGTCCACATTCGGAAAAATAAGACGGTAGGTGGTGTAGGGAACATTATTGTCGAAATCAATCCGATTGGTGAAAAACCGGTCAGGAAAATCATCAACGGGTCCCGTGGAGATGACTTGGAAGGTGGATCCGTCATTGGAGCCTTCCAGCAAGTAATCCACTGGATCGCGATCCTCCGCATCATTGGCGGATTGCAGCGTTAGACCGGTTACAATGGTGGCGCCGACGGACGGCGTTACCGTGAAACCAGTATTGCTGATATCTCGATTAAGATACTTGGTGGGTTGGCCGTCGATGGCGTTTGCGACACCTTCGGAGCCTGGACTGTTATCTGATGTGGCGATGATATCGTCACCCGGTTGCGTGACGTCGGTTTGGGCAAGTCCTGTAGTCCCGATTGCCGCAGCAAGCAGGATGCACGAGGTCCACCTCAACGTTCTAATACATGTATTTTTAAACATAGGTATTCGTTTAGGGTTAGTTAGACTGTTGATGTTTATGGATAAAATGAGCTGAGCATGATGATTTCAGGCCTTTATTGAGTCAACACTAAAATCACTTGAAATAGCCGTTTTTCAGTGTGTTATGGGGAAATGCACCTCATAAATTGTGGTTCGAAAAACCAAAAAGAGGTTGGAATAATTTAAAAAATCATATCTCGTGTGGATCAACCGGCTTAAAAATAATATTTTTATGATCCGAGGTCGACGCACCCAGCTTCAGGGATATGTATTTTAGCGTTCTTCGCGGGCTTCCACTTTCTTCATAGGTACACAAAAAAGGCCGAAGCGGGTTGCTTCGGCCTTTATGATGAAGTTTAAAACTTCTTGATCGGCTTATTGAATCAAGGAGCAACGGCCCGGCCGAAGAGTCTTGCCTGATCGGGTGTCAGAGTCAAAGGACTCGCACTGTCATCAGCCACATCGGTCCAGGGACCGGTTACATCCGTTGCGGATTGCAACAAACCTGTCCAGGTGACGATTACATTACCGTCGGCATCGGTACTGATGCTGATTGATTCACCAGGTCCAGGTCCACCTCCACTGCGAGCGCTTGGATAGAACTTGATGAAGTTCCAATCCATGTTGCCCGGCAAGGTTGTGACACGCAGGGTCTGCACTCCAGCCAAGCTGACAACCGCAGGATTCCCGCTGTCGTCTCTCAGTTGGATCGGTGCAAACACATCCCAGTTACCTGTGGCGGCTCC
>DUCD01000320.1 GCA_012959985.1 Verrucomicrobiales bacterium | reverse complement strand
TGGATCGGAGCCGATGAAATGAATTGCCGAAAGGGTCACGACTATCGTCCAGTATCGAACCTCTTATGCAAACAATTTTCAAACTCAGGTGGAGTCCCTGAAATCAATCACTCAACGCTCTGCCAAAAGCATCCGGAACTATCTTCAATTTCAATTTCAATTCGAAATTCTTAAACTTCATTCCAAAGCACCCCCGAACGAAGAATTCCTTACTCAATTACAACAAGCCTTCATCGCCAGTGAAGAAACTATTTCTAAATTCGTAAAAAGCTGCAAATGGACCCAAATCGCCGGAGACGACGAACAGAATATCGGCCTTGCAAGCCTTCGGAAGGAATATGATTTCAACGAAGTCCTTATCATCGATCAAGATCTGAACGTACTTTTCAGTGTGGCGAAAAATAATGACTTCGGGACTAATTTAAAAATCGACTTAAGTGAAACCCACTTTACCAAGAGCTGTATTCAGGCGATAGATACCGCGCGTCCGGTATTCTCCGACCTCGAATTCTATGAGCCATCAGACGCCATAGTCAGTTTTGTAATTCAAGGCCTTATAAATGATTCGGACGAAGTAATTGGATTGATTGCATTTCAAATCGATTCACACAAATTTAATGAGACCATGGCGGATAAAATTAGTCTCGGACATGCGGGAGAAGCCTATCTGGTGGGTTCGGATTTTCTGATGCGATCCAATCCGAATCCAACGGACAAAATCAGTCCGGTCTTAAACCCAGATAATAAAGTCAAAACAGAATTGCTCCAAGTATGGTTCCAAAAGCATGTAAACAACATCAATTCCTTCCTTAAATCGCCAACATCGGTAGCTGAAATCACAGAAGATCAGGTTAAGACAGACATCCTGGAGTACGAAGGGAGAGGAGGATACCCCGTGGTTGGATTTGCCCATCACCTCCAAGTTGTGGGAGTGCCGATGGCCGTAATCACCGAAAAACCAGCCGCCGAAGTTTTTGCGACGGCACGCAGTCAACGTCGGATCTCAGGCTACACAATGGCCGTCACCATCCTAATTGTATCGATGGCTGCCATCACGATAACACAACGCTTCGCCACTCCCATGAGGAAGCTCTCAGCCTGGGCCATCAAGGTATCGGATGGTGACCTGATAATTCGAGATATCGAGACACCCGACAACGAGATCGGCCTTTTAAATCAAAGTTTTCAACATATGGCCCGAAGTCTGCAGGAGGAAAAAATCAAGAACGAGCAGGATCGTTGGCTCAAGACCGGTTATGCAAACTTGACTGAAAGCATGCGGAGTCAGAATAGTCTGGCGGACTTGTCCCACAGTGTCATCACCCACTTGACCCGGTACTTCGGGGCTCAAGTCGGCGCACTGTATATTACTGAGCCTTCTGGGGGTTTGACCCTTATGGGAAGCTATGCTATCGAGATTCCAATGAAAAAACAACGCTGGAATCGGGTGAAAGTCTGGCTGGACAAGCAGCAGTCCAACGGGAAACCATGGTGGTGAAAGATATCCCCTCTGACTACCTCCGAATAACTTCCAGATCAGGCAGTACCGCCCCGGCTCATCTCCTGGTCTGCCCATTTCTACTCGGAGATCGGGTTACGGCGGTTGTGGAAACCGGCTCCTTCGAAACCTTCACAAAAGATCAACTTGAACTGCTTAAAATCGTCTCTGAATCGGTATCGATTAGCATTACTTCCATGCAGAAGAACGAAGAAGTTCAGAATCTATTGATACAAACCCAGAGCCAGGCAGAAGAACTTCAGGCACAGCAGGAAGAACTCCGCGCAACCAATGAATCCCTCCTCGGAAAGACCAGGAAACTCGAACATTCAGAGAAAAGACTACAGGTTCAACAAGAGGAACTTCAAGTAACCAATGAAGAATGGGAAATGAAGACCTTTTCACTCCGACAACAAACATGGCAATCTGACACCGACACAGGTCGAGTCCGCAAGCATCATCAACGATAGTGGACACAGTCTGCTAACATTAATAAATGATATATTGGACCTGTCGAAAATCGAAGCAGGAAAGATGACGGTCCATATTGAGAAAACCCGTGTCTCCGATATTCTTGAAAGCTTGAAACGCCTCTTCCGCAATCCGATTGAAGATAAGGGTTTAGAGCTTACCATTGAAACATCCACGGAATCACCGGATGTTATATGGACCGACCAGCAACGCATCGAGCAGATCCTGGTGAATCTACTTTCAAACGCGGTCAAGTTTACGCCACAAGGCAGGGTATCCATCCGGGTTTTCCGCCCAGAAGCAAACACTGATTTATCGCGCAGTGGTCTGCCCGCTGAGCATTCCGTGGCATTTGCAGTGACCGACACCGGAATCGGAATTGCCCGGGATCGGCAAAAAGAGATCTTCGAAGCATTTCAGCAAGTGGACGGAAGCACTTCCCGACAATACGGTGGAACCGGATTAGGTCTATCGATTACTCGTGAACTGGCTCACGTTCTAGGAGGTGAACCCTGTCGAATCTCAGGAGAGTTACACGCTTTGGACAAAACAAGCCGTCTGGATGGAAAACCTGACTGACGAAAAACGAAAGTCTGGAGATCATGGCAGGTAGCTTTGCCCACAATTTCAACAACTTATTGCAGGCAATTACCGGGTATCATGATCTCGCATTGGGTTCCCTACCACCGGGAGCAGAAGCCCGGGGACTGATTGTGCAAGCGGGTAATTCCTGTCAGAGGGCAGCAGATATTTGTATGAAACTGCTCAGTTATCTTGGAAAAGGCAATCAAGACCGGAAATCATGCAACCTGACAGGATTAGTCCAGAATACATCTTCCCGATTCAAGGAATCCTGCCCGGAAAATGTCACCGTCATCCAAAACTCGGATCAGGAGTCAATTTTGATTACAGCAAACGCCGAGCGCATGGAACAATTGTTGATGAACCTGCTACAGAATGCCGCAGAGGCAATCGGTGATGCTCGGGGAAATATTATCATTGCAACCCGGATCGACCACTGCGTGCAGGAGGAATTCAAACCGGTTTTTTGGGATGAGAACTTGGCAGACGGCCAAAGTGTTGTTCTGGAAGTGATCGATACCGCAAGCAGCTTGGACGATACAACTCAGGAGAAAATGTTCGATCAGTTTTATACCACCCACTTTGAAGGACGTGGGCTGGGATTACCAGTGGTCTTGGGCATTGTTCGCGCACATAATGGAGCCATTTCCGTTGAAGCTGAAAAAGGAAAACCAACCACCTTCAAAATCATTTTACCATTGCCAGCCAATACCCTTTGATATCAATCAGTAGGTTGGCAATGATTTATAGTTTAGGGACTCTTCAGCCTTTTTCCGGTCCCACAAGTTCTATAAAGTTTCCGTCCGGATCCTGAACAGCCTTTAATTTGGTGGCATCCCCCAAACTGACCCATGGCACTGACTTAAGCTGAAACAGGGTATCCGTTGGAGTTCACGCTTCAGCGTGTCTGGAACTGATTTGAAAAACACGCTGAAGCGTGAACTCCAACCTTTAAGTAAATCGTCGCCGATCCATTAATTTTAGAGGCTCCTGTTTTAGATTTTCCGTAAATGCCTTAAGTCAGTGACATTGGCCTACGTTTAATTTCACTCACCTTTCAAAACATCGACCCTGAAACTGGTTAATACAACCTATTGTTCGCGCTTTGAGCCAAAAATGTGCATGAATGCTATTTTAAAATCATGCCTGAAAAGTCTTATACTGTTTATATTCAATATGTTGCAAATCAATACGTCGATTGGCACTGGCTATGCTATTCTATTTGATAATGTTTGAAAGGAATTAGCTATGGGAATATTCACCAGATTTAAAGACATCATCAATGCAAACGTCAATTCGATCCTGGATCGAGCTGAAGACCCCGAAAAAACGGTCAAACTCGTCATACGTGAAATGGAGGATACCTTGATTGAGATGAAATCCTCAACCACCAATGCAAGATCCTCGAAGAAACGGATGGCAGGATCGCTGAGCCAACTGGAAGAAACAGCGATAGTCTGGGAAGCACGAGCCAAACAGGCCATTGAGAGAAATCGGGATGACCTTGCACGTGAAGCCTTAGCCAACAAGACGCAATGCCTGGCGGGACTTGAAAGCATCAAGCTGAAAATCCAGGAACAGGAAACCCTGCTGATAAAATTGGAAGGGGACATCATTCACCTCGAAAGCAAGCTCGACCATGCCCGGGATCAACAGAGTAATCTCATCAAGCGCCACCAACATGCCCAGAAAAACAAGAAAATTCAATCGGACTTGAGAAGACTCGAAAGAGGCGGAGGCATTTTCGATCGCTTTGATGAAATGGAGAATCGAATAGAAAAAATGGAAGCCGAATCAGATCTTGAACAGTGGCATACCCGAATCGACCCTACCAAAGCATTCGACTCAGATCAGGATCGACGGCAGCAGGATGAGCAGATCGAGAAAAAGCTGCAGGCCTTGAAGAACGATATTTCTAAATAACAAAGAAAGGGGAAATCAACCATGATCAACTGGGATAATATGACGGGGCCGAACAAACTTTAGCGTTCACCGGACGGGATGTTGATGGGTGTCTGTAAAGGAATCGCCGAATGGAAGAGCTTGCCTGTTTTCTGGATTCGAATATTAGTGATCCTGGCAACTCTGACAACGGGAATCCTACCCGGATTAATCGTCTATATTTTCATCGGCCTATGCATCGGGAGAAACCCTTTGGTTTCCAGTTTGTGTGAAAATCAGCCCACCATATATAACCGATCCATTGCCAACCTAAGCACTATAAAAGAATCATTCAACCGACTGGAAAACAAAGTGCGGAAATTAGAGAATCTTGTGACTTCCAAAGAATATGAATGGCAAAGGAAATTCAATTCGTGATCTTTCCTCGTCTACACAACTGTCACATGAAGTGACAGGCAGGGCGTGCTGTCTCAGCCATTAGTTTAAGCCTATCCCCCTTCGAGATTGTTGGAGTTCACGCTTTAGCGTGCCCGTTTAAAACACGCTAAAGGGTGAACTCCAACGAAAACTATCACCTGAATCCTGTTTCCAACTATTGGGAAAGTTCCGTAGCCCCGTAAAACCCTTAAACTAATGGTAATGGGAAGCGCTGTCTCAGCGCGCCGTTGGTGGGAAAAGGGTATCATTCAATCGTCTTTTAGGATTCAGTCCTTGTGCCTGACGTAGAGGTCGTTTAACAATGCTTCCATTCGATGAAAATGGATTCATCGGAACAAATGGAATCAGCACATTGAATCCGGTTTCCACCAAAAGGATACTTTCGCAATTTAAACTGCAAACTGGCTTGTGCCTGGCGATTGCCTTCACGACCTGGGGATCTCCTCCACAAAATCCCCCCTCTTCCATTCAACACACTCCCACTGAAGAAACACAGAAAATGGCAGAGAGATTGAAAGACATCTCCCGTCAAAGCAAACCGCTCGACAATCCTTTTCTGAATGATCGCCGCATCGAGCTTCTCAAGGAGAAAAAGAAGGAAGTGTTACAATTACCAAATGGGCCGGAAAAATTGCCCTCAATCCTGGTGGCAGAGTTTCAGTATGCCGCTGAACTGATGCTCGCCGGAGATATCGGAAAGTCCATCATGGAATTCAATAATCTGGAAACGTTTATTCGGCATTATCAGTTGAGAATCGATAAAACACAAATGTCCAATTTGAAATTTTTTCAAATGTTGGCCCACCTTTTAAAGGGTGAGCGAGAGAACTGCATCGCGCATCAGCATGAAGATTCCTGTCTCTTTCCGATCTTCGGAGGCGGCATCCACCAGGAACAAGCCGGATCGCGCCGCGGGGCGTCCCTGGCATTGAAGCAACTGCAAAAGGATCCAAAGGATTTACGGGCTCGCTGGTTTCTGAATTACGCTTACAGCACCTTGGGGGAATACCCGGATAAGGTACCAAAGCCATGGCTCATTCCTTCCGAAAAATTCACTTCCGATTATGATATCGGACGATTCCGAAATGTTGCTGAACAGGCAGGAATCAACGATTTCGGACTCGCCGGTGGCGTAGTGGCCGAAGACTTTGATCTGGATGCCGACATGGACTTGATGGTGTCCTCATGGGGATTGGACGATCCCTTGAAATTATTTCGTAACGAAGGCAATGGTGCCTTTGTGGAAACTTCTCAATTCTCCGGACTGGAAGGACTAACCGGTGGATTGAATCTGATCCAGGCAGACTATGATAACGATGGAGATGCAGACGTTCTTGTATTGAGAGGGGCATGGTTCGGAAAGGAGGGGCGTCACCCAAATTCTCTTCTGCGGAATAATGGCAATTTCACTTTTGATGATGTCACTGAATCAAGTGGGCTGTTGAGTTTCCACCCAACCCAGGCGGCGTGTTGGTTTGATTTCGACAATGATGGATGGATCGATCTCTTCATTGGAAATGAAAGCAGTCAAGGGGATTTGAATCCGTGTCAACTATACCGAAATAATGGAAACGGCAGCTTCACGGAGATGGCCGAAGCCTCCGGGGTGGCAGCAACGGCACATGTTAAGGCGGTGACTGCAGGAGATGTCGACGGGGATGGTTTCCCCGATCTATACCTATCCTGCAAAGGCCAACCGAACATCCTTTTCAGGAATGAGGGAAGTTCCCTGAAGAAGAAGGATTCCGTCGACTCCTGGAGGTTCAGGGATATCACACACTCGGCAGGAGTTACCGAACCAAAATACAGTTTTCCAACCTGGTTTTGGGATTACGATAACGATGGGGATCAGGATTTGTTTGTTGCGGGTTACGCCATGAAGGATGTCGGTGATGTTGCCGCAGACTATTTAGGTATGCCCCATCATGGAGAACGCTCCAAACTCTACCGCAACAATAGTGACGGAACTTTTTCCGACGTCTCCCAACAGGCGGGTCTATCTAAACTGCTCCTCGCCATGGCTGCGAACTATGGTGACCTGGACAATGATGGCTATCTGGATTTTTATCTCGGAACCGGCAACCCGGATCTAAGTTCCATCATGCCCAACCGCATGTTCCGAAACCACAAGGGCAGCTCCTTCCAGGACGTCACTTCTTCCGGTGGATTCGGACATCTCCAAAAAGGGCACGGCATCGCCTTTGCCGATTTCGACAACGACGGGGACCAGGATGTTTATGCAGTTCTCGGAGGAGCCTACTCCGGCGATCGATTCTGGAACTCACTGTTTTTAAACCCGGGCCATGGAAACCGTTGGTTGAAATTGAAACTGACCGGCACTCAATCCAACAGATCAGCCATCGGCACTCAAATCAAAGTCACCATCGAGACGGAATCTGGAGAAAGGACGATTTACAAAACCACGGGCAGCGGGGGGAGTTTCGGAGCCTCCCCGTTAAGACAGGAAATCGGTCTGGGCAATGCAAAAACCATCCAAAGTCTTGAAATCTTCTGGCCCACATCCGGAACACGTCAACGTTTCGAAAATGTAAAGCTGAACAGCTTCTACCACATTCGTGAAGAAGATAAAAACCCATCGGAAATCCAGCTAAAGTCATTTTCTTTCAAATCAACATCCGGGCATTCCAATCATCAACATCCAACAAACTGAGCTCTGACCCCATTCCAACCATTCAACGCACTCGATAGCTGCTTCCATCCGGAGACAATACGATTTCCTGACTCAGTTTTCCCGAAACCGGATAAACCCGATACTCACGTCCCGGCCAGCGAACATGGAGCGCTACCAATTGTTCCTTCTTGCCGATAATCTGCACAGAACTGTTTTGGGACCAGAACCCCTCCCCTGCCCGGACTTCGTAGGCCGGTCCCAATCCATCGGAATATTGAGGCCGAATCTGAGCTCCGATCCCTTCAGGGTTGTTCAGGCTCCCTTTCAACCGAAGCCGTAATCCAGGGACTGCATTCCTATTACGGAATAGTTTGGGCGTCCGATCCGGTCGAACAATCAACAGATCCAATCGCCCGTCATGATCGTAATCGGCAACTGCGGCGGCACGTTGATCACCCTCAATGTGCAAACCACTTTCGGCTTGTGATGACAATTGGAAAGTTCCATCTCCCTTCCCCAGAAGCAAAGAGGGTTGCCCGGAAACATTCTTTTCATAGTTCAGAACATTATTCGAAAAATTCTGTGCCAGAAAAAGATCGCAAACGCCATCCCCATTGTAATCACCAACCGTCACACCGAAAGAAGGAGCTAACTGAACCTCCCTTGGCAGAGGTTTACGGACGAACCCTTCTGTGCGATTCAGAAATATACAGGATTCAAAAGTATCAGCCTTTACCCTCTTTACCTGTCCATGCCATTTAGCCAGAAACTCCGATACCGAAACCTCGGCATAATCTTTATGAGTGGGGAAAATTCGGGATAGTGAAGGCAATCCCAGCGCCAGTTCATTTCTGGTACGGGTCGGCAAAAACAGGTCAGAGGAATCCTCAAGATAAGCCTCGACAATATCCACCGAACCGGAACCATCTAAATCTCCGTAATACAATCGGTATTCAATTCCATCAACGAAATTAAATCGATGATTGAGCCCCCAGTTCGTGGCCGCTATATCCATTCTGCCGTCGCCATCAAAGTCCCCACAAGTCACTCCGTTCCATAAGCCATGATACCGGTCCAATCCGAATTTATGCGTGGCATCCTTAAATCGACCTTGGTGGTTTTCAAAAACCTTTAAGGTATCCCACTGACACGCCAATAAAAGATCGGGATCCCCATCCGAATCCAAATCACTGAATACAGCGCTCTGTACCAGACCGACATACTCAAACGACTGACTGATTTCAGGCGCATGATTGAATACACCATCTTGATTGACACAGATCATGGAAGAGGCCGGTTCCGGAAACCGTCCGGGGATGATTCGCCCCCCGATAAAGAGATCCAAGTCCCCATCCGAATCCACATCAGCGAGAGCCAGGGGCCCCGTTGCCGAATCCGGATTGGGTAATCGGTCATCAATCCTTTGCTTGATCAAGTCGAACTGCACAACAGCCGTATGCTGATCCTGATTCAACTCATAGGATGAGGATCCCACCAGCAAGAGCGGATCACCTTGCTTACCTGCAAGGGCAAGGACCGAAGTCTGATTGCGCATGGCAGGCGGCAAACCTCGCAATGCCCGAAAACCATTACCTGAATCATTGAGATAAACTCCAAGCCCTCCACCGCGCCGGTTGGTGAAAATCAGATCCTCCCATCCGTCACGATTCATGTCATACCAGGCAACTCCCGGGCCGCTGCCACTGAAACCATGGGGAAGCAATGGTTGCCGTGCCCATTCATCAAAACCCGATGTCTGTGGTTGAAACATAATAGCATCCGTTACTTCTAGAAAGAGCGGATCCGTTTCGGAAATGGAATGGGTATTGGCTCTGACTTCTGGAATTCCCGATTTACCTTCATTGATCACATACAGCGAATTGGGGATCACATTAGGAACCATTGTCCGGCGACCATTGGGCCAAATCACTTCACAGGAATACTCGCCCGGCTCCGATGCGGCGAAGACCCTCAGCATCTGGTCTCCGGAAAGATACCGGCCACCGCATTGTATCTCCTGGTTTTGGACCAGAGTCGAAATTCTGATCTCAATCCGGGCGCCGACCCCCTCACCATTTGCAGCAAGCCCTTTCAAGCCCACCGCGATCCGTGGCAGCGAAACATTATTTCGGTAAAGACTTGCCGTTTCATTCAGGTTATTCACCACCAGATCCAGATCCCCGTCGCGATCCAGATCGGCAACGGCAATTCCTTGCGAAATTCCAACTTTATCGAAACCCCACTCGTGGCTGACTTCCTCAAAAGTCAAATCAGCCTGGTTACGGAACGCCAAGTTGCCTGTCGCCAACGGGGGAAACAATTTACGTAAGTTCAATTGCTCCGCTGGAGAAGGATTATTCCCGGCGACCAACCGATCCACTTCATCGGCAATATCCATATTCTGAAAGTCGCGAGCCTGCCCATTGGTGATCAGCAGGTCTTCATACCCATCCAGATCCACATCCAAAAAAACAGGCTGCCATGACCAGTCGGATGCCGTCAATCCGGCCAGCCAGGCAATTTCCGAAAAGCTCCCATCCTTACGATTGAGGAACAAAGAATTGCGCATATATTGGGGACGCCCACCAATCCCCGAAGCAGGCATTAGATTCAATACTTGAACCTGCCGTTTGACATGATCGCGGCTCTTCATATCCAAGACTAAAAAATCATCCCAACCATCTCGATTGATGTCACTGAAATCGACTCCCATGGAAAACCGACTGGTCAGCGGAAGCTTATCCTTGGCAACCGGTCGAAACATCCCACCACCCTGATTCATCCAAAGTCGGTCTGGCGAATCAAGGTCGTTGCAGACATACAGGTCGGGCATCCCATCGCGATTTAAATCTCGGAAAGCAGCCGACAATCCCCAATCGTGGAGCAATTTATTTTGTGAAGATGAGGAAAACTCAATCAAACCCGTTTCAGAAAAACTAAAGATCTGAAAATGACCTCGCCCATCATTTAGGTACATGAGATCGGGAAGTCCTTTTTCAAGAACGTTTCCGGTCGGTGTTAATTCAAAGCGATTCTCCAAATCGGGCGACTCGATCGAGCGACCATTCACTTGAGTAATGACCGGTTGATCATTGACAATATTGACATGGTATCGAGTCTGCGGGACATCCCGAATGGTTGTCGGACGATAATGTGTAACGTAAAGATCCAAGTCTCCATCTCCATCGATATCTGCTACGGCCATGGACATGCCCGCAGGCTGATCGGACAATCCGACACTCTCTGTGACATCAAGAAACCGACCGGATCCGTCATTCCGAAAACACCGGGTTGGTTTATCCAGACTGGTCACAAAAAGATCCGGATCGTGGTCACCATCAAAGTCAAACCAGACAGCTCCTGTAGAATACTGTTGGGCACAAGCGATGCCTGCCGGTTCAGTGACATCTTCAAATTTCCAATTCCCCAGGTTTTTATATAAGCGGTTTTCGGATTCCAGTCCGCAGAAATACAGATCACACCATCCATCGCCATCCATATCGCCCAACGCGACACCGGAACCACTTAGCAAATGCTGATTCCTCAGACTCGCAACTTCGTCCACTTCATTGACAAAAGTCAGATGGGAATGCACTGACGATATTTCCGTGAATCCGGGACGACCTTCGGTAGGAACAATCAATGGAATACGTTGGTGGTTCAATTTCTGCACGACATCCCGCCCTTTTCCGGAGCTGACAAAAAAAGCCAGGCCAACGAATCCGATGAAGATCGATTGAATAGAAGTCGCCCCCGGAAAAATTGTTTCTCTTCTATTGAAATCTTTGTTCACACCTTGTTCCAAGAACTTTATTCCCTGTTAAACCGAACCTCGATTTCCAGATCTCCAGGAGATACTGCCTGCGTTTCACTTACCCCTGAGAACCATCGGATTTCAAAACTGACAATCTTACGGGCAGCGCCAAATATCAGATTCCCACTATCCATCGACCGATAACCCGAACCGGCACAAATCGCCTTCACCGGCCCTTTTCCACCCTCTTTATAAACCGGACGAACCTGCGATCCGATTCCCGTAGGATTTGAAGGAGGCCCAATCAGATGAACTCTTATTCCCTGTTCCGGAATCAGGTTATGGAAAAGCATCGTTTCCGCAGCATTTTGGGAAACCGCCAAATCCATGCGTCCATCACGATCATAATCACAGACAGCCGATCCACGTTGCTCTCCGAATACTTGAATTCCACTCCGACTGAACGGCACGGAGGAAAACTCTCCGGAACCTGAGCCGACTATCAGAACGCCGGTTCCGGCATCCTGTCGTTCGAACTTCGGATTCAGCGTCGAATCGTTTTGTGCCAGATAAATATCCTCATGGCCGTCATTGTTGAAATCGGCCACAGATACGCCGCTGACCGGTGACCACTGCGCAGGCAGCGGCAACGTCACCGCTTCGAAGGAATCACCCCGGTTAATGAATACGGTGCTTGCAAAGGTATTGGCCTGTAATCGTGACCACTGCTGCAGGGTGTCGCCCATAATATCTTGAGCACTGGCCAGACCATACTGATCAAGCCTTTTATACTTCAGTCGAAGTTCAGGAAAAACCCGGACCATTGAATTCAAATCAAAAACTGGTTTTTCAACACTATCGGATGAATCCAAATAGGTGATACAAAACCTAAGGGAAGATGATTCATCCGTATCCTTAAAATATATTCGCAGTGGGTCGGATGGATGTTTTTGAAACGTGGAATTCAAGCCCCAATTCCCGGCAACTAGATCCAATCGACCATCACGGTTAAAATCGCCGCAAGCGATTCCCGACCAGAACCCATGGTAATCATCCAAACCGAGTTCACTGGTATGATCGACCAATCCATCGATCGAATTCAATAATATACGAATGGGACCCCATTCACAGGCCAGAACTAAATCCAGGAACGAGTCCTGATTCAAATCAACCAGAACAGCATTGGACACCAGTCCAATTTCGCTTAAAACACCATTGCGTTTTTCATCTGGAACAAACCTGCCGTCCTGATTCAAATAGATCCGACTGGAAGCGGGATGCGGATAATCCCGAGGACGGACTCTCCCTCCGATGAAGAGGTCAAGGTCTCCATCCTGATCGAGATCTCCCATGCAAATAGATCCGACGGCATCGTTTTGAGACAAACCAATGTCTCTGACCATTCCTTTTCCAAAATCAAAAAGGCGGATGGGGCGAACGGATCGTCGGTTGTCTTCCCAATGCGAAGTGCCGATCAGCAAAGCGGACAACCCACTCTCTCTGTAAAAAGGGAGAACAGTCGTTTGATCTCGACGGCTGAACTGATTCATCAACAACCCCTCCCTGGGGCTGAATCCTTTCACCCCATTGTTTTGAAAAACCTTCAATTTACCGCCACGACTTCCTGGCACAATAAGGTCATCCCAACCGTCTCCATTCAAATCGATCCAACTGAGCCCCGAACCTTCCCGGCTGAGTTTCTTCAATAATAAGGGCTGCGCTTCAAAATCGTTGAATTCGACTTCCGATTGGTGATCATTCAACAAATGGCTGACTTCTTCAAAGATCGCATGGTGGGGCACACTTTGGACAAACGATTCCTCAACAAGCGGATTTGTAAGCGATGTTTCCGGTTCCCGGATCCGATACAAACTATTGGGCACCAGATCGAAATATAGCGATACATTCCCATTCGGCCACCGCACCTCCAATTCAGATGGCATCTCCGGATACCGAACCGCAAAAGTATTCAACACCTGGTCACACGAGAGATACCGTCCTCCACCCTTCCATTCCTGCACCTGGACAAGTTCGCCATTCATCAGCCGCACTCTTGCCCCGATAGCAGCTGTGTTCGGGGACTTCCCTATCAATTGGACCGCAATTCGAGATGCCGAGGAAATATTCTGATAAATCCCTGCGTTTTCGCCCAAATGGTTCACCGCGACATCCAGATCTCCGTCATTATCCAAATCCGCCAATGCCATTCCATGAGAGACTCCATCATGATCAAATCCCCATTCGGAACTCATTTCTTCAAAAGTCAGGTTTCCTGAGTTTCGATAAGCCCCATTGGGTTGAGGCATAATTGGATATTTGAGGGTCTTCCGATAACTGGGATCGCCCGGACGTTTTCGCATCGTGCTGATTTCACGACTGATGTCCAGATTCTGAGAATCGAATATGTGCCCCGTTGTGGTAAGGACGTCCGGCAATCCATCCAGATCCACGTCGAGGAAAACAACCGACCAAGTCCATCCGGTGGCTGCCAACCCACTGTATGGACCGATGTCCACATAGCTGAAATTGCCACGATTCAAATGGAGAACATTTCGTTCGATCTGTGATTGGTGCAGATAATCTGCAGGATCGCTGGAATAGGGAGTCCTTGCAGCCAACTGCATCATGCGCGTCGCATGATCTTTACCCAACATATCAGCGACCAGAAAATCAAAATACCCGTCTTGATTGATATCCGCAAAGTCCACTGCCATGGAAAAGGTCGGCATATGCCTAATACGAAATGGATCGATCGCCTGAAATCCCTTCCCTTCCTGATTGATCCAGATGTTGTCTTCGGTCCAGAAATCATTGCAAACATATAAGTCCAGAAACCCGTCGTCATTCATGTCATGAAACTGCACTGACAAGCCCCATCCCTGGGGCGCTTTTCCCAATGATTCGCCCCTTTTGTTTTTAAAGAAACCGTCGGTCCAACTCATTGGAAGGAAATGACCCTTACCATCGTTCAGATATAGAAAATCCGGTTCCCCATACTCCAAAACAATCCCCTCTTCGGTGATTTGATAATTGTCACGATCTTCAGGCAGCAAGATTCTACGCCCATTGATGGATAACATTTTCAATCCGGTACTCCGAATAGTGGTCGTCCGATTATTGGCAGCATAGAGATCCAAGTCCCCGTCATGATCTACATCCCCCAGGGCCAAGGATGTGTTGCAGTAATGCTGCTGCAGTCCGGAGGATTCAGATAAGGCATAACGACCTGAGCCTGAATTAAGCAGCAAACGAGTACCGCCACCGAGGTAAGTAAGCAGAAGATCCAGATCGCGATCTCCATCGACATCTGCAAATACAGCTCCTAAAGATTCCCGATCTTCATCGAGAAGAACCGGTTGGTCCGTAATCTCTTTAAATTTCCAGTTACCGAGATTTCGGAACAATGCGTTTGGACCTTGTTGATTGCAAAAGTACAAGTCACACCTGCCATCTCCATCATAATCCCCTGCGGCAACACCGGCACCATTAGTGCGAATCTGGTTTTCAGCAGCCCTTTCCCGAGTCAGTTGATTGCTGAAATGAATTCCCGTTTCTTTCGGCATCATCTCCTGAAATCCATGTTTCCCGAGTTTCCCTATGGGATGAAGCTCCTGACGAGACAAACCTTGGGGCAAAGGGGTATCCCGATCAGCAATAATTTGCTGCCAATGCCCGGTAAGCAGCAGGATCATCAATCCCAGTTTACAGATGCGCATTGATCCTCCCGTTTTGGTGAATCACGATTTCCGTCGCGATGTCAGGGAAGGCAACAATTTGCTGCGGTTTTCCCGGCAAGTGAATAATGATTTTTTCCGGTCGTGGATCCTGAGGCAATTGCAGAACCACACTGTTCATTGACCAATACCCCGATCCCGCCTGAATTTCCTGAACCGGGCCTAATCGTCCATCCCGATAAACAACTTGAATCCGGGTGCCGATTCCGTGGGGATTGAATGAATCACCGACCACGCGAAAACGAATCCCGGCTTGATTCGATTGATTGAGAAACAGTCGACTTTCATCATTATTCTGACCGACCATCAAATCGACTCGTCCATCCTGATTGAAATCAGACACAGTGCACCCTCGCCCTTCACCGAAAAGCGAAAGCCCGCTCTCTGCGGCAGAGACAACACGGAAAGACCCACGACCATCTCCAAACAACAAGGCCCCGGTTCCCGCATGCAATCGTGAGGCACCGTGACGGACACCTGAAAAATTCTGACTGACAAAAACATCCTGATGACCATCGGAATTGAAGTCCGAGACGACACATCCGAATGCGGGTGCGGTCTGAACCTCAAAGGGTAACGGAACCATTTTGTATTGTTCCGGACCACTTAGGAAAACGGAGGATGTCATGTGGTTTACTTTCACTTTTTTCAAACGATCCATCCAGGGTTTCAACAAATGACGCAGATCCGTTTCAGCATAATCCCTGCATTTTGAAAATCGCTCCATAAACCCGGGAAAGGTTTTCTGCATGTCGGTATAACAGACCAGCGATACTTCGCGAGCCTCGGATTCAGAATGAAACCCGGAAAAGATTTCCAACACTCCGTTCTCAGCCAGATCACCATAGTAGACAATTAAGGGCGAGGGTGAAAACTCCTGATAAGCATGGTTGCTCCCCCAGTTGGTTGCCACAATGTCAGGACGCCCGTCTTCATTGAAATCACCGGTGGCTATCCCGTTCCAGAAACCTATGTAGGAATCGATGCCGAATTGTTCTGAACGGTCCTGAAAGTGACCCCGGTCATTTATCAGAATCCTTAACGACCCCATATCCATAGCCAAAACCAAATCCGGATCACCATCCCTATCCAGATCGCTGAACACCGATCCATTGACCATCCCGATTCCCTTGAATACCTGTGATCCGTTTGGATCCAATCGAAACTTCCCTTCCTGATTCAGAAAAATCTGTGAATCCACTTTTTCCGGATACCGTCCGTGGGTCCATTTTCCTCCGACAAACAAATCCAGATCTGAATCTCCATCAATATCGGCCATGCACATCGTGCCTTTGCCAACCTGAGGCGATGTCACAAGATTAGAAACCATTTTTCGATTCAATCGATAGAATTGAATCGGGTTGCGGGCCATCGGTGATGGGACACTTTCAATATTTCCGACAAGAATCTGGACGCCGCCATCGTGTCCAACCCACCCCAGTAAAGATGATTGGTTTCGTCTCAAGGTGGATCCATAAGGCAATCCGGTCAATTGCCTGAACCCGCCATTTTGATCATTGGCAAAAGCAGAAAACTTCCCACCGATTCCGCTTCCTATCAAGAGATCGTCCCAACCGTCATGATTCACATCGAACCATGCAACCCCGGGACCCATTCGATTCATCTGCCTGAAAATTGAGGGTTGGGTTCCTGAAGTGTCCATAATCCGTTCACCATGCCGATGATGAATGAGAGGACTGACATCCTTGAAAACGGTCAACCGTTTCGGACTGGAATCAGGGATGGAAGGTGGAGCACTTATGCCCTGTATTTCATAAATCCTGCCGGCTTTCACGTCCTCCAAATGAGTAACCCCACCGTTCGGCCACTTGACCTTGATGTGAATCGGCTGTTCAGGATGAATGACCGCAAACGAACGCTGTGGCTGATCGGAAGAAAGATAACGTCCCCCACAGATAATTTCCTGGCTTTGAGTGAAGTTTGCATTTGTCACTTCGATCCGCGCACCGATGCCCCTGGTATTGGGTCCGTCGGGTTTCAGTCGGATGGCAATCACCGGCTTTTGTGAGTCATTGCGATACACAAATGCATCCTGGTTCAGGTTATTCACGACCAGATCCATATCACCATCATTATCAAGGTCGGCCAGAGCGGCTCCATGCGAGACGCTGGTTTCCTGAAAGCCCCATTGCTCACCGAATTCAACAAATTGCAACTGCCCAGTATTCCTGAACACCAGATTCTTTACGGCAAGCCTGGGAAATGCCTTTCGTAATTCCAACTTTTCACGCCTGCTCATGTTTTTCCTGGACATGGCCTCATCAATCCGATGGCTGATATCGATGTTAAGCGCATCTCGTTCGTGTCCATTGGTCACTATCAAATCTTCATATCCATCCAGATCCACGTCCAGGAAGATCGGAGTCCATGACCATTCAGAAGCATGAACTCCACTGTGGTAGGCGATTTCAGCGTAGCTTCCATCCCCCCGATTCAGCAGTAACATATTCCTCATGGCCTGATTGCGGTAGGAACCCGTTCCATTGGGGGGTGATTCCTTCATGCCGGAATCCCCTTTCTGAAGATGCCTGGAGACAAAATCACGACTGAGCATGTCAGCCAGGAAAAAATCATCAAATCCATCCCGATTGATATCGCCAAAATCGACGCCCATGGAAAACAAACTCGTCTGGCGAATGGAGTTCATGGAAATTGCGCGGAAAGTGCCATGTCCCTGATTAATCCAAATGTGATCCGGCGACTCAAAATCATTGCAAACGTAGAGATCAGGGAGACCGTCCTGATTGATGTCACGAAACATGACTGACAGTCCCCAATCAGTGGGCTCTCGGGTCAATGCTTTTCCCTCTTCATCGAGAAAGTCACCTGTATTGAAAGGAATCCGTTCAAAACGATTGCCCCCAAGATTTCGGAATAAATCATCGGTCTCTCCAAACTCCTGGATGGTTCCATCGGCTCTCAATTGATATCTTCCTTGCAGATCCAGCTCCTCCGTGGAACGACCATCGACCTGGACAATTTTCAGCTCCCCAGAAACTTCCCTGACCCGGAATCGAGTATTGGGTCGATCGCGCAAAGCATGCT
>DUCD01000319.1:15683-18095 GCA_012959985.1 Verrucomicrobiales bacterium | reverse complement strand
CAACCAATTACAGGGCGGGTCAATTTATCTCAGCACAGACGGGTCCATTTACCTCAGCGCTATCGGGCTACACAGAGGGATTCGATCAGACGGACATGGAGGGTCAAATTTTTAATGACTTTCTGCCTAAGCCTTACACTTTGCGAGAAGTTAGAGGCTGTTTGGAAAAACTTTTCTAAGGTGCGTGGCATTGAATAATCAATTCCCGCAATGGCTTAATTGGCTGGAATTGTTTTCCAACACGGGAAGGATGAAGATACCCGTGTGCGTTTTCAGGCCATCGACTCTGAATATGGCCACGCCGAGGCCGGAGAATTTTCAGGGATGCCCTTATTCCATTGTCTCTACCGCTTCAATCCCAAATTTCCTGACGCGGCGACTCGTCTGATCGCCTTGGGTCGCCTTTCTCAATTGGCTTGATAATGGTCGTTACATCCCGCACTTCGAACAAATATCAGAAATTCCTTACCCATAGGCGTTCAGGTTTGAGTATTGTTTTGTTTCTTCAAAAGTGAGATCGAGCGATTAAACCCGACAACGTCTGTATACTTTACTCCATCCCCTCCGAAGATATCCAGTGCGGAACCGATGGTCAGATCAACTCTTCCGTTTCCAAGGTCTTCCACTTGTTTCAAATCGTCGAGCGATTTTGCTCCACCGGCATAAGTAACTGGAATCGGACACCCCTTCCCCAGCAAGGCAACCAGTCGGGTATCAATACCACGGCATAGTCCCTCCACATCCACCGCATGCACCAGAAACTCGTCACAATATCGGGACAGGGAACCGAGAGTTTCCGAATCAACTTCGAAATCCGTCCATTGGCTCCATCGATCAGTAACGACCCAATATCGGTCATCCCGCATCCGACAACTCAAATCCAGAACGAGTTTTTCTTTCCCGATCAGATCAAGCAGTTTGTTAAGGCGGTCCCATTCAATGCGTCCATCCTTGAAAACCCAGGAAGTCACAATGACATGAGAAGCACCCGCATCTAGGTAGCGGACTGCATTGCCGGCGTGGATGCCTCCCCCGACCTGAAGCCCCCCAGGAAAGGCGGATAATGCATTCAGCGCCGCTTCTTCATTTCCTGATCCCAACATGATCACGTGCCCCCCCCTTAAATCATCCTTCCTGTAGAGTTCGGCAAACCAGGCGCTGTCTCGTTCAGAAACAAAATTGGTCTTCAGGGTGCCTTTTCCTTCCTCCAGGGACCCGCCGACAATTTGTTTAACGGTGCCTTCGTGCAGATCGATACAGGGTCGGAACATAAGTGGACGATTAGAATGACTAAAGATCTTTCCAGCTCTCCTGATGAGGCAGGTTGTCATTATTCCAGCGTTTCATCCTGAAGTCGGACGACTGGACAAGTTCCTTGCGACTGGATTGTTCGACATGGCCATCGCAAAAAGTGCTGTTGACGCTGGAAACATGGCGTGACTTTCCCTCGCGCTGCCCATCCTTCAGGTTGAGCAGATATCCGGTAATTTCCCCGTAGGCTGTCTCCATCGAGTCCCCCATTGCCAACATGTTGCTCGGATGAAGTATGCGGGATTCCTCCACGGCTTTCATTGACAACTGGGTTCGAAAACTGCGATCTCCTCCAAGCCCGAGCAGATCTCGATCGCTACGGTATTGGTAAGTGAGACTGCGACTGCCGAAACCATTATAGCCATAGCTTCCCCCGAAATAATAAATAGTGCTCTTGATCCATTTAAATCCATTGTGACCTTTATAGGAGGGACAATTGAACACATTCGTATTTCCGGAAAGATAGGGTTCCAAAAAATTATACCAAACTTTTCCCTGTGAAAAATCTGCTGTAAACGGATATTTCTCAAAATCATCGACATAGAGTTTCAAGGCAATGGACATCTGCCTTAAATTATTCTTGCAACTTGTTGACTGGGCGCTCGCCTTGGCACGCCCCAGCGCGGGAAGCAAAAGTGCGGCAAGAACAGCGATGATTGCAATCACGACCAGAAGCTCGATCAAGGTAAATCCGGGAGTCGGTCTCTGCTGAAGATAACGGATAGGTCCCCTTTGAAATCCGATCTTGTCCATAGCTTTTATGACTCTCCAGCAAATCTCTTATTCCTCGAAATAAAGCTACGCGGCTTCCCCTCGTTGTCAAAGAGGAATGGAACCGCCAAGGATGCCTCCTTGCCATTAGGTTAAGCCTCACCCCCATCGGATTGTTGGAGTTCACGCTTTAGCGTGCCTGTAATAAAACACGCTAAAGCGTGAACTCCAACGGAAACAATCACCTAAACTCTGTTTTATACTGATCGGCATCAAGTTTTCGGAAAATCCCAGAGGCTGAAATTGTCGGACGTGATGGGCTGGAATATAAGTCCCGGCGATTTCCTGAAGCCCGGGGCGCTGAACCGGGACCTTTTCATGGAGTATAAA
>DUCD01000319.1:0-15625 GCA_012959985.1 Verrucomicrobiales bacterium | reverse complement strand
CAGGAGAGAAGAAGAAAAAGAAAAGACCATTCCAAAGGGAATCATGGGTTCGGCGAAGAGGTTTGCGAGGATGCCGACCATTGGGAAATTTCCAAAATCTTTCCATAATCCCTTTAAGCGAATGGCTGTAGTGTATGCTGTCTCAGCGTGCCGCGGAATCATTACATTGCAATACCAACCTATGATGTCAGTCAGAGGATTCGATCTGAGAGGATTGGCCTCCACTGACGAGAAAAAGGACCGCCATTCGGACCGCCAGACCATTTGTCACCTGCTCCATAATCACTGAACGCTCGCAATCCGCCACTTCGCTGTCGATTTCAACACCTCGGTTGATGGGACCTGGATGCATGATCAGCACTTCTGGGCGAGTATGACGAAAACGCTCCTTATTCAAACCAAAGAGTGTTTTGTATTCTCCAATTCCAGGAAACATGGCATGACGCTGCCTTTCATGTTGAATCCGCAGCAGATTGATAATGTCGGCATCCTGGATCGCCTTGTCGACGTCATAGGTCACCTTGCATCCCCATTGTTCAAATATCCGGGGAACCAAGGTTGGAGGCCCGCACAGGGTCACCTCGGCTCCCAACTTTTTCAATGCCCAGATGTTGGATCGAGCCACCCGGCTGTAAAGAATATCTCCAAGAATCGTCACTTGTTTTCCTTCCAGATCCCCAAGATGATCGATCATGGTAAAGACATCCAATAGAGCTTGGGTAGGATGAGCATGGGCTCCGTCACCGGCATTCACGACCGATGCATCCAGAAACCTGGAAAGAAAGTGAGGAGCCCCACAGGCATTATGACGAACGATGAAAATATCAGCATTCAGAGCTTCAATAGTCTTCGCTGTGTCCTTTAGAGTCTCTCCTTTTTGCAAGGATGAAGCGGACGCAGTAAAGTTAATGATATCGGCCGTCAACCTTTTCGCCGCCAATTCAAAACTGATCCGAGTTCGGGTGGAGGGTTCAACGAACAAGTTGACAATGGTTTTGCCGCGCAATGAAGGCACTTTCTTGATGGATCGCTCCCCGACCGCCTTGAACTGACGAGCCGTTTCAATAACGGTCAGGATATCTGATTTATCCAGGGACTTGATGTCCAACAGATGCCGATGCTTCCAACTCATTTTCCTTTAAGGAAAATGTAATCACCTATGCCCTCTTCCGTCAACTGAACATCCACAAACTGATCAGGAGAAGTTTCAACAACTTCCCCCACAAAATCAGCCTTGATGGGGAGTTCCCGGTGACCTCGGTCAACTAAAACGGCTAACAGAATCCTGCCGGGACGGCCCAAGTCAGTGATAGCATCCATAGCTGCGCGAATCGTTCGGCCACTGAAGAGCACATCGTCCACCAGAACAACCGACTTTCCGGTGACATCAAAGGGAATATCGGTGGGTTTGATCTCGGGAACCCGGTTCTGATCCAGGTCATCCCGATGCATGCCGATATCCAGAATGCCAACCGTACGGCTCGATCCTTTCCCTTCAAATACGATCCGGGAGAGGCGTTTCGCCAAAATGACTCCTCCTTTCTGAATCCCTACAAAGACCAGACTTCCCTGATCTTCAATGGTTGCCTGGATTTGATCAGCCATCCTTTGGATGGTTTGCTGCATGGAATCCGAATCCAATAACGAGGAACGATCAAAGGAAGAAGACGTCATAGCAGAAGAAATGATTGCGAGTTAAAGAAAAATGCGATTGGCGGAAGGTTTTGTTGCCTCAAAAAGGCGACAAACCTGAAAAAGGACTGATCAACGGCTGAATTGAACAATGAGCTGCCGGCTTTTTCTCCATTTGGACCGATGGTTAACAATCCAATCGGTCAGAGCGAATTCAAATCCAATATCCATGCCGGCTTTCTCAGATTCAATCCATTTGTGCTTAAGGATTTCTTCACGCTCAGCCAGGAATTCCTTGTAAAGGGATGAACCTTGCAGCAGCTTATCCTTACTGAGTGATTTTTTGTCAGATTTAACCATTCTACAACATGCCTTAAAAATCGTGCCGCTGGACTGGAACGGAACTTAATCTATTCGTTCCATGATGACAACCCTTAAATTGATTCTACAGCAATCCCAGTTTCCGTTTCCCCTTCGAGGAGATCATTCCCCGGTGCCAGGGTGGATCCCACACAAGCTCCACCTTGGCCGCCTCGATTCCTTCGATTTCAAGAACCTGTCGGCGAACTTTTTCAGCCATTTTTCGTGCAGAATCCCTATCGCGTTCAGTCAGTGTCATGGTAATTCCCACTCGCTCGCCCTCTCGGTTAATTCCATACACCAAACCCAAATCAACGATATTCATGGGAATAATCGGGTCAAAACACTGTTTCAGCTGATTCAGGATTATCTCATCCGCTTCGCAGCTTGAAGAGCGGGGTTCGGGAGGGTCTTTCTTCGATTCCAGCCCGGAACTTCCGGCTTCCGATTCATTGTTATTAGAATCCATAAGAAATATACACTTCAGGTGAGTTTGAAAAAGTTTTGGAATTTATGCCGTAGGTTGAAACCGGCTTATTAAGGAACCCGCAATCTCTATAAATGGTTTACTGAAAACTGATTCCGAATCAGAAGCCACTACCGGAGTCCCCGCATCCCCCCCCTCCCGGATTTCAACAAAAATGGGCACTTCACCAAGAAAAGGGATCCCTTTCCGCTTGGCTTCCTTCTTACCCCCTGAATGACCGAAAATCTCCACTCTTTCACCGGAAGGAGTCGTGTAATAGCTCATATTCTCAACAATTCCAAGAATAGGAACATTAACCTTTTCGAACATCGCAATTCCCTTACGAACCACCCCTAGAGAAGCTTCCTGCGGTGTCGTGACAATCACTCCTCCATCAAGCGGAACCGTCTGACACAAAGATAGTTGCGCATCACCTGTCCCCGGAGGTAGATCCACGACGAGATAATCGAGATCCCCCCATTCAACGACCGTAATGAATTGCTGGATGGTTTTCATGATCATGGGTCCCCTCCAAATGACCGGCGCATCTCCATCCAGCAGAAACCCCATCGACATCAAGCGGATCCCATGATTCATCGGCGGGATCATTTTTTCCTGCTTGCTGAGTGACGGCCGCTCTTGAACCCCCATCATCAAGGGAACACTGGGACCATATATGTCGCAATCCAGCAACCCTACTTCAGCTCCCAAATGCTTCAAGGCACAGGCCAAATTGACGGCGACTGTAGATTTTCCCACGCCTCCTTTGCCACTGGCCACGGCAATGATACGCCGGATGCCCGTCACCTTATTTTGAGATTCAAAAGGATTACTGGTTTGCCCTGGGGGAGGTCCCGCCGGAGTTCCCGCCGGAACCTTCACATCCACATGGACATGCAAAACACCTGCCTGCTCCTTGATGATACGTTCACAATCCGTTTTAATGACTTGCGCCACGTTTTGGTCGGGAGAAGTCAGTGCGATCTCAACACTGACCGCTCCATTGGCGGCACTGATATTCTTGATCAGGCCAAACGAGACGATATCACGGTTATATCCAGGGTATTTTACCCTCTTAAGCGCTTCGGTGATGCTTTCCTTATTCATTTTTCAGTTTGAAATTCCTTCAAAATGGACTGCTTCGGTTTCCAATTTGGTTGGTTTTGGTGAGATTCACTCCAAGTTGGGGACATGGAACGGAGCTTATTCACCACCTGAGTAATCACGTCGACAGAATGATCTATATCGTTCTCTGTCAAATCTTTACCTATAGAAAGAATGATATTTCCTTTGGCAGAACCGGGAGCCACACCAATCGCCTCAAGAACCCGTGAAATCTTCAATTCCTGACTGATACAACCGGACCCTGCAGCACAGGCAACTCCCTGCATATCACTCAACAGCACCACACCTTCTCCTTCAGTGTGATCAAAACTGATATTTAGATTATTCGAGATTCTTCCAGTGCCTAAAGAAGGTCCATGCAATGTAATCGAGGGGATGGAATCCCTTAATTTCGCCCACAAACGGTTCTGCAAACCGAATAGAGCCTGCCGTCGGGATTTCATGTTTCGTGCCGCTGATTCAGCGACAACACCTGCGCCGACGATGGCGGGTACATTTTCGGTTCCAGGTCGGAAGCCATTTTCCTGCCCTCCTCCAGTCATAAGCCCCCTGAGGAGTTTGCCCTTCTTCCGATAAAGGAACCCCACACCATTCGGTCCATGGAACCGAAAAGGAGAAAAAGCGGCAAAATCGATGGGGGTTTTCTCAATATCCAAGGGGAGCCACCCACCGCTATAAGTGCAATCCATAAAAACCGGAATGTTTATCCGATTCATCCTCTGGGTAATTTCCTCGATTTTTTGAATGGTTCCCAAATCGTGATTTGCATGATGCAGGCATGCGAGAATCGTCTTTTCTTCCACGGCGTCTTCAAATTCATCCGGATCGACAAATCCCTGTGAGTCAACAGGAACCTCCGTGACCCTAAACCCTGAACGGACCAGGCCATGAAGGGTATTGATTACCGAAGGATGCTCAATAGCCGTGCAAACGAAATGTCCCCGTGCATTTCCCTCAAGCGCAGCCATTCCTCGGATGATGGTATTGACGGCCTCCGTACCCCCTGAAGTAAAAACGATTTCGGCAGCCTCTCCGGCATTCATGAAACGGACCACCTGTTCTCTTGCCTTCTCAATGGCGTCCCTGGCAATCACCCCCAATGCATGTACAGACGAAGGATTTCCGTTTTTTTCAATAAAAAACGGCATCATGGCCTCCCATGCTTCCGGCAGCAATGGGGACGCAGCGTGATGATCAAGGTTGATTCGTTTCATTCAATCTTTCGGCAGGAACATAGAATCCCTGTCATTCCTGTCAATAGCTTTTCAATCCCCCTTGCTTCGACCGATTGCAGAGTTTACCTTGATCGCCCGATGCGGCGTTTGGATCGCTATATACTGAGTGAATTGCTCATCACTCTCGTTTACTGTCTTGGAGGATTCCTTACCTTCTGGATTTCTACTGATTTATTCTCTGAATTGGACGAATTCCAGGAGAAAAAACTAGGGCTTCTAGACCTGATCGAATACTACTTCTATGCGGTGCCCCAGTTTCTGGTAATCGTCATGCCGATAGCTCTCCTCCTTGCCATTCTCTATACCCTTTCAACCCATTCTCGCTACAATGAACTGACCGCGATTCGGTGTGCGGGGGTCAGCCTTTGGCGATTGTGTACGCCTCATCTCTTGATCGGTGCTTTATTCAGCATCATTCTTTTTGGAATCAATGAATTCTGGACCCCCATCAGCGAAGAAAAGACCTTCGAAATCCTTCATCGAAATGTGTCCATGGAGGATTACGAAACAAAAAGGGGACACTTGCTGCGAAATATCAATTTCAGCAATTCAAAAGAAAAACGTCATTGGCGTTTCGAGCAGTTTGATTTTGCTGAAAACCGGACGAGTAATCCCATTACGGTGACATGGGAAAAAAAAGACGGAACCAATGAAAAAATTGTCGCAGCAGGAGGAGTCCGATGGAAAAACGGAATCTGGACCTTTCTGGATGTCCAGACATTCCGGGATGAAACCCCCAACATCGAGGATGATCCCAAGAGAACTTCAAGAGCTGAACTGGAATATGACCAATTCGAGGAAACCCCCGAACAGATCAAGGCATTCCATGAATTCGAACTCCTGAGCAACTCACGCGCAGCTAAAGGCGCCAACATCTCGTTGAAGAAAATCTTTCAAATCCGCAAATTCATGGACTCATTCGATCAGGCTCGAATCGACAAGATCAACACCCAGTTCCAAGCCAGACTAGCAGAACCCTGGACCTGTCTTGTCGTTGTCCTCATTGCGATTCCTTTCGGGGCGCCGATCGGACGAAGAAATGCCTTAGTGGCTGTTTCCGGAGGCATCTTCATATGTTTCGGTTTTTTTGTACTTCAGCGCCTTGGTCTGGCATTGGGCACAGCTGGATATATCCCCGCCTGGCTGGCGGCATGGTTCCCCAATCTTCTTTTTGGAATTTCCGGAATCTTGCTAACTACCCGCATTCAATAACATTGGAATCAAGTTCACATGGATCCTTCGGCCATCAAAGAACTCCAGGAAAAGTATGAACGACTGGAAAGATTATACCGGGTCAGCAATATCATTCACTCAACTCTGGACCCACAGGAGGCACTGGAACTTATCCTTCATGAGGCCGTAAAAATCACCAAGGCCACCCGAGGTTCCATCGTTCTGATAAACCCCACAACTCAGTTGTTGGAAATCCAAGCCAGTCATGGACTGTCCCAGGAAGCGGCCGGACTGAGGTTGAAAATAGGAGAAGGGATCACGGGCCATGTTGCGCGAACTGGAAAACCCTTAAGAATCGGCAGAGTCGAGGAGGCTCCTCACTACATAAAAATCCATGAAAACGTGAAATCGGAACTGGCGATTCCCCTCGAAGTCAAAGGGGAAACCCGCGGTGTCATCAATATGGATTCAGACCTGGAGGAGGCATTCACTAGCGAAGATCAGCAGTTTCTGGAAGACCTCGCGGTCCAGGCAACCACCGTTATTCATAACACTTGGATCTATGAACAAATGCGGCTCAAAGTGAAGCTGCTTGAAGCACTCAGCAAGGTCAGTAAGACCATCCAATCAACGACCAATTCAGAAGAAGCCCTGAATGTCATAACCCGTGAAGCAAGTAAGCTCATGAACGCCCAACTCTGCTCGCTTCACATGCTGGGTCAAGATAGCGGAATTCTGGAACTGAAAGCCTGTTACGGCACCGGAGATAACTACCCAGGTGATACGGAACTCTCCATCGATGATTCGGCTTTAGGAACCGTGGTCCGGCGCGCGAAACCAATCCAAATTCTCAATGTACAGTCATCCGGCCAATACCAGCGCAGGGAATTCGCCGCAAACGAAGGCTTGATTTCACTGCTCGGGGTCCCCCTGCTTTCCTCAGGAAAAGTAACCGGCACCCTAAGCGTCTACAAGGATACTCAATACAGCTTCTCCAATGAGGAGATTCAGATTCTGTGTGCCTTGGCCGAACTTTCGGGAATCTGCATTGAAAAAACCAGACTGGATGAAAGGTTGGTTCATATGGAGGACCAACTGCGCCAGAGTGAGAAGCTTTCAGCGCTGGGTTTGCTGGCAGCAGAGCTGGCTCATGAGATCAGGAATCCACTGACCGTCATGAAAATGCTTTACCATTCGCTGGATCTGAGATTCCCCGAAGATGATCCCCGGTCGACGGATTCCCGGATTATGGGTGAGAAAATGGATTTACTGGATAACATCGTCCAGCGAACACTCGATATCGCACGCCACAACGAACCGGAATTCAAGCAAATCATGATCAATGACCTGATTGAGGATTTAGTCCATCTAACCCGTTATAAAATGCACCAACAGAACTCCCGTATTCTCAAGACCATGGATTCCGGTTTGCCCGTCATCGAAGCGGATTCGTCCCAGATGGAACAGACCTTTTTGAATTTGATGCTGAATGCAATGGAAGCGATGCCTGACGGAGGAACATTGGAAATCATTACCCGGAAGAACGAATCAGTATCATCTGAAAGCGGAATCGAGGAAATCGCCGTATCATTTAAGGATTCCGGCATTGGCATGAGTGAGACGCAACGCCGGGGAATGTTCAGATCTATTCTAAAATCAGACAAAGCCACAGGAACCGGCCTGGGACTGGCAATCGTCGCTAGGATTATTGAAACCCATCACGGACGGATTGAAGTCGAGAGCGAGAAAGGTCACGGAACAACCGTCACCGTAATTCTCCCACGAAAACAGCCCTGCGAAATGACCCCGAAACTCAGATGAATTCGTTGATCAGGTTTTCAAGAAATTCCTGGCGACCACTGGCGTTGGCATCCGTTTCTCCCTTTTTCAGCATATAGTCTTCAAGCTCATCAAAACCCACCTCACCGGATTCGATGCGAGCCCCGATACCTGAATCCCAGGAACTGTATCGGTTTTGGACGAATTGAGACAGGCGACCATCCTCAATGATTGCGGCTGCAATTTTAAGGCCACGGGCAAATGCATCCATTCCCCCAATGTGTGCATGGAATAAATCGATCGGTTCAAAGCTTTCACGACGGACTTTCGCATCGAAATTCACCCCACCTGTCACGAGTCCGCCCATCTTAAGAAGGGACAGCATGCACTGCGTAGCGAGGTAGATATCCGTTGGAAACTGGTCGGTATCCCACCCCAGAAGCATATCCCCGGTGTTGGCATCAATAGACCCCAACGCCCCGGCAGCCATGGCGGTTTCCAGTTCATGCTGCACCGTATGACCGGCGAGGGTTGCGTGATTGGTTTCAATATTCAGCTTAAAATGATCCATCAAGTCATATTGACGAAGGAAATTGATGCAGGCCGCAGCATCCGAATCATACTGATGTTTGGTGGGCTCTTTGGGTTTCGGTTCAATGTAAAAGGGACCTTCGAATCCAATCTTTTTCTTGTGATCAACAGCCATGTGCATGAACTGGCCTAAATGATCCATCTCCCGTTTCAGATCCGTATTGAGCAGGGTCATGTATCCTTCCCGCCCGCCCCAGAAAGTATATCCGGCACCTCCAAGCTCATGAGTCACTTCAAGGGCTTTCTTCACCTGCGCCCCGGCGTAGGCAAATGCATCGGCATTACAACTGGTTGCCGCTCCATGCATATAACGTGGATTGGCAAATAAGCAGGCGGTTCCCCAAAGCAGCTTGATACCGGTACGCTCCTGTTCCTCTTTGAGAACTTCGGCAACGGCTTCGAGATTTTTATTTGATTCGGCAAGCGTCTCCCCCTCGGGCGCCACATCCCGATCATGAAAAGCATAGAACGGAGCCCCCAATTTCCCCATGAACTCAAAAGCAACACGAACCCGATTCTTGGCATTTTCAACGGAATCCGTCCCATCATCCCAGGGACGTTGCGCGGTACCGACTCCAAACGGGTCCGACAACGCATTTCGAAAAGTATGCCAGTAGACCACGGAAAACCTCAAGTGGTCCTTCATGGTTTTACCGGCAATCACTTCTGCGGAATTGTACCACTTGAAAGCCAAAGGATTTTTTGACTGAGGACCTTCGTATTCAATATTGCCAATATCAGGAAATGCCTGTGCCATGATTTGTGCTGAATTTAATGTTTAATTGGAATTCAAACTACCTGAAAACCGCGAATCAACTACTTCATCCTCCCCCCATTAGTCAAGTCACAAACCGGAGTTATTCGCACGAATCAGCACTGTCGTTCATCCGTAATTCCTCAATGCAAACAACTTACAGATACGCCGCATAGCATTGAGAGAAAAACGGGCATCTGTGGTATTCATACCTGAGCCTTATTGGGTTGAGATCCGGGCCATCAAAAGATAAACTGGTTTTAATGCACTGCCTGATTGCCGGATGCGGCTATGTCGGAACTGAGTTAGCCGGCAAACTGATCAACCAAGGCCACGAGGTGACTACCCTCAATCGAAAGGGTCGAAATGTTTCAAAATTATCCAAGAAAGGCATCCATGCCATCAAGGGAGATATCATCTCACTTTCTTTTCTGAAATCACTTTCCGGTCCGTTTGACTGGGTCGTCCATTGCGCCTCTTCTTCCGGACAAGGTGAAGAGTCCTTTAGGTCGATCTTCCTGGAGGGTACAAGCACTCTGCGGGAATGTATCCCAAAATGGAACACACGAAAAATCCTGTTTACAAGCAGCACCAATGTCTACGGACAAAACGATGGTTCAGTCGTGGATGAGTTGAGTGAGGCAAGTCATTCGAATCCAAGGGCGAAGATTCTTCGACAGGCCGAATCCATAGTCAGAGTCTCGACTGATCTGGAAAACACAAAACCCCTGATCCTCAGAGTTGCCGGGATCTATGGTCCGGGCCGATGTCACCTCCTGAAACGTTACCTGAACGCACCCATAACTTTATGGGAAAACGGCCAACGCTACATGAACATGATTCACCGCGACGACTTAGTTTCCATCATGGCCCGGATTCTAGAAACCGAAGTCACGGATCAGGTTTACAATGCAACAGACCACGAACCGGTCACTCAACTGGATTTCTACAAGTGGCTGGCAGAAGAACTACCGGGTCAAAAACTGGAGTTGCGACCGGATCAGAATCCAAATCCAACGAAACGGGGCACAACTTCAAAGCGGGTTTCAAATAAGAAACTGACGAAGGACCTGGGGTTCGAATTCCGCTACCCTAATTTCCGCCATGGCTACGCCTGCTCCCAAATCAACACTCTTTTGGAGACTGCCGACAGAGCGTAGAGCGTGCGGGCACTGCGATGCGGTTAAGGGAGCGAGTCTCCAACACGGCGCGCTGAGACAGCAAACCGCGTGTTTAAAGATGCGTAGAGCTGGTCTAAATAGAGCCGGTCTTCAACCCAGTGAAAAAGAAATCCGCGTAATCAGGTCGGATCCGAAGCTGTGCTGAAGCCGATCCAGAATTTCCTTCCTGTGATACCTCACTATTTCACTGAGCCAGACACTGCTATCGACTTTGACAAATAACGTGCCCTGATGAAGGCCGGTTGGTTGTGCGTGTTTGGTGATCGTGGGGTCGATCAACCGGTTCCAGACTTTCAGGATTTCGGTTTCCGATTGTTTACGGTCCAAATTCAGATTCTTAAGAACCCCCTTCAAAACCTCATGGGTTTTTTTCGCCCGGAAAGACATCATTTCCTGCAAAGGTTCCAGATCAACTCGACGCCATTCTCTTAACGCCCTGGATTTCCTGCGAGCAGCCGGTGACTGGGCTTTTCGGGGCCGACGATGACTTTGTCGGTTGAAGAGACTGGATTCGGTTCCGGACATAAGGTAAGTCTAGTGGAAGGCATCACTTGACACCACAACATTTTGTATGCTAAACAAGTGGGATCACTTGTTTAAGTATTGATTTACCGGTAGCGACAACATTCTATGAAATGCCCGAAATGCGGCTGCTTGGAAGATAGAGTGATCGACTCAAGGTCTTCCCGTGAAGGGGCAGCCATCCGCCGTCGAAGACAATGCACCGGATGCGATGGACGATTCACTACCTACGAAGAGGTTGAATACGAGGGATTGATGGTGGTGAAGCGTGATGGGCGCCGAGAAGTTTTCTCCAAAGAGAAGCTCTTAAGCGGCGTTCGAAAAGCCTGTGAAAAACGACCGGTCAGTGCAGACGCCATTGAGAAATTGGTCGAGCTGGTCGTCGAGGCGGTTACCGAGAAATATGAACGTGAAATTCCGGGAAGGGCGATTGGTGAAAAAGTAATGGACCAACTGGGAAAGACAGACCATGTTGCCTACGTCCGATTCGCAAGTGTTTATCGCCGATTCCAGGAAGCCACCGAATTCGTCAGTGAAGTAAAAAAACTGGAAACCTTCAAATGATCCTTCTCCATTCCGACTACTTATACTTCAAAACTAAAAACGGCCAAACCATTCCCTGCTCAGCCGAGTTGGTCACAATAGAGCTTCTAGGCGATGCCGCGGAGGCATTGGACCCTCAATTGATTCATAACGCTTCTTCCGCTGTCCTTTACTTTTTCAAAAACGAGAAAAATCAGCTGTGGGTTTCAATCGCTGAGTTCACCGTGGCACTCAAGCAGGTGTTGACCGGATTCGGTTTATCGGTGACAACGACTGAAGATACCGAGAATCCGACGCTGAAAACTGCTGAATCCGATCTCAATGAACTGGCACGCCAATCGGGAAAAGGATTTGAACTGGTCTTCTTCAACAAGCTTCGGCAGGAACTCCAACTGAAGATCACCTCATCACCGAGTCTGATTCGTATCAATGGTCTGCGTCCATGTGTTAAAAGTCTGATGGGCGCAAAGCGCTGGTCATTGAAATGCCAGAATCTCAACGATCAGATCGTCGATTACATCCGGATCTGTCTTTCGAGAGACTACAATCAGAATGATTTTTCACTGGTAGTCTGCTGAGATTCTCCGCTTCAGTTCTCTGATTCAGTTCTCTGATTCAATTTTTGTAAGATCCATCCAATATGAGTCGCACGATATTCGAAAAAATCATCGCCGGGGAAATCCCTGCAGAAACCGTTTACGAGGATGATCAGGTTTTTGCTTTCAAGGATGCCAATCCGGTCGCCCCGACTCACATCCTGATCATTCCCAGGAAACCCATCCCCCGAATTGCGGAAGCAGATTCCGATGACCATTCATTACTGGGTCATCTAATGCTGAAAGCTGCCGCGGTAGCTCGTTCGGTGGGATTAGAGGAAAACGGGTATCGATTGGTCATCAATAATGGACGCAATGGCGGTGAATCTGTGCCTCACCTGCACTGCCATATTTTGGGCGACCGCCCAATGAAATGGCCTCCCGGTTGATCTCAGACCTCTGATTTCAGAGCAATGAAAACTGTAGCCTCGGCTATTTTCAACCGATAGGGCCTGCCCTTGGTGACTTCGCTGGAAATGCGCTGAAGACAGAGCACTTTACTCTGACTGCTGGGCCAACCAAAGAAGCCATCGGCTTTCTTCGTCAAATGCTCCTTTGTTGGTATAGACCAAATCCGTGTCCAATCCCTTCTTAATGTAATAGGCACCGCGATTCACCAAGGCATCAGGCATAAATCGAGACAAATCGCAGATCAATCGGGCGAAACTTTCCGTGGTGCGTCCGGAGTGGTGATCAGGATAGATGGGCTGAAAAACGAATCGATCTGACCGAATTTGAAACCTCATGGTATTGCCCCGAAGAAACAACTCCAGAATCCATGTCGGTTCCTGGATTTCCCGGGTATGAGAATTCAGCCTTCTTTTATAAGAGTAGAGACCCCCACCGCCAAGAGGCCCCACACCTATTGTGGTTGGAGGAGGAGTGGCACGGTATTTTGATCTAAAATTAAGCACGCGTGTTTTTCCAGCCGTAATCATCATGATATCCTTCCAGGGGATGGGGATTTCTCTCCCCAGTGAATCCATGATACCAAGTGAATCATCACGAATTTGAAGTCGTCGAACATGTTTGAGCACGGGCAGTTCAGGAATATCGGAATCGGGGACGACCTGGGTTTGGATCCCCTCATTAGCCAAAGCGGAATGCAACGGCCAGACATCCTTCTTCGGCAAGCTGTTTACCAGGATCCCATATCCGTGACGCGATAGGATTCCGGCATCGGCATCGGTCAGTTGAGATATTGAACCAAAAGCTCTCTTGAGCGCATCGAGGTCAAGTGGCTCAAGACGGGTCTGCATGACAGTATAATTCATAGTCCAAAAGTATTTTTATTCTATCCTAATTCTGAGAACACCCGACCCAATCTCCTGATTCCTTCGCGGATATCCGGTTCCGAAGCAGACCCAAAACTGACTCTCATTTCGTGGTTCGGTTTCAGCCTACTGGAATCTTCTGCGTAACACAAAGAACCCGGGACATACAGGACGTTCTGATTCAAAGCCTCTTTGAATATCCGAGATTTCAGGCCAGTTCTCCTTTTCCGTGGAAGTACGACCCAGGCATTCAATCCGCCTTCAGGAGTTTCCCAATGGTATGATTCTGGAAAAAATTTCTTCATTGCGGATATCATCGCTCTCGATTTCCGCAGGTATCGTCGGCGTATTGTCAATAGGTGAGATTCATAATGGGGTCCGGACAGGACTTCCCCCATCAGCTTCTGCAATAAATGGGGAGAACCGAAATCGTGATTCGCCTTGATCCTCAGAATCGTCGACAGCAGGCTGTCAGGAACAACGCCAAAACCCACGCGAACTCCGGTTGCAAACGGCTTGCTGTAGGTACCGGTATAGATGACTCTTTCCTGATGTGGATCGAGAGAAAGGATCGACGCCACGGGGACCCCGGAAAATCGAAGTTCACGGTAAGCGGCATCCTCCAGAAGAAAGATCGGATGCCCGGCGTGGGATTCATATTTCCGGATCAAATCCAGGGCCTGTTTCTTTTTGTCCAAGGCCGTCGTCCGGCCAGTGGGATTCTGAAAATAAGAAACCAGGTAAACCATTTTCAGGCGTCGGATTCCCCCTGAGTCCCTGAGACCTTCCAGCTGCTCCTCAAGGTGCTTGATATCTATGCCATCCGATTGCATACGAATGCCCCGACATTGCATGCCAAGGCTTTTGGCAATTCCCAGAAAAACAAAATAAGTAGGATCTTCTACAAGAATCAGATCGCCGGGATCGTACAATGCTTCTGATAGTAGATAGAGAAACTGCTGCGAACCGTTGGTGATTACAATATTTCCGGCGGAGTAACTGCTGACGGGAGGGTTTTCCGGTGAAGTCTCAGGGAAATCCAAAGAGTAGAGTCTTCGGGCCGTCAAACGGCGCAAGGTGAGATCACCTTGAGTCGTCCCATATTGAAGCGCCGGTCTTCCTTTGGAGGATGACCCCAGAATACGGTTGAAAATCTCTTGAGTGATTTTTAATGGCAGGGTTGTATTGTCCGTAAAACCTGCAGCCAGAGAAATCAATTGCGGTCGATCCAACGCCGCTTTCATCAACCAGGAAATAGGCGAATCCTCAGCTCTGGCTCCCAATTGAGAAAGGCTATGTTTTTTCATGGGTTTCCATCCACCATTTTCAGGAATTCAGCAAACCCACGAGAGTATTCTTCGCGTGAAACTTGCAGCGTTTCATTATGATCTCCACCGATATCCCACATTTTTTTAGGCTCATTGGCTGCCCTGAAATTCCTCTCTGCATGATCATAACTGATCAGTCTGTCCTCACGACTGTGCATGATCATAACGGGAACCTCTATTCTGGGTAATTTCCCTATAGTATTGTATCGGATTTGATTGATCCACCGAACCGGCAACCAGGGAAACATGTCCTTTCCAATATCCAGAACCGAAGAAAAGGAACTCAGGAGCAACAATCCTCCCACTTCCTTTCGCAAGGGGAGCTCAGAAGAAATTCCTCCCCCAAGGGATTCGCCGACTAGAAGAATGTCCCTGCCCTGAAACCCCTTGGCGATCAGCCAATCGTAGGCAGCTGCCAGATCAGAATAGGTTTCCTCTTCTCCGGGTCGACCTTCACTTTTTCCATAACCCCGGTAATCGTACGCTAAAAGGTTGATGCCATGAGACAGATACAATTCATAAGTGCCGAGTCGGTGACTGATATTGCCCGCATTGCCATGACTGAACAAAATAACTCTTTTCGACAGCTCTGCCTCCGATTCAACAGGAAAAAACCAAGCGTGCAGATGCACCCCATCACTGCTTTTTAGAAAAAAATCCTCAAAGGAACGCCCGAGACTCTCCGGAAGACGCTCGTGTCTACTGGAAGGACGATAAACCTGACTATGTTCAAACCACCGTATAAACATCATTAAAATGACCCCATAAACTGCCGCCTTGAAAACCGGAGACCGAACGGCAGATCGACCTGAAATCCGCAAACTTCTCAACTGGAAAATCCGCTTGTTCCGGCCCGCATTTACCGTCATTCCGTTTATTCAGAACTTCAGAGCCATAAGTGCAAGCTTTATCGCCTATACTGCCATTAGGTTAGCAAATCGTTTTCACGTGATTTTATCGGCGCGTTTCTGAATCAATGACCTCAAGAGCGGTGTGATTACGCTACAAGGGAGGGGGGCATTGTTATGGTTTGGTTTGTTGTTGGCCTGCCGGTTTTCCGGTTTTG